>DATGKD010000059.1:0-17597 GCA_035294855.1 Acidimicrobiales bacterium
GAGCCCGCCGCGGTGCCCCCCGACCCGCTGGGGGTCTTGTTGGGTGACGCCGTCGCCGGTGGCGTCGCCGGTGGCGGCGCCGCCGTCGCCGCCCCGGACGCGGTCTTGGTGACTCGGGCGGCCACCAGCGTGATCGAGCGCGTCGTCGACGTCGAGGACGGTGCCGAGCGCGACGTCGTCGCCGTCACGGGCGTGACGGTCTTCGAAACGAGCGCCGCCACGGGTGCGGCCGTCTTGGTCGGGACGGCCGCCTTCGCCGACGACACCGCAGTCAGGAGCGTGGTGACGGTCTGCGTCGCGGACGGCGGTGGCGAGACCGCTCGAGCGAGGCCGGAGAGCGCACTCCCCACCGACTGAGCGGTCGCGGTCGTGGTCGCGGTCGTGGTCGCGGCGGTGGAGGCCACGGTGCTCGCCGTGGTCGCCACGCTCTTCGGGAGGGCGCCGAGTCCGCCAAGGCTCGGCAGCGTCGTCGAAGTCGCTCCCCCGACCGCGTTGGTGACGCCGTTCGTGACGCCGCTCGTGGGGTTCGTCACGCCGTTGGTCAATCCGCCCGTCGTGCCGCCGACGGTCCCTCCGACACCGTTGGTGACCGACCCCGTGCTGCCAGTGGATCCACCCGTCAACGCGCCCAAGGTCTGCCCCGCCGTCTGCGTCGTCGAGCCCACCGCGCCGGTCACGCCCTTGGTGACGGTGCCCACCGCGCCCGAGGCGCCGCTCGTCGCGCCGGTCACGCCCTTGGTGACGGTGCCCGCTGCGCCGGTGACGGTGCCCACCGCCCCGGAGGCGCCGCTCGTCGCGCCGCCCACCGCGCCGGTCACGCCCTTGGTGACGCTGCCCACCGCCCCGGCGGCGCCGGCGCTACTCGAGCCGCCCGCCCCGAGTCCGCCGAGCACGTTGTTCACGCCGCCGCCGGCGCCACCAGCACCGGCGACCGCGCCGGCAACCGATGACAGCGATCCGGTGCCGCCCGACGTGCCCGACGATCCGGAGCCGCCCACGTTGTGCGTCCCACCCGAGTGACCGGCGGTGCCCGAGCTGTTGCTCGGCGTGCCGGTGCCTCCGCCCCCTGACCCCCGACCGGTCGAGCCGGCGCCGTGGCCGCCGGCGGTCGACGGGCCCGACGACCCGGAGGTCGAGTTCGCGGTTCCCGACGTCCCCGACGAACCCGGGGAGCCTGACGATCCCGGGGACCCGGAACCGGTGACGACGCCTGGGGTGTGCGAGGACCCGGCAGGCGCCGGGGCGTTGAACTGACCGGTGGCGGCGGCCACCACGACGGCGGTGGTCGCCGCCGCGGACCCCACCGTCGCCACCGTGGCCGCCGGCGAGAGGTGCGCGAGGCGGTGTGCACCCTTGCGTCCGAGGCGCGCGATCCAGCCGAGCACCGCACCGATGGCTCCGAAGGCGCCCAGGCGGCTTTCGGACCCGGCGAGGGCGACGAATTCGCGCTTCAGCGCCTGACGTGCCCGCCACAGCAGGGTCTCGACGGCGGACAGCGCCACGCCTTCCTGATCGGCGATGGCCTGGTAGCTCATGCCCGAGTGTTCGCGCAGGGTCAGGATGCGGCGGTGGCGCTCGGACAGCTTGGCGAACGCCCTGTCGACGAGTTCGGCATCGACCGCGCCGACGAGCCCTTCGTCCGGCGACTCGCCGGTCGTCGAACTGTCCGCCCCGAAGAACTCGGCCACCGGTGTGGCCCGATTGCGCTTGCGCAGCGTGTCGGTGCACAGGTTCGCGGCGATGACACTCAGCCACGGGTAAAAGCGCTTGTCGCCGCAGAAGCGCGGCAGGGCCTTCCACGCGCGCACGAACGATTCCTGCGCCACGTCTTCCGCCTCGTACGCGTCGTACAGGCGGCGCAGGCAGAAGCGATACAGGCGCCGGTAGTAGTGCAGATACAGCTCGTCGAACGCACCCCGGTCCCCGTCCTGGGCCCGAGCGATGAGAACACGGTCGCGCGCCAGGTCGACTTCCTCGCCGAGCGCGCCACGACCGTGCGCCGAACGACCGTGTCCTGCACGGTCACCGAGTACCTGTGTCACCCCCCACCCCTTCGTGTTTCAACGTGACCCCGACGGCGCGTGGCGCCGAAGGGCACGCTCTCACTCTCCAAGGCCATGCACCCCTAAACATTTAAGCGTGCCGTCGAACCAATAAAGGAGCCTTCGCCCCGCGCCACCGACGACTCGACGGAGTCGCGGGGTCCGTCCTGGCGAAAATCACAACAACGCGCACGCGGCTGGGCGTTGCGGACACGGAACGCGGTCAAATCAGGAAGGCGCAAGCTGAAGTGCTCGTCCCCGTTTCCGGATTGAGCACCCAACCAGGCGTTGGCGACTGGAGCCGCACCGTGGCACGACCCGACACGCGGGGACCGAGCACGACGGCGCGCGCCACCCTCCGGGTCGACGTTCCCGACTGGTCGATGCGACGCGGCCTGGTGGGCTCTTTGCCGGGACGTCGGAGCCAACGTGCGGCGCTCCTCGTCATCGACGGCAACCACGGCCACTGGAGCCCGGTCGCCGACACCCTGCGCGCCGCGGGATACACCGTGATCCAGGCCTGCCCGGGGCAGGAGGCCACCCGGATGGTCGAGCACTTGCGGTTCGCGGCGATCGTCGTGGACGCCGGGTCGTCCGCCTTCGACGACGGCTCTCTGCGACCGGCGACCGGCGACCGGCCCCCGGTCGTCGTGCTGTCGGCGTGCGACGACAGCGGCCAAGGCGGATCGGGTAGCCGGCGCGCCGTGGCGCGTCTGCACAAGCCGGTCTCGCCCCTGGAACTGGTCGGTGCCGTAGCGCGCGCCATCGGCATCGATCCCCGCTGAGACGTCGGCTCCTCGGCTTCGCTGACCACTCCCGACGGCGGCGGCGATGTCGCGCCAAGGTCCGGGTTGGTCACCGGCACGAGTCACGACCCCCCGAGCACCGCCGGGACCCCGATCCCCCGGTCGTGCCACTGCTTGCATCATGACGGTTTGAAAAACATCCAACCATCAGAGATTGCACGCACGTGGCCCCCCGCCCTCGTGGAGGCGCACGACAAGGTGGTGATTTTCTGGCGGCCGCCCGCTCGTCCTCGGGACGAGAACGCGGCGTCGGGCTACCAGCGCTCGTCGGGTGCGATCTTGAAGCGCTCGGTGTAGGGCGCCAGGGCGGCGCGGCGTTCGGCCGGGTCGATGCCGAGCGCCTCCGGGTCGTAGGCGACCGCCCCGTGGCGGCCGCGGGGGTGCTGGCGTGCAAACGCCGCCATGGCCGCCCGCGAGGCGTCGGGAAGCGGCTGCCCGGCGAGCTCGTAGATCCGGGCCACCGTTCCCATGTCGTCGGCCATGAAGTCGTCGAAGCGCACGTCGATCGACCGGGATGCCGGCAGGACGTGGCGATCGCGCCCGCACGCGCTGACCAGATCTTCGGTCCGGTCCGACCAGTACCGGCCGAAGGACACCGGGTCCACCTGCTCGACCGCCAGGCGGGCGGTGTAGGTCACCATCGTCGCGACCGAGATCGTCACCGCGACGGGATCGCGGTGGGTGACGACGAACGTGGCATCGGGGAACGCGGCGACGAGCGGACGGAACTGTTCGAGGTGCTGGGGCGACTTGAGCACCCAGCGCGTGCCGCCGCGCAGCCACTGCAGGACCTTGAGCACCGTGCGGAGGTATGCGTACGACGGCGTCTGGTCGGAGGCTTTGTAGTGGTCGCGCCACGACGGGACGGGCGCCATCGTCTCGAAGAGCATCGAGGAGAGGTCGATCGCCAGGAGCTGGATCTCCTCGTGTGCGTGGTCCACCGTCATGTCGTGCATGCGCTTGAACAGCGGCATGGCCGCATCGAGCAGTTCGAGCGCCTGCGCGGTGCGCGCCCGACGGGGATCGGGTTCGCCCGGTCCCGGCCGCTCGTTGTCGGGAAGCACCGGCTGCAGGCTCTCCCAGTACGGCAGGTGACGGAGCGCGGGGTCGGCGCTCAAGAGGTTGTGGAGGTGCGTGGTGCCCGTGCGAGGCAGTCCGCAGATGATGATCGGGCGTTCGATGCGCTCCTCGTGGATCTCCGGATGACGGATCAGGAGGTCCTGCACCAGCAGGCGGTTGGCGAGGAACTGGACGAGCTGGCTGTACCACGACACGGTGCCCATCGCGCTCAGCCCGGACTCGAGGGCGAGCGACGAGCACAAGACGTCGAGCCGCGCACCGAACGCCGGGTCGCCGAAGTCCTCGAGGCCGGTCGAGTCCACCGCCGCTTCGCGCAGCCGGTCCGGTTCGAGCGGGCACCGGCGGGCCGCGTCGGTCATCGCCGCCATTACCGCGGTCACCTCGGGCGAGAACCTCGGCTCGGCGAGATCGTCGATGGCCACGGCTGGGGGTCGACCGCTCAGGATCCGTCGCCGATCTCGTCGCCGACCTTGAGGACCCGCGTCCGCGGGCGCGCCGGCGTCTCCTCAGGGAGGAACCAGCGGAACCAGATACGCCCGCGCCCATGCCCCGCCGTCGAGATCCAGTTGGGGTGACCGGGGTCCCAGCCCGCGATGACGAGCCGCCACGAACCGTCGGGCTCGTAGGTGACCTGCCCGCCGTTCAACGACACCCGTGCGTAGGCGTCGTCATAGGTGTGCAGGAATTGGTTCCAGAGACAGGCGTTCCAGAAGGCGCACGCCGGGGAGCGGCCCTCCACGACCAGTGCCTCGTCGTCGGCGAGGTCGAAGCTCCCCATGGCGTACGCAGCGTCCCCCGCCGCCCAGCCGAACGTCTCCGTGGGCACCGGGTAGGGCTCGTCGACGGTGTTCGGCTCCCCGAGCGGAATGGGGACGATGGCCGACTGGTCGCGCAGCCACGTCAGCGCGGCCCGGAAGCGGCCCGCCAGGTCGGCGTCGTCGTCGCGGCGGGTCGGGGGCGGGTCGACCGCCTCGATCGCCCACGTGGCCCGCCGCCCGGATCGGGCGTCGACGAGGTAGTCACGGGTGATGGCGCACACCGCGTCGGGCCGGAGCTCGATCCACGCTCCTTCGTGGGGTTCGGGGCTGAGCACGACCGTGAACGAGCCGTCGGGAGCGATGTCCAGGTTCCGGTCGTTGACCCACCCCACGATCCGCTCCGAGTAACGACCGTCGGACGGGCCGCCGTACACCGTGAGCGACAGGTAGACGGCGTCACCCCGCCGCCCCCGCACGACGTAGGTCCGCGCGGGGTCGATGGGCGCGTACTGGTAGAAGGCGTCGGGGTTGTCGCCTCCCCACTTCCGGTAGGGCCCCACGATGTCGACGAAGCGGGGGCGTCCGGTGTCTGCCCACACGTAGGCGTCGAGACCGACCGCCAGGATCGAGAAGATCCACCGGTACCCCTCCAGGGTCGTCGGCAGGTCCAGGGGCACCTCGGCGAGGTGCAGCCGTTTCTCGAGGGCCCGCAATTCGTCGACGAGCTCTCCGAAGACGGCGCTCGTCAGCGGCGCGGGCTCTCGACCCCGGGCTGGATCGGGCGTCATCGGTCGCTCTCCTGCCGGGCGGCGAAAGCGGATCGACGCAGACGGAATCGTGGCACCCGGGGCCGAATCTACGGCAGGTCGAGACGGTCAGGGCGCCCGGTGCCGATGCCCCCGCCCCGACCGCTCCCGATACCGATGCCGGGCTTTCGTCCCGCCGACCCGGCCACCGCAAGTCGAGCGGATCTCCTGCGTACCACCCGATGACGACGAAGTCAGGGGGTTTGGATGGGCGGCAAGGAAGTGAGCGAACAACCCGACGTCATGGCGCTCTTCGGGCGCAGCGTGACCCTGCTGGGCGACGATTGGCTGACCCGACGCGCTGAGCGGTCGTTCCGAGCGGCGCAGCGCGCCCTCGACGATTGGCACCGTTTCATGGCCAAGGGACCGGCGTTCATGGCGGGCGGATCCGCGCTGTCCGTGGCGGACCGCCTCGGAGCGAGGGTGGCGACGCTCGACATGGCGGAACGCTACGGCTGAATCGGCGCGGGCCGAGGGGCCGCGCCGTCCTGAACGTCAGTGGTGGTCGGCCGATCGCCACTCGCGGCGGTGCATGAGCCACACCATCCGGCGGCCGACCTCGCCGGGAGCCTCGGGCTCGTGCTCCACCACGCGGTCGAGGTGGTACCCGAGGCGGGCGGGGACCCCCGCGCTGGCCACGTTGGCCTCGTCGCAGTGGATCTCGACACCCTCGATCCCCCTCAGACCGAAGGCGGCGGTGGTGAGAGCGGACGCGCACGCCGTGGCGAGCCCGCGGCGGGTGTGCCCGACCCGGACCCAGTAGCCGATCTCGAGCACGCCCCGCCCACCCCGGCGGTGCAAGCCGCACATGGCCACCAACACGCCGTCGGACCGGCCACCGGCGCTCGGGGCCAAACGCTGCTGGACCTCGGGGCGGAACGCACCGAACTCGTAGCCACCGCGCGGCGACCACGAACCCGCCGCCCCCGACAACCGGCGGCGTTGCGCCTCGTCGGTCACCGCCTCCGGCGTGGCCCAGGGCATCCACGGCCTGAGGTGGTCGAGGCTCTCGCGCGCCGCCTCGGCCACCGTGACCGCGTCGTCGGGCGTGAGCCGGCGCAACACGAGCGCCTCGAGCTCGAGACGCTCGGGCGGGAACGCGGCGCGCGCCATGGCCATTCGTACACGCGCCCGTCTCGGCTCGCGGGCGGGGCCTTCGGTCGGCGACGGTACGTGCACGAAGACTCACCTACCGCGGGAGTGAGTCCGTGCTGGGGTAGGGTCGTTGTGGTCGTAGATGCAAGCACCTGTGTTGCCATCGCATCGGAGGGGGGTCGACCCGCGTCGCGTCGACGCGGCTGACACCGCGCGCGGCCCCTCGCTCGGCGCGGGGTCGAGCGTCCGCATGATCCCCGGGAAGATCGACGTCGACGGGCGGCAGCTGCGCTTCGCCGTGTCGGACAACGAAGACGTGCCGGGCCCCGACGGCCCGGGCAGCGATCCGGTGTGGGCCGTCAACCTCCACGGCTATTTCGCCGGGGGCGGGATGTACTGGCGAGAGAGCAGCCGGCTCGCCGAGGCGATGGGCTGGCGCGTGGTCAATCCCAGCTTGCCCGGATTCGCCGGGAGCGATCCGTTGCCGTGGGAGCGCGTCACGATCGGGGAGATCTCCGCCCAGGTCGTGCACCTGCTCGATCACCTCGGCGTCCGCCGTGCGGTGCTCCTCGGCCATTCGATGGGCGGCGCGGTGGCGGTGCAGTTCGCCGACGCGCACCCCGAACGGGCCCTCGGGATCGTCTACCGCGACGGCGCGGCCACGCCGGGATGGAAGAACCGCCGCAGCGTGCTCGTGACCCTTCTGTCCCCCGTGCTGCCCGACATGGCCGGCGTCGCCGATCTCCTCGTGGCGGCCATCCTCGACACGCCCGACCTCTTCGTGGGACGGCGCCTCGCCTCCACGTTGCGGGGGCTCTGGCCCGACGCGCGCCGCAACCTCCGGTCGATGGGACGGACCCTGCCGGTGGGTTCGATGCTCATGGCGATCGACCTCCGCGACGAGGTGATGCGTGTGGTGAGACGGCAGATCCCGATCCTGCCGGTGTGGGGTTGCTTCGACCGCATCGTGAGCCCCGCCACGGCGCGCGAGTTCTCCGACCTCACCGGCGTCGAGGTGGTGTGGGTGCCGGGCGGCCACTCGTGGATGCTCCCCCGGCCCCGCGGCCAGGCCGACATCCTCCGATACCTGCCGCGGGGGCGCAGCTTCGTCGCGGACATGCTGGCGCGCCGCCAGCGTCTCACGGACATCGAAGCCCGCGGCGCGGCCCGGCCCTGGATCAGGGCGCTGGACTGAACGACCTCCGGGCGTCTGATTCTGAGCGATCCCCGGGGACGATCGCGCCGTCACGTTGCATCCGCGTAAATCGCGTGTCCCCTCGTTACACTCCGGCCCCACCAAGACGAGGAGGGCCTTGTGTCGCGAGCCCTTGCCTTCTCCATCGCCGCCGGCGTCGTGATCATCGGCGCCGTCGTCGCTCTGCCGCTGGCCGTCGCGTCCGCTGACGTCGTCACTCCCGCGAACACCTGTACCGCGTCCGGTACGTGGGTGAACGCCGGGTTCACCAAGAACTCGACGGACTACTCGCCGAACGACGTCATCGTCGTGCCCCAGAAGGACAAGGTCGATTGGCAGGGTCAGGAGTTCGGCAAACCGATCGGGTATTTCGGGCCGGCCCGCGCCATCGACGGCGCCGTCCAGGTGCACATGCCCTTCGGGGTGGCGGTGACGATCTGGCACTGGGGCGGAAGCCACAGCCAGCGTTACTCGAACCAGGGTCAGGAGTCGTACAACGTCCCGTCGGTCCTCGTCGGCGTGAAGCTCAAGCTCTCCGGCTACGAGAACGAAGGGGGCAAGCGCGTGTGCTCGGGTTCGGTCTACCTGGAAGTCGCCGGGAGCAAGACGAAGAACCCGATCGCATGGGCAGGGATCGGCGGGAGCGCGATCTTCGCGGTGGGCATGCTGGCCGCCGGGTTCCGGAAGTCGAAGCTGGCGTACGACGACATCAACCCGTGATCCGGCGCCGCCCCGGGTAGCGGGGCAGCGCCGGCCTCGGGACACATCGGCACAGGCATACGGAGTCGCACATGGCACGTCCGCAGGGTCATCCGATTCTCGGCGTCATCTCGGGAATCTTGTTCGGGCTGTTCCTGAGCGTCACGCTCACGGTGTGGGCGGGGGTGCCGTTCGACAGCGTGCTCTACATCGTCCTGGTGGCCGCCGGCCTCGTCGTGGGCCTCGCCCTCGGATGGACCGGGCCCTTCCGCCGCCGTCGGACACGACCGGGCCACGCGCGGGGCACACGGGCGACCGCGGCGACTCCCGAGCCCTCCGCGCCCTAGACCCCTCCGCATCGCTTTCCGGGCGCGCGGGAAGCGGGCCGCCCGGCCGGGTTCACACGATCCGGTAGGTCTGCACCCCGTGGGCCACGACCGCACCGGCATCGTCGGCCATCGTGATCTCGGTGAAGATCAACTCCTTGCCGCGGCGCACGGCCCGGGCGTGACAGACAAGGTCGCTCCGCTTGGCGGCCCCGACGTACTGCACGGACATGGCCACCGTCGACGCGCGCGCGCCTTTGTTGAAGTCGTGGTTCGACCACGCGGCCGCGGCGCCCGCGGTGTCCATGACCGCGGCGATCACCCCGCCGTGGTAGTAGACGCCGTCGTTGGTGAGATCGGCACGGAACGGCAGACGGATCGACACCTGGTCCGGCTCGTACCGTTCGAACACCAAGTTGAGGCTCGACAGGTACGGCGTGGCCAACATCGTCGTGGGCACGGCGGCCCGCAGGCGCGCCTGCTGCTCGTCGTCGATCTGTGGCGACGGTGGGCCGGTGGTGACCACGGAATCGCTTCTCCTACACTGGAGCGCGGCTCCTGCTGACTGACGGATCAGTGTATCCAGCCGCCCCGCCCGCTCGAGGAGGCACGCCCATGCGCTGGGAGATCGAAGACACTCAGGAGCAGCGCGCGTTCCGCGACGAGTTCCGCGGCTGGTTGCGCGACGTGCTCCCCGATGGGTGGATGCGAGCGGCCGACGACGGCGACGACGCCACCCTCGAGAAGCTCAAGGCCGACAGCGGATTCAACCCCTTCTCCTGGCAGGGCACCATCGGCCGCAGCCCGTACGCCGCGCCGCTGTGGCCCAAGGAGTACGGCGGACTGTCCGGCGAGGTCTGGATGCAACAGGTGATCCGCTCGGAGCTCGTGCGCTACCGGCTCCCTACGGTGTCGGTCAACCTCCTCGGCGTGGGGCTGGCGGGCCCGACCCTCATCGAACACGGCACCGACGAGCAGAAAGAGCGCTACCTGCGCAAGATCCTCTCCGCAGAGGAGATCTGGTGCCAGCTGTTCAGCGAGCCCGGCTCGGGCTCCGACCTGGCGTCGTTGTCGACCCGAGCGGTGCGCGACGGGGACGAGTGGGTCGTCAACGGACAAAAGGTCTGGACCACGATCGCCCAGCTGTCGACCTTCGGCATGTTGCTCACCCGCACCGATCCCGACGTCCCGAAGCACGAGGGGCTCACGTACTTCATCGTGGACATGAAGGCGCCGGGTGTCGAGGTAAGGCCGCTGCGCCAGTTGACCGGGCAGTCGGAGTTCAACGAGGTGTTCTTCTCCGACGTGCGCATCCCCGACGAGAACCGCGTCGGCGCGGTGGGCGACGGTTGGCGCTGCGCGAGGACGACGCTCATGAACGAGCGGGTGGCGTTGGCGGGTATCTCACTGGACCCGGTGTCGTTCATGGGGGGAGTGCGGCGCGACCCGTGGTTGTCGTACCTCGAGGGCATCCCCGACCGGAAAGACCCTCGCGTCCGGCAGGCGCTCGCGCAGCTCTACATCGAGTCCGAGGTGAAGGAGATCACCGCTTTCCGGGCGAACTCGGCTCGACTGCGCGGCCAGCAGCCGGGTCCGGAAGGCGCGGTCAACAAGGTCTTCAACGCCGAGTTCAACCAGCGCCGGTCGTCGTTCGCGGTGAACGCCAACGGGCTCGGAGCGGTGGCGTGGGTGAAGGGTGATGCGCGCGCCGAAGGCCGCGCGCAGACGTTCCTGCGGGCCCGGGCCAACACCATCGAGGGCGGGACCTCCGAGGTGCTTCGCAACCAGGTGGCGGAGCGGATCCTGGGTCTCCCGCGTGACGTCGAGGTGGACAAGGACGTCCCCTGGGCCGAGGTCAGCCGCAGCTGACGACACCGTGACCCAGCTTCGACCGGTGCCGTCCCCTTGGGCCGGGCCTTCCGACGCCCGCCTCGATGCCGCCGCGCTGCTGCGCAGCCTGGGCCACGCCATCGTCACCCACGAGGTGGGTGACGAGCACTTCGCCGAGATGTCGGCCTGGCTGCGCGCCGCGCTGGCCCGTGTCGAGGAGGCACCGGCGCGGACAAGGCCGTCGCTGGAGATGAAACGGGACGTCTTCGCGGCGGCACCGCCCGACGGTGGGGCGCGGTCCCACTTCCCCGACTGCATCGTCACCGGCCTCGCCAACCCGATGGGCATGGCGGCGCAGGCCCGACGCGACGGTGACGACGGTGTCGTGTGCACCACCCTCGGCGCTGCCTTCGAGGGCGCGCCGGGGCGCGCTCACGGCGGCGCCGTCGCGGCGCTCTTCGACGAGGTCATGGGCTTCGTGCTGTCGATCCACGCCACTCCCGCGTACACCGGCCGCCTGTCGGTCACCTACCGGGCGCCCACACCGCTCGGGGAGGAACTCGAGTTCCGGGCCCGGCTCCGGTCGCGTCACGGCCGGAAGCTGACCATGGAGGCCGAAGCGCGCCACGCCGGATCGGTCATCGCCGAGGCGGAAGGCATCTTCGTCGCCGTCGACCCGGAGCGCTTCGCCCACGGTTGAGTCGACGCCGACGCGTCGAGCAGGACGCCTTCCCTCGCAGCGCGTCGTCAGCGCATCTCGACGAGGACGGACCGATCACCGTCGCGCAGTCCCTGGATCACCCGCCGGTACGCACCGGCGGCGTCGAATCCCATGGCGTCGGTGTCGAGCAGGCGGTTGCCGCGCTCGCGGTCGATCCCGAACAGCCCGAAGCGCGGCTCGTAGCTGCCCCACTCGTAGTTGTCGACCAACGACCAGTGGTAGTACGCCTCGACCGGCAGCCCCGCGTCGACGGCGTCGAGTACGGCCGCCAGCGCATGGCGCAGGTAGCGCGGGCGGTCCCAGCCGTCGAGGCGCGGATAGCTGCGGCCCCGGCGCGTCCGGTTGCACATGCCGTTCTCGACGACCCACAGCGCCTTGTCCCCGGTGGCGTTCGCCCGGCAGTACGTGACGAGGCCGGGGAGGTCCAGGCGGTCGTCCCACAGTTCGCGTCCGGGTCGCCACGACCGCCCGCCCGCGGTGGAGTGCCCGGGCAGGCGGACGTGGTGGGACACCACCGGGTCGTAGTAGTCGATGCCCACGATGTCGAGCGAGCACGGGTGCGGGCTCTGCCACACGGCGTCGACCGCCTTCGGGAGGGGGCCGCCGGCGGTCGACGGACGGGCCAGCAACTGCCGGAGCAGGCGCTCGGTGGTGGTGGGAGCGGGAAGCCCTCGATACCACTGCGAACGCCGGCCCTGGAGCCAACCACCGACCTCGTCGCGCGAGATCCCCGCCTGGCGACTCGTGAGCACGTCGATGAGCACGCGATCGAACTCGTAGACGCTGACGGCGACGTTGTTCGTGGTCACCGTGGCTTCGGGCTGGAGCCGGTGGATGATCTCGTAGGCGCGCACGTGCGCGGCGAGCATGTGGTCGCACGCCGTCACCATGTCGGCGAAGGCGAGCGACCGTCCCGGGGGGAACAGCCCGAGCACGTACGACTCGATGGCGTACGCGTTGATCTCGTTCAGCGTCACCCAGTGGCGGCACCGGGGTGCGAGACGCCCGACGGCCAGCTCGACCCAGGCGGCGTAGCGCGCGACCGAGTCGTTCGACAGCCAGAAGTCCTCGCCCAGCCAGGCGGGGTGGGTGAAGTGATGCAGCGTGACGAGGGGCTCGAGCCCGCGTTCGCGGCACCCGGCGAGGATCCGGTCGTAACGATCCAACGCGGTGTCGTCGACGTCACCGTCGCGTGGTTCGACGCGGGCCCACTCCACGCCCAGCCGAAAGGCGTCGCACCCCATCGCCGCGGCCCGGTCGAGGTGCTCCTCGAAGTGGTCCCAGAAGCCGGACGCGAGGCCCGATGGCTCGACGCGCCCCGCCTGTTCCCATCGCACCCAGTTGTTGGCGGGCTCGCCCGGTCCGTTGAAGCCGCCTTCGACCTGGAATCCAGCCGTGGCCACCCCGAAGCGGAACCCGGCCGGGAGGAGGCGGTGGGCGTCGGACGACGTCGCCGACGACCCGCCCGGCGGGGCGTCGCCGTCCATGTGCTCCAGCATGTCACGACGGCGCCGGGGCTTTCTGACTGACCAATCAGTCTGCTCCTGGTAGCGTCCGCGCCGTGCCCGGCGCGACCGCACCGGCCGACGACGCCGCGCCGGCTTCCCCCCGCCCCACCTCCGCTCCCACCGCCAACACCTCCGACACCGGGTCACGCACGCGGACCGTCCGCCGCGCCATGAGCGCGCAGGACAAGGAGGAGCGGCGAAACGACATCCTGGCCGCCGCCAAGAACGTGTTCGCGCGCAGGGGCTACCACGCCACGACCATCGCGGACATCGCCAAGGCCGCCGAGCTGTCCTACGGCTCGATCTACTGGTACTTCGACTCGAAGGACGCGCTCTTCCACGCCCTCATCGACAGCGAGGGCCAAGCGCTGCGCGACCACGTCACCCACGCGCTCACCCACACCCCGGCACACGGCTCCCCGGTCGCGCCGTTTCGCGCCGCGGTGTTGACGACGTTCGAATTCTTCGAGTCCGACCGCGCGCTCGTGAAGCTTCTGTTCCGGGACGCCCACGCGCTGGGTGACCGCTTCGAGAAGCACCTCTTCGACATCTACGAGGGCTTCGTCGGCGACGTCGAAGCGATCGTCGAGGACGCCCAACGACGTGGCTTGATCGTGGACGCCCCCGCCCGGATGGTGGCGTTCTCGGTCGGCGCGCTCGTCGGACAGGTCGCCAACCGGCGGCTCGTCACCGACGACGGCCTGCCCGCGGCGGTCGCGGCCGACTTCGTGGTGTCGCTCCTCCTCGACGGCCTGCTGCCCCGCTGAGGCGTCGTGGCCGCGCCCGACGACCGACTGCCGGTGATCGTGGCGGCGGCACAGGTCATCGAGCGCGATGCGGTGGTGTCCGCGCTGGACCTGGCCACCCGCGCCGCCGACGCCGCGCTCGCCCCTGTCCGCGCGCTCCGTCCCCGCATCGATCGGGTCTCGTTCGTGAACAGCATCTCCGAGGTCGGCACTCGCCCGGCGAGCGACCTCGCTCGGCGACTCGGGTTGTCACCCCGGTGGACAGAGGTCACGACCATCGGGGGCAACTCGCCGCAATCGCTCGTGAACCGGGCGGCCCAAGCCGTCGCCGCCGGCGAGCTCGACGCGGTGCTGGTGGCCGGGGCGGAAGCGCAGCGCTCGGCGCGTGCGGGTCTCCCGCGAGCTTCTGCCCGCGACGCGCCGTCAGGAGAGCCGGCGGCGACCTCACCCGATCCGGTCGTCGGCGACCCCCGACCGGGGGTGGGCGCCGCCGAGATGCAGGCCGGCCTGCTCGCGCCGGTGCACGTGTACGCGCTGTTCGAGAGCGCCATCGCGGCCAGGGCGGGACGCTCGCCTGCCGAGCAGCGTGTCGTCCTCGGCGAGCTCATGGCGCCGTTCACCGAGGTGGCCGCCACCCATCCCACGGCGTGGTTCGCCGAAGCCCGCACCCCGGCCGAGCTCTCGCAGCCGGGCGAGGACAACCGACTCGTGAGCGAGCCTTACACCAAGCGCCTGTGCGCCCTCTTGCAGGTCGACCAGGCCGCGGCCGTCGTCCTGACGTCGCTCGGGGCCGCGCGCGCCGCGCGCTGCGAGGATCGGGCGGTCTTCGTGTGGGCCGGGGCGGAAGCCAACGACGTCTGGTTCCCGACAGCCCGTCCCGATCCCGGGCGGTCGCCCGCGCTCGCCGCCGCGTCGGCGGCCGCGCTGGCGGCGGCCCGCTCGGACGTGGACGACATGGACTGCTTCGACGTGTACTCGTGCTTTCCGAGCGCGGTGGAGATGGCGGCCGACGCCCTGGGGCTCGGCATCCGCGACCCACGCGGCCTCACGGTGACCGGTGGGCTGCCGTACTTCGGCGGACCGGGGAACAACTACGCGCTCCATGCCATCGCCACGATGACCGACCGCCTGCGGGACCGGGGCGGGCGCGGCCTGCTGAACGCCCTCGGCTGGTACGTCACCAAGCATGCCGTTGGCATCTACGGCGCCAGCCCGCCTCCGGCTGGATGGCAGCTCGCCGACACCGCCTGGGCGCAGCGCGAGATCGACGCCACGGCGGTCGACGTCGCACCAGAGTTCTCCGGACGGGCCACGGTCGTGGCCTCCACGGTGGCGTACGACCCGTCGGGGACGGTGACGGCCGCACCGGTCATCGCCCGCATCGCGGACGGCCGTCAGATCGCCGCCTGCGCCGAACCCGCCGCGCAGCCGTCGCTCGCCGGGAGCTCGCTCGTCGGAAGCACCGTGCATGTCTCGGGCTCACCACCTACCTACCGCGTGGCCGGCTGAGCACGCCGGCGGCCCGCGCCCCCGCGTCGCGGATGGCGCCATCGAGGTCGGCGCGGCCAGACTCGGGCGCCGGACTCGGACGCGGCGGACTCGGCTCCGAGGCTCGCGGCGCAGACGGTGCCGAAACACGAGGCAGGGAGGACGAGAGATGGCGGCAGTCGAACGGGAGCGCCGGGGACAGGTGGAGATCCTCACGATCAACCGTCCCGAGGCGCGCAACGCCATCAACGGCGAAGTGAGTCTGGGGATGTCCCAGGCGCTCGACGAGCTCGAAAAGGACGACAACTGCCTCGTGGTGGTCGTCACGGGCGCCGGCGACAAGGCGTTCTCGGCCGGCATGGACCTGAAAGCCTTTGCGTCGGGCGAAGGCGCCTCCATCATGAGCGGCACGGGGGGGTTCGGGGGCATCACCCAACGCGACTTCCCCAAGCCGATCATCGCGGCGGTGAACGGCGCGGCGCTCGCCGGCGGCTGCGAGATCATGCTCGCCTGCGACCTCGTCGTGGCCGCCGAGCATGCCGTTTTCGGCGTGCCCGAGGTCAAGCGGGGCCTCATCGCGGGGGCCGGCGCGTTGATCCGGCTTCCCCGGAGGCTGCCGTTGTCGGTGGCCCTCGAGCTCGCCCTCACCGGCGACACCATCGACGCGCAGCGCGCCTTCGACCTCGGGCTCGTCAACCGCGTCGTGCCCGCCGAGCGCCTGCTCGACGAAGCCCTCACGCTCGCGGGCGCCATCGCCGACAACGCTCCCTTGGCCTTGCAATGGTCGAAGCGGGTGATGGTGCGGGCCGCATCGCTACCCGAGGAAGAGGGCTGGAAGGTGAACGCCGAGGCGACCGGGGTCATCTTCACGTCGTCCGACGCGCTCGAAGGGGCGGTCGCCTTCGCCGAGAAGCGCAAGCCCAACTGGCAAGGCAGGTGAGCGCAGCCACCGGGCTCGCGCCCGCCCTCGACGGGGTCCGGCTCTCGCTGCACGTGCTGGCCGCCGCGGTGTGGGTCGGTGGCCAGTTCACCCTCGCCGGCATCGTCCCGGCCGCGCGCACGCTCGGCCCCACCGCGCCCCGGACGCTCGCCCGGGCATTCGCCAGGTTGCAGTGGCCCGCCTTCATCCTGCTCGTCGCCACCGGGATCTGGAACGTGTCGGCGGTCAACTCCGGCCAGCCGAACACCTGGCAGACGGTGTTGTCGGTCAAGATCGGCGTGGTCGTGCTGTCGGGCGTGGGGGCCTATCTGCACACCCGCGCCACGACCCCTCGCGCCCTCGCCGCCTGGGGGGCCGTGGCCGCATTGTCTGCACTGTCGGCCCTCGTCCTCGGGGTCTTCCTGGCCGGCTGACTCCCAGCACCACACCGGCGCGCCACCGAGCCCGGTCGCCCGAGGCCCAGAGCCGGGGTCTAACCTTGTTTGCGAAGCGTCACCTGAGCGGGTGGCACGGAAGAGAGATGCACATGCTCGGCCTCATCGAAAGCGAGTGGGGAATCATCATCGTCCTGGTGGTGGTGGTGCTCGTCTTCGGCGGCAGCCAGCTGCCCAAGCTGGCCCGGTCGCTCGGCTCGGCGCAGAGCGAGTTCAAGAAGGGCCTGTCCGAGGGGCGCAAGGGCGAGGGCTCCGACACCACGCCGGCCGAAGCAGACAAGACGGCCGCCAAGGACGGTGACGGTCCCGCCTCTGCCTCGGGGTAGCGCTCCCATCGCCACCGGCGAGGAACAGGCAGAGCGCCGTCCGTCACGACGGCGGCCGTTTCCCTTCGGCGTCCACCAGGTCCTCGAGTACGTCCTCGCAGGCGTCCTCGTCGAGCTGTCGCTCCACACGGCGCGCTCCGGGCTGTTGCTCGGCGGCGCCGCCGCGTTCGCCCTGCTGGCGCTGACGGCGCGCGGGCCCCTGGGCGTGATGCGCCTGTGTGGGCGTCGGCTCCACGCCGCGGCCGACATCGTCGTGGCCCTGGCGCTGGCGGCCGCGCCCGTCCTGCCGTCCATCCGCCCGAGCGCGCTCGGCATCGTGGCGATCGAGGTCGTGGCCCTGCTGTGGCTGCGCGTGGTGACCCTGACGCGTTATGCCTCCCCGCCGCCGCCCGACAGCGATGCGCCCGGGCGCCGCGAACGTCGCGGCGCGGGTCGGGGCGCGCCGGCAGCGGCGAGGACCGATGGTCGAGCCGCTCACGACGGCGTCGCCAAGGTGAAGGCCGCCGCCCAGGGGCCGATGGCGCCGAGCGCCGGTGACACGGGCCGGGCGGCCGACATGGCGCGGACGCTGGGCCTGTTCGCCGGCCGCGCCGCTCGGCGCATGCCGCAGGACTCCGGTGAGCTCGCCGATCAGGCCCGCGAGGCGGGCCGGCGCGCCGCTCGTGTGCACCGGGCGCTGCGCACGCGCAGTCGCCCATGACACCGGCGGGACTCGTACCGGCGTGACGCGGTCGTGACCGGCGACGTCCTCGACCTGGCCGACCGCCTCTGGCGCGGCGTGGTCGACATCACCGAGG
>DATGKD010000060.1:0-2052 GCA_035294855.1 Acidimicrobiales bacterium
CGCCCTCGGCTACGCGGTACTGCTTGCCGCCACTTCGGATCACTGCGTACACGAGCCGACCATGCTATCAGAGGCCCCGGGTGGGCCTACTCGAGCACCTCGGGGTCGAAGATGATCCCCCGGCCCTCGCACGTCGGGCACGTCTTCGACAGCGACTCCACCAGGCCCTCCGAGATCCGCTTGCGGGTCATCTCCACCAGGCCGAGCTCGGAGATGTCGAACACCTGGGTCCGCGTCTTGTCCCGGGCCAGCGCCTCCCGGAAGGCCCGCACCACTTCGCTGCGGTTGGCGGCGATCTCCATGTCGATGAAGTCGATGACGATGATGCCGCCGATGTCGCGCAGGCGGAGCTGGCGGGCGATCTCCTCCGAGGCCTCCAGGTTGTTGCGGTACACCGTCTCCTCGAGGTTCGAGGTCCCCACGTTTTTGCCGGTGTTCACGTCGATGACGGTGAGGGCCTCGGTGCGCTCGATGATGATCGAACCGCCTGACGGCAGCCATACCTTGCGGTCGAGGGCTTTGTGCAGCTGCTCGTGCACGTGGAACCGCTCGAACACCGGGAGGTTCTCCTCCACCGGGTCGTAGTACTCGACGCGCGGCGCGAGCTCGGGGTTCACCTGCTCCACGTAGTCGCGCACCTGGCTGAACAGCTCCTCGTCGTCGATCACCACGCCGCGGTACTCGCGGTTGAACTCTTCGCGCACGATCCGCACGGCCAGGTCGGGCTCGCGGTAGAGCAGGCCCGCGCCCGTGGACCGGCCGCCCTCGGCCTCGATCGCTGCCCACTGGGCTTGCAGTCGCTCGACGTCGAGCGCCAGCTCGTCTTGGCTGGCACCCTCGGCCGCGGTGCGCACGATGAGGCCGTGGCCCTTCGGTCGAACCTCGTCCACGATGCGGCGCAGCCGCCGGCGCTCGTTGTCGTCGAGGCGCTTGGAGATACCGAAGGCCGTCGAGTTCGGCACCATCACGACGAACCTGCCCGGAAGAGAGACCTCCTGGGTGAGGCGCGCTCCCTTGGCGCCGATGGGGTTCTTCGTTACCTGGCACAGGATCATCTGGCCGGGCCGCAGCATGTCCTCGATCCGGGGCGAGGCGCCCTGCGCCGTCTCGACGTCGTCGCGGTCGTAGCGGACGTCACCCCGGTACAGCACGGCGTTCTTGGGAGTGCCGATGTCGATGAAGGCGGCTTCCATCCCGGGCAGGACGTTCTGGACGCGACCCTGGTAGATGTTGCCGTCGATCTGCGTGGCGTCGTCCGAGGCTCGCGATACGTAGTGCTCCACCAGTGTGCGGCCCTCGAGCACGGCGATCTGGGTGGCATGCGGCCGGACGTGGACGCACATGAGGTAGCGCCCCACTGGACGCCCGCGTCGCTCGCGCCCGCTCCGGCGGCGGGATCGACCGGGGCCGCCCTCTTTCGTCGCTGTGGAAGCCGGCGTGGTGTCGTCGTCATCCTCGACGCCCTTGCCGGACGACGGCGGCGCGGACCGGACCGGCACGACGGTGGGCACCGGAGCGGGCCGGGGCGGCCGCCTCACCGGCTGGGCGGGCGCGGGCCTCGTGTCGCCGATCTTGGGTCGCCCGGCTGCGTGCCGGGCGGCTCCCATCAATGGCCCCGAGGGAACGGCCGTGGTGCTGCCCGCGCCCGGCGAACCGTCCACGGACGGATCCGTCCCCGACGGGGCCCCCAGATCGGCATCGGGCACCCCGGCATCGGGCACCCCGGCATCGGACACCCCGGCATCGGGCACCCCGGGTCCGGTCTCGATCGTGGCGGGACTGGCGTCCTGCGATGTCGAGCCCGGCGGCCTGGCATCGACGAGCCCGGTGCCCGGTGGCGACGCCGACGCCCAGGCGCCCGCCGGCTCCGAACCGCCGCTCGTGGTGTCGTCAGCGCCGGCGACCCGCGCCGCCGACCGGCGCCGGCGACGGCGGGCACTGCGACTGGTGCCGGGTGGACGGGACGCGCCGGAGGCGCCGTCCCCGGTGGGCTCAGCCGGTGCGCCCGCCTCGACGGTCGAGGCCGGGTCCGGGCCCGGCGAGGGTGAAGCG
>DATGKD010000061.1:0-6746 GCA_035294855.1 Acidimicrobiales bacterium
CGGCGCGGCTGGCCACCGGCTCGCCGCTACCGCCAACGCAGCGGCAGCGCAGTGACCCCCCGATGGTGAAGCTCGGCCGCCACGTCGGGCGAGCGACGAGTTCGAGTCCCGGCAGCCGGTCGACGAGCGCCCGCAATGCGATCGGGCCTCGAGCCGCGCCAGCGGCGCGCCCAGACAGAAGTCGGTCCGGAGGCTGCCACGATCGGGCCACCCCCGGGCTCCTCGGTGGAGACGCTTTATCCTCGCTGGCCGTGGCCAACAGGGTCCCGTTCCACCCGCGCCTCGGGTCCCGAGGCATGGTCGTGGCGGCCGACCAATTGGCGGCGACCGCGGGGGTGGCCGTCCTCGAGCGCGGGGGCGGCGCCGCAGACGCCGCCGTGGCCACGGCCGCGGCCATGGCGGTCGTCGGTCCCCACCTGTGCGGGTTGGGCGGAGACATGCTCGCCATGGTCCAGTCTCCGGGGAGGCCCCCCGAGGCTCTTCTCGGCGTGGGCCGTGCCGGGTCGGGGGCGGATCCGGCACGCTTACGGACCGAAGGGGCCATCGACATGCCGCTGCGCGGCGACGCACGCAGCGTTCCCGTCCCCGGCGCCGTCGACGGCTGGCTTTTGTTGCACGGACGCTACGGGCGACTGCCCTGGGCCGAAGTGCTCGCGCCCGCCATCGCGCTGGCCGAGGACGGGTTCCCCGCGTCGGTGATGCTGGCGCTGGCGAGCAACCTCGTGGCCCGGGTGCGAGGCGCCGAGGAACTGTGCCCGGAAGGCGCACTTCGTCCGGGACAGATCGTGCGTCTGCCCGGCGTCGCGCGCACCCTGCGCGCCCTGGCTTCGCATGGGCGCGACGGTTTCTACGGTGGCGAGTTCGGCCGGGCGCTTCTGGAAACCGGTGCCGGCGAGTACTCGCCGTCGGACCTGCAACGCCCGCTCGCCGACTGGACCGCACCGCTCGTCGTGCGCGCCTTCGGTCACGACATCTGGACGGTGCCTCCTCCGTCGCAGGGCTATCTCACGCTTGCGAACGCGTGGATCGCCGAGCGCGCGGGCCTGCCCGAGGATCCTGCCGACCCTGGCTGGCCGCACGTGATCCTGGAAGCGAGCCGCGTCGCCGGGGCCGACCGGCCGGAGGTGCTCCACGAATCGGCCGACGGCGCCGCGTTGGTTTCCCCTGAACGCCTGGGCCCGCGCGCCGACACGATCGCGTCAGCGCATCACGCCCGAGGTGACATGGCAGTCGGCGGCACGCCAGTTGACGGCACGGCAGTCGACGACACGGCGCACGACGACACGATCGGCCGGCCGCGGGGCGCCGGCTCGTTGAGCCCCGACGGCGACACCACCCACCTCTGCACGGTCGACGCGGACGGCGTGGCCGTCTCCCTGACACAGTCGAACGCGCTCGACTTCGGGGCGCATCTCGTGGCGGGCGCGACGGGGGTCTTCCTGCACAACCGCGGCGTGGGCTTCAGCCTCGAGGCCGGGCACCCCGCCGAATACGGGCCGGGACGACGGCCCACGCACACCCTTTCGCCGGCGCTGGTGACCGACATGCAAGGACGCGTCACCCAGGTGATCGGCACCATGGGAGGCGACGCCCAGCCCCAGATCCTCGTGCAGCTGCTGGCGCGCCTCCTCCATGCCGGAGAGGACCCGGCCACGGCCATCTCCTCGGCACGCGTCGTGCTCGAAGCCGTCGGCGCGCCGCCGTTCCGGCTTTGGCAGGCGCCCACCCGCAGCGCCCTCATGGAATCCCATGCGCCCCCGGATTGGCAGGACGGCCTCGCGGCGCGGGGGCATCGCGTGCGCGCTGTCGGTGCCTTCAACCCGGTGGAGGTCGGCTGCGCCCAGATCATCTCGGTCGATCACCGCGAGGACCGCCTCGTGTGCGCAGGAGCGACCGACCCGAGAAATCCCGAAGGCGACGCCATCGGCCGGTGATGGCGCCCGCCGGCCGAGGCAATCGACAGAATCAGCCGCCGGGGCGCTCCCGGCCGTAGCGGAGGAAGAGAAAGGCGTCTTCTTCGAGCACACTCCGTAGCTCGAAGCGAAGGGGCGGATCGAGCGGTGCGCCGTGGGCGATCCGGGGGGCACCGCCACTCGTCGCCAAAGGGGCGAGGGTGACGCACAGCTCGTCCACGAGGTCCTCGTCGAGGAGCTCCCCGACGAGGCTCGGGCCGCCCTCGCACAAGATGTTCGTCCAGCCGTGCTCGGCCAGCTTGTCGAGCGCCGTCCCCAGCTCGACGCGCGCGTCACCGGCGATCACCACGTCGGCTCGTTCCGCGATCCGGGCGCGCGACTCCTCGTCGGCGGTGGACACGGTGAGCACGACGGGCCGGATCTCTGCCTCGGTGAACAACGGCGTATTCACGTCCAGGCGGCACGAGGCCGTGACGATGGCGAGCACGGGAACGGGCGCCATGCCGGCGGCCTCCCGGGCTGCACGCGCGTCGTCGGTCAGCTTGGGCGGCCCGTAGCGCTCGACCCGCACGGTGCTGGCCCCGACCAACACGACCTCCGCAGCGGCGCGCAGCTGACGGAACAGCGCTTTGTCGGCGGGGCTCGACAAGCCTCCCGAGCGCCCGTCGTTGCTGGCCGCGCCGTCGACGCTCTCGACCATGTTCACGCGGACCGCCGCACCGCGACGCCCGGGCGTCATCGGCCTGTAGACCTCTGCGGGGTCGACGTCGGCAACCGGAGCGGGCAACAGCCGGCGCATGGTGTCTGCCATGATCCTCTCGTCCGTGGTGCGTTCGGGGCCGGTCGCCCCGCGCGCGTGCCGGGCACAGTACCCGGGGCCGTCCGCGCCACGCCCACGGTGACGGGCCCACGGTGACGGGCCCACGGTGACGAGCCCACAGTGACGGGGCCACGGTGACGGGAGGTCACGATGTGGAGCGACGCGCAGCTCGCCGCCCTGACCGCCGACGAACGGGGGAACCTCCTGCGGAGGCTCGCCGTGTTGAACGGCGTGACCACCACCGAGACACCCGAGGGGCGAAGGCGACGGCACCGCCTGATCGACGTCTTGCTCGTCTGCTCGATCGGCCTGGTGCCGTGGATCGCCGGATTGGTCGTCGCGCTGCCGAAGGACTACGTCGCCCGGCACTGGGACGTGGCGTGGGTGGGCTTCGACGTCGCGTTGCTCGGCGGCCTGGCGTCGACGGCATGGGCCGCCTGGCGCCGGCGGCAGGTCGTCATCCTCACGGCCACGGTGACCGGGGTGCTCCTCGTCACCGACGCGTGGTTCGACGTCGTGACCGCGTCCACCACCGGTGACCGCGTCGTCAGCATCCTCACCGCCGTCCTCGGAGAGCTCCCGCTGGCGGCGATCATGTTCGCGTCGGCGCACCGGGTCGTGAAGCTGACCGTGCGCAACGTACGAGGGCTGGCCGGAGACGTCGACGTCGACCTGCCGCTGCGGCGGGTCCCGGTGTTCGCCATCGACGTGCTGCCCGACGTGACGCCCGAGATGTGATCGCCAGCCCGCGCCGCGGCGACTGCACCTGACGCCACCGTCAGCTCTGGCGGGCCTGCGGCTACAGTCCGCTCGAGCGAGGGAGGGGGATGGCGCCATCACCGGACGCCGGCGCACCGGCGTGGTTCCCGGCCACCGTCGCGGCCGCCGCTCGGCGCGGCACCGCCACCGACGCCGACCTTACGAGCGGCCACGCGTGGGAAGGTCTCCTCGACCATCTCCACCGTGTCGGTGACGTCCTGCGCTCGCAGCGTGCGCCGTCGGGTCTCGCCGAGCAGGCCGCGGGGTACCGCCATCTGCTCGTGCTCCTGGCGCTCGGGATCGACGAAGCCCTGCGCCCGTCGAATCCCGCGGAGCCGCATTTTGCGCCCGCGAACGTCGACAACGTCCTCAAGTGGGGCATGGACTGCCCGGACGCGGCGTACACCGGCTGTGGCCTGTTGCCCGGCGCCTCCTATCGCGTGCGCGGCAACCGGGGCACCGTGCGGTACCTCGGGTTCCAGGTCATGTCGGGTATCGAGTCCTCCGCCAACGTCGTCGCCGACGACCTCGACATCGCGGCCGATGGCTCCTTCGAACTGCTCCTCTCGCCCGAGAAGCCCGAGCAGCGGCCCGGCAACTGGATGCCGACGTTCGAGCGGGCGTCGTCGCTCGTGGTCCGCCAGTTCTTCTACGACTGGAACAGCGAAGATCCCGCCCGGCTCGAGATCGAGTGCCTGGAGCCGAACGCCGGACACCGGGATGCCGAAGCGCCGTCCGCCGCCGCGGTGGCGCGCCAGCTGCTCGCCCTGGGCGAGTTCGTCGAGTCGAGCATCGAGTTCTGGCTCGACATCGAGGACGGCGGGCGTGCCCAGGGACTCAACATGTTCCGTGAGCCGGCGGCGCTCACCCAGATGGGGGCCGCCGTCGAGAACGTCAGCGTGTGGGGCTCGTGGCAACTCGGCCCGGACGAGGCGCTGTTGATCGAGGTCGAACCGCCCGATGCCCTGTACTGGAGCGTGGCGCTCGGGAACCACTGGTGGGAGACCATCGACTACGCGTCGCACCAGTCGAGTCTCAACGGTCATCAGGCGGTGGTGGACGACGACGGGGTCTTCCGCGCCGTGGTGTCGCACGTCGACCCGGGGGTGGCCAACTGGCTGGACACCGCGGGCCAGGGCCAGGGGCCGATGATCTTCCGGTGGCTGCGCGCCAGCGCCGCGCCGGTCCCCGCCGCCCGCGTCGTCGCCGTGAGCGACATCGACGGCGCGCTC
The DNA here is from genome assembly GCA_035294855.1 of Acidimicrobiales bacterium. Classification (GTDB taxonomy): domain Bacteria; phylum Actinomycetota; class Acidimicrobiia; order Acidimicrobiales; family UBA8190; genus DATGKD01. The sequence goes on from DATGKD010000061.1 coordinate 4,725, forward strand.
CCCTCGGGAACGATGCGCGTCGGCCCCCGAGAGCGGCAAGCCACCATCGCCCGCAGGCGTGCCGGGGTGCGCCGGCGCTTCTGTCGCTGAACCGGCATCGACATCACGCACAGGCAAAGGAGCAACCGATGGACCTCGGCTTCGGAGAGGCGACCGCGGTGGTCACCGGAGGCACCAAGGGCATGGGCCGCGCCGTGGCGACCTTGTTCGCCGAAGAGGGCGCGCGCGTGGCGGTGATCGCCCGCCGGCGCGAGGAGCTCGACGAGACCGTGGGCGCCCTCGAGAAGGCCGGTAGCCCCCAAGCCCTCCCCCTCCCCGCCGACGTGAGCGACACCGCGCAGATCGACGCCGCCTTCGCCACCCTGGCGGAGCGCTGGGACCATCTGAACGTCCTCGTCAACACGGTGGGTCCCGCCGCGGGGCGGTTCGAGCAGCTGCGCGACGAGGACTGGCTGACCGCGTACCAGCTCGGCGCCATGTCGGCCGTCCGCTGCGTGCGCGCTGCGCTGCCCATGCTGCGGCGCGCCCCCTGGGCCCGCATCGTCAATTTCTCGGCCCACTCGATTCAGCGCCAGAGCCCGATCCTGCCCGCCTACACGGCGTCGAAGGCCGCGGTCACGAGCATCTCCAAGAACCTCGCCAAGTCGCTCGCCTCCGAGGGCATCCTCGTGAACACCGTCAGCCCGGGGACCATCGTCACGGCCAGCTTCACCGAGGCCCTGAAGGACGTCTTCGACCAGCGCGGGCTCGACTCCTCCGATCCGCACGACGTCATGCGGTGGATCGACGAGGTCTTCCACCAACCCGCCGACCTGGGACGCGCCGGGTTGCCCGAGGAGGTCGCGTTGGCGGTCGCCTTCCTGGCGTCCAAGCGCAACGGCTACGTCACCGGCGCCAACGTCAACGTCGACGGCGGCTCGGACTTCGTGTGACGCTGCACGCCGACGCGCTCATCGGTGACGCCGTCGCCGAGGCCGGGCTCGACGACTTCGGGCCGCCCGGCATGGAGGAGGGCCTCGCACGGCTGACCGACGCGCTCGCCGCCGAGGGCGAGCTCACCGAGCTGGGCGAGGAGATCCTGGCGCTGCGACTCCGCATGCTGCTCGTCAACCGGCTCAGGATCGAGGACGCCTACCGGGCCCATCCCGCCATCGAAGACGAGACCGTCGAAGGGCCCGTGGTGATCATCGGCCTGCCGCGCACGGGCACGACCGCGCTCAGCCACCTTCTTACCGCCGATCCCCAGATCCGCTCGCTGCGGTTGTGGGAGTCGAGCGCGCCGGTGCCGCCCCCCGAGGCCGCCACGCAGGACACCGATCCCCGGATCGCGGAGACCGAGCGGGGGCTCGAGGCCATGTACGAGGCGTTCCCCCGCATGAAGCAGATGCACTTCCAGACGGCCACGGGGGCTTCGGAGTGCCAGGACCTGCTCGGCATGACGTTCCGCACCGCACACTTCGACGGCATGGCCCACGTGCCGTCGTACACGCGCTGGGTCGTCGACTGCGACATGGCTCCCGCCTACCGGTACCACCGTCGTACCTTGCGCCTGTTGCAGTGGCACTGCCCGCCGCGCCTGTGGCACCTGCACACGCCCGTGCACATGCACGCTCTCGACGCGCTCACCGAGGTCTACCCCCAAGCGCGTTTCCTGTGGACGCACCGTGACCCGGCTCTCGTGCTGGGGTCGGTGTGCAGCCTCATCGCCTACACGCGCAGCTGGGTGAGCGATCGCGGCGACCCCGCCGAGTTGGGTGCACAACAGGTCGAGCTGTGGGCCCAGGCGCTACAGCGCGCCATGGCGTTTCGCGACGAGGTCGGAGGCGCGCGCTTCGCGGACATCGCCTTCGCCGATCTCAACGCCGACCCGGTCGGAACGGTGGACGCCGCCTACCGGCGCCTCGGCCTGACCCTGGGCGAGGAAGGCGCGCACGGCATGCGACGGTGGGCGGCGGCCCATCCCCGTGGCGAGCACGGCGTCCACGAGTACGCGTTGGAGGATTTCGGCCTCGACCCCCAGCG
>DATGKD010000062.1:0-31503 GCA_035294855.1 Acidimicrobiales bacterium
CCCCTTGAGAGCCGGCGCCTGACGGTCGCCGCGCCAGGACGAACCAGCCGGCCTCCTCGCGCACCGCCTCGACGTCGAGGCCCGCCTCGTCGAACCACGGCGCCAGTTCCTCCCAGACGTAACGGTGCTCGACCGGTGCCGACAGGCGGTCGAAGGTGTCGAGCACGAGGCTCCGGAAGGGCTTGGCGCGGTACGCCGCCATGGGAAGTCGCTCGAGGGCGTCCACGTGCCGGCGAGCGCCGACTGAACCGGGGACCACCACGCCGGCCCACAGGATCGCGGCGATGGGCACGGCCAGCACCCGCAAGAGGCGCAGCGGAACCCGGACGGTCAGCTTGCGGATGACCGCGGCAGCGGCGAGCGCGGCGGCGCGCACGCCGAAGGTGTCGGGCCGGCTGTAGAGGTAGACGAGGATGCGGCCGTCGGGCGCGAGCAAGCGCGTCAGCCGCAAGAAGCCGGCGCGGGGGTCGTCCAGGTGGTGGAGGACGCCCAGGCTGACGACGAGGTCTGCGCACTCGTCAACCATGGGAACGGTGCGGAGGTCGGCCTTGACGACGAGGACGTTGCCGAAAGGCTCGAGATTGCGCACGGCGGCCTCCACCGCGCTGGAACCATCCAACGCCACGAGCGCATCGAGGTACGGCGCCAAAAAGCGCGTGTAGCGGCCCTTGCCGCAGCCTGCGTCCACCCCGGTCTTCCCGGCCAGCGAGGCCATGTCGAGATCGCGGAAGTAGGCCCGGGCGAACTGGACGTCCTCGTCGCGGACCTCGTCGAAGGTGTTCCACTCGAAACCGAAGCTCTCGAACGTGCGCGCGGTCGTGCCGTGCCCGGGAGACCCGTCGGAGAGGTCGAGGTAGCCGCGACCGAAGGGAAACCGGTGGCCGTTTCTGCATCCGACACGCGCCGCGTCACCGTCGTGGGCGCGCAGCGTCGCACCGCAGACGGGACAGGTGAAGAGGTCGAGCAGTCGATCGGCTCCCACGGTTGCCCTCCGCCCCCCAGACATTGCCGGAATGGGCGACATGCCCTTGTATTGTCCGGGTCACCTTATGGCAACGACATCGTGCGGATCCTGACGGTCGCCAATCATCTGGGGGCGCGCGGCGGGCTCGAACGCACACAGTTGACGAACTGCCGCGCGCTGGCCGCTCGGGGTCACCGCGTCGACCTCGTGTGCCAGAGCGAGGGGGACTTCGCCGACGACTGGCGGGCCTTCACGGGCACGATGACGAAGGTCCGAGGCACGCTGCCGCGGCGCTCCGCCCCGCTTTCCTCGACAGCCGGCGTCCTGGCCGGACTGCGAACGGCGCGCCGGGCGGCTGCCGACGTGGTGTACGTGTACCGCTACTGGGACGTCCCGTTCGCGGTGGCGACCGCGGCGAGAACCGGCGCGAGCGTGGTCTTCCACCTCTGCCTGCCGCCGCCGCGGGTGACCCCGGCCTGGCTGCGGCCGTTTCTCGCTCGGGTGGACGCCACCTTGGCCGTCTCGGCCGACACCGCCCGGCGCTGGCAGGGCTCGGGCCTGCGCGCCGAGGCCACCAGGGTGGTCCTCACCGGCATCGACCTCGCAACGTACGCGCCGGGGTGGCCGGCGGCGCGCGCCGCCACTCGAGGCGAGCTCGGCCTGACGGAGAACGCTTTCGTCGTGCTCTACGCCGGCCGTCTGGGGCGCGAAAAGGGAGTGGACGTCCTCGTCCGCGCGTTCGCCGCGTTGGTGGAGCGGGTACGCGACGCGCATCTCGTCGTGATCGGGTCGGCGTCGTTGGGCGCGGACCCCGGGGATTCAGAGCGCTACCTGCGCGAGCTCCACGCCGTGGCCGACGGGCTCCCGGTCACGTGGATGCCCGCCCGACAGGACGTCGTGCCGCTGATCCAAGCGGCGGACGTGGCCGTGGTACCGAGCCTGTGGCCGGAGCCGCTCGCCCGTGCCGTGATGGAGCCCCTGGCGTGCGGGGTCCCGGTCGTCGCGTCGCGCGTGGGCGGCAATCCCGAGATCCTCTCGGACTGGCTCGCGACGTACCTCTTCGAACCGGGCGACGCCGCGGGGCTCGCCGACCTCCTGTGCGGCCTCGACGGGTGGCGGGCCCGCGAGCCCCAGCTCGGCGCGCGTTGTCGCGAGGTGGCGGTGACGCGCCTCGCGCTCGACCACGAGGTCGACGAGATCGAGAAGGCGTTCGAAGAAGTGGCCGCCCGTCGAGGTCAGGCCGCGTCGCGGCCGTGACCGGCGCGGTGGTTGCCTTTGTCGGCTCGCTCATCGCCGTGGCGACCGTGGCGCACGAGCTCGCGCAACGACGCCGCGTCGTGCGGGTAGATGCCGTGGTAGGGGTGGAACACGCGCCGCCCCCCCGGGCGCCACGACTCGTAGAGCATCACCGGCAGGCGCACCGGCGTGCGCCAGGCGTGCATCAACGTGGCCGTTCGCTTGGCACGCGAGGTCGCGGGCTCCTCGGGCCACCACGGCCGGAAGCAGGTGTCTTCCACGAGGGGAGTCCCGAACACCTGGGCGTACACCGGCAGCTTGTACTCGAGGAACCCCAACTCGGGCCGGCTGATGCCGGCATAGCGCTCCAGGAACTGGCGTGGCACCACCATGCCGATGAACTGGCAGCACAACGGGTCGTCGACCGCGCCGTAGACCTCGGCGACGTGGGCCATGAAGGCGTCGTACTCACGCCGGGCGGGGCCCCTCACCCACTGCCACCACCCCTCGACCTCGCGCACGGGACGGACGCCGGACAGGAGCATGTCGCCGACGACCATGTCGGGAAGGAACGACGACAGTGCGGCGGTGGTCACCATGTCCCACTGCGCGACGAAGACCGAGTCCCACTCGAGCTGGTGTCCCCGTTCTGCACCCCAGCGCGCCAGCACGAGGTCCCCGTGGCGCCATTTCCACGCCCGGTCGGCGTCGTCCGGAAAGGCCCAGAAGTCTTCGAGCATCCCGTCGAGCGCCTCGCGGTAGCGGCCGGCTTCGCCGAGCGGGCCGCCGTAGAGGCCGTACACGGGCAGCCCGGGATTGCGGCGTCGCAACATGCGCAGACGGTTCTGGCACAGAAGCGGATCCTGGTAGAACCAGAACAGGATCGCGAGCCGCACCGGGCGAGCATATCGGTGGCCATCTTGCGTCCCGCATGACCGACGGCGGCGCTTCCTCACCCGCGGTGTGGACCTACTGGGAGGATCCACCGCGCCGGGCACGACCGGCGTACCTCGACCTGTGCCTCGAGACGATCGAACGTCACGCCCCACCCAGCCCGCTGCGCGTGCTCTCGCGCGGCGACGCCCGGACGTGGCTACCGGATCTGGATCTCGAACGGTGGGAGGCGCTCCCCGCTCCGAACTTCCGCTCGGACTACGTCCGGTCGCGTGTGCTGCAGCGCCACGGGGGGATCTGGATCGACATCGACACCGTGGCGCTCGCCCCGCTCGGCACGCTCCTCGACGAGCTCGACGAAACGGGCATGGTCTGCTTCGGCCGCGAGCTCGGGCGGTTCTTCGGCGGCCTGTGCGCCGCATCCCCGGGCGCCGCGTTCGTCGACGCTTGGGTCGATGCGCAGGACTGGGCCTTGTCCAAGTCCACGGACTGGTCGACACTTCCCTATCCCGCGCTGGCCCAGGACGTCACCTGGTCCCTGGCGCGCCGCTTGCCGTGGAAGTCGCTGCCGATGGAGAAGGTGGCGCCGGTCCCGTGGTATCAGTGGCGCCGGTTCTTCTCACGCCTCGAGTCTCCCCGCCGCCTGCTCGCCGCCTCCCCGGTCACCGTGGTGTTGTGGAACGCCGTGATGGACCCCCTGCTCCGGGAGACGGGTCGCGACGATTTGCTGGCCAGCCGCATCCTCCTCGCGCGGTTGTTGCGCACGGGGCTGGGCCTGTCGACGCCGGAGCAGGAGGAGGACCTGCGCACGCTGCTCCATGTCCTGTCGGCCGTGCGCTTCTCGCCCGCCGTCCAGCGCCTCGAGCTCGCGACTCGCCGCACGCTCGATCGCCGGGCCCGACGGTGACCGCGGCGGTGGACGCCCGATCGGCGCAGCGCGGCGCGGACGCGCCGCTGCGCGTCGAGGCGCTCGTGTCGGGGCGGTTGGCGCCCTCGAGCCGCTTCCGCGTCCTGCAGCACGTCGAACCGCTCCGGGCCCTCGGCGTCGACGTCTCGGCGCGCCCGCCCCGGATCTCGAAGTACGCGTCGGTACCCGGCCGTCTCCGGCGGCGAAAGTGGGTGGCCCCGCTCGCATCCGGGGCTCTCCAGGCGGGCAAGCTGGCGGTCCGGTTACCGGGCGTGGCGCGCTCGTGGACGGCCCAGGTGACGTGGCTGGAGCGCGAGGTGCTGCCCGGGCACCTCACCGTGGAGCCGCTGTTGCACCGGCCGGTGGTCCTCGACGTGGACGACGCCATCTGGCTCCTGTCCCCCGGACACGAACGCGCCGTCCGAGCGGTCGCCGGGCGCAGTGCGTGCGTCGTCGCGGGCAACGACTTCCTCGCCGATTGGTTCAGTGCCACGGCGCCGGAGGTCGAGCGCGTGTGGACCGCCGTGGACACCGACCGCTTCGCGCCTGGCGGGGCTCGCTCGGGCCCCTTCGTGGTGGGCTGGACGGGGACCGGCGCCAGCCTGCGCTACCTGCGGCGAGCGGCCGCGGCGTTGACACGGTTCCTCGCCGAGGCGCCCGACGCCCGGGTCCGGGTGATGGCCGACATGAGCGACGGGCTGCCCGGCCTCCCCCCCGACCGCGTCGACTTCGTTCCGTGGAGCCCAGCGGCCGAGGCCACCGTCCTGCAGGGTTTCGACGTGGGGCTCATGCCGCTCCCCTCCGGCGACTGGGCGCGGGGAAAGTGTGCGTTCAAGATGCTGCAGTACATGGCGTGCGGGGTCCCTTCGGTGGTGTCTCCCGTCGGCATGAACGCGCAGGTCCTGGCGATGGCAGAGGTCGGGATGGGGGCATCGACCGACGACGAGTGGGTGGAGGCGTTGCTGACGCTCTACCGCGACCGTGACCGGGCGGGCGCGCTGGGGCAGGCGGGCCGGGCGCTCGTCGAGCAGTCGTTCTCCGTGACGGCGATCGCACCCCAACTGGCGCAGGTCATGCGCCGCTACCGGTGACCGGCACGCGCCATGCGCGCCGCGTGAGACCGGTGAGCTTGCGGTGAGCGCGTCGCCGGTCCGCACCGACCCGCTGCTCCACGTGGTGGTCGTGGCCTACGGTGATCCCACCGCGCTGCGAAGCTCGCTCGAACGCCTCGGCGGTGCCTATGCGGTCGTCGTGGTCGACAACTCGTCCAACCCCGAGACCGCCGCGGTCGCCGCGGCCCTCGGGGCGCGCTACGTCGATCCCGGCGACAACCTGGGCTTCGCGGCGGGCGTCAACCGGGCTCTGTCCGAGTTGCCCATCCCGTCGGTCGACGTCCTGCTGCTCAACCCGGACGCGTCCCTCGATGCCGCGGCCGTCGAGCGGCTGCGGGACGTGCTCGCCGAGGAACCGGACGTGGCGTGCGTGGCGCCCGCGCAGCGCCGGCCCGGGTCGGACGCCGCGGCACCGGTGCAATGGCCCTTCCCCACCCCGCTGCGGGCGTGGGCCGAAGCCCTCGGGCTGGGACGCTTCTTGCGAGGGTGGGGATTCGTGAGCGCCTCGGTGCTCCTCGTCCGGGGCGCCGCCCTCGCCGACGTGGGCTCCTTCGACGAGGGCTTCTTCCTGTACGCGGAGGAGGCCGATTGGGAGCGCCGGGCCGTCCAGGGCGCGTGGCGGGTGTCGTTCTGCGAGGACGCCGTGGCCCTGCACGCGGGCGAGGGAACCGACCCCGATCCCAAGCGAAGGGAACAGCGTTTCCACGCCGGAGTCGAGCGGTACGTCCGCAAGTGGCACGGTGCTGGGGGATGGAACGCCTACCGGTGGGCGACCGTCCTCACGGCGATCCGCCGCGCGGTGGTGGCGGGCGGTGAGCGGCGCCGGAGCTCGTGGCGCTTGGCGCGCCTGTACGCCCAAGGCCCGTACCGTGTCGCCCGACGAGCCGGTGCCGTGCCCGAACGGCGCCACAACGTCAGGTCTCTGGCGAACGCCGGCCCCGCACGATGAACCCCCGGCACGTGCTGCTCGTCGACAGCTCCGGCTACGAAGATCTCGGGGGCGCGTCGACGGTGCTCGACGAAGTCATCCGGCGCGTCGACCGGACGCGGTACGTGCCCGTGCTCGCCTGTCTGTCGCCCGGACGCTGGCCGGAGCAGGTGCGCGCCGCGGGCACCTCCGCGTACTCCTTCCCGCGCACCCGTCTCCGATCTCCGGCCAACGTGCTCAAGATCGCCTCGTCGCTCGCCGGGGTGGTGCGCGCCGAGCGCGTCGACCTGATCCACGCCAGCGAGAACTCCGCGCTGCTGTATGCCGCGCTCGCCGGCCGGATGGCGAGCAAGCCGGTGGTCTGGCACATCCACTCCCCGTTGAACGCGAGGTCTCGGGCCGAGCGAGTCGTGGCCTTCCTCCTGCGGCGACTGCCCCCTGCCCACCTCGTCTTCACGTCCCCGGGCACCGCCGCCAAGACGATGCCCTTCGGCCGGGTGCCGTCGTCCGTGGTGTTCCCGGGTGTGGACGTCGAGCGGGCGAGCCGGGGCGACGGGGGCCGCGCCCGGCGGGCGCTGGGCCTCCCGCCCGACGTCCCGATCGTGTCGACGTTCGCACGCGTCGAGCCGATGAAAGGTCAAGCGGACCTCGTCCGGGCCGTCGGGCTGCTCGGCAACGACCACGCCGATCTGCATGTCGTGATGTGTGGGCCCGGCGATCGCAACAGCCCGTATCGTCGCCATGTCGACGAGCTGTCGGTGGCGTTCCACCTCGAAGATCGTGTCGTCATGCCGGGCGACGTGCGTTCGCCGTTGAAGGAGGACATCGTGGCGGCGTCCGACGTCGTGGCGCACCCCTCGCATGCCGAGGCGTTCGGATTGGCGGTGCTCGAAGCGATGGCGGCGGGCAAGGCGGTCGTGGCGGCCGCCACCGATGGCCCGACACTGCTGATCGAAGACGACGTCTCGGGCGTGCTCGTGCCCCCCGGGGACGTGGAGCGCCTCGCGGCAGCGATCGACCGGCTCCTCGACGACCCGTCCGAGCGGCGACGTCTCGGGGAGGAGGCGGCGCGCGCCGCCCGGCGCTACCGGGTCGAAGACATGGTGCCGCGCATCGAACACATCTGGGACGAGGTGCTCGGACCCACGAGCTGATGGACACCATCGCCCACCGGCCGGGAGCGCTTCGTCAGATGACGGCCAGGCACCCGGCGTCAGGCGTCGTCGTCACCAACCGATTGCGCACCGCGGCGACGTCGCCGAAGGAGCCACCCGGCCATCGGGAGCCGGCGCCGCCACCTGACATACCGGAGGTACTGCGCGTACAGGCCCTCGTATTCGCGTTGTTGGGAGAGAGCGTCGTCCGCCCATGCGGGAGGAGCCGGCAGCGCGGCCACGTCGACCTCGGGAAACGGCGAGTGGACCCCGTCCAGCTCGGCGAGCTTCTTGCACAGCTGCCCCGTGAAGCCGGGGGCGTCGTCGGTGGGACCGCGGCGGACGAGCGTCGACGACACCGAGGCGGCCGCCGTTTCGATAGCGACGTCGTCGACGGGGCGGAGAAGCCGTCCGGTTCCCTCCAGCCATCGGGCGATGGCGGTCATGGCCCGCCACGGTTCAGACACGACGTCCTCGAAACCGAGCACGATCGTGTCGAGTCCCTTCAGCGTGGTCATCGCGGCTCGGTTGTAGCGCTCCCACAACGCGACGCTGAGGCTCGTCGTGAATCCCTGGCGCGCCCTGAGCGACCCCGCCACCGCCGACGGCTGACGCCACACGAAGACCACCGCGGGCGGCTGAGGCAGCACCGCCCTCCAGAACGGGAGGAGCAGGCACAGGCGGGGGTCCTTCCAGGCCACCGCGCCCTGGCGCGGGAATGCCCGCCGGGCGGCCTCCTCGGCCTGCGGGATGAGGCGCCGCACCGCCGCGCTCTGCTCCCAGCCTTCCTCCGGCAACGGCGGGCTGCTCCAGCTGCCGCCGATGGCCCGCATGAGCACGTCGTCGAAACCCGTGAGCGCACGGCTCTCGTAGTGGACGGGGTTGTCGTAGCCGCCGGTGACGAGATCGCCGCCGGCGGGCAGCTGCAGCCCGAGACGTCCGAGCGCTCCGGTCACGGCGGACGTGCCACTGCGGTGCATGCCGACCACGAGCACCCACGGACCTTCCGGGAAGCCTGAGTTCACCCTTCGACACCCACTTGTCGCACGCCCAAGGCCCCGTGCACGTCCCTGCCCTCGGAGAGGCGGACCGTGGCGTCGCAAACAGGTGTGCAGCACGTGCGGCGAGGTGAACACAGACCCTACCCGACCACCCTGAGGACAAATGGCCGTTGGTAGCCTCGGCCGGTGCACGAAGGACCGGGCGCAAGACACGACAACCGTGTGCTTCCCGGTGTGCCCGTCACCTCGAGACTGCTCGATGCACTCCTCGACGCCGTTCCGGCCCACGCGACGCGCGTGGTCGTCGTGGGAGAGGACGCCGACGCGCTGGCACAGTCGCTGACGGCTCGTGATCGGCGCCGAATGGTGGTCCCCGTCGACGTCGGCCACGACGATCCGCCGGTCGACCCAGGCTCGATCGATGCCATCGTCTACGCAGACGCCTTGTCGAGGTTGCGAGATCCGCTCGCGACGATCGAGCGGCACCGCCCGCTGCTCGTGCGCTCGGGAACGGTCGTGGGCGCTTTCGCCAACGTGCAGCACCACAGCGTGGTGGCGTCGCTGCTGCGCGGGTCTCTCCCCTATCGGCGTGGCAGCCTGATCGACCCGTCGTCGGTCCGCCTCTTCACCGCGACGAGCGCCGTCGATCTGTTCCTGGACGCGGGATTGGCGCCCGAAGTCGTGGCGCGGATCGACGAGCCCGGCGCGGAGGCCTTCGTCAGCGCCGCGGCTCCACTGCTCGAGCACCTGGGCGTGGGGACCCCTGACGCGAGGAGGTCCATGAGCGCGACACATGTCGTGGTCCGCGGCGATCTGCTTCGCGATGACGGTGCCGACGTCGCGGCCGACGCCGGAGCCGACGACCTCGTGGTGAGCTTCGTCGTCTGCGTGAACGACGATGCCCAGCTCGAAGCCAACCTGTTGCGCTCGCCCGACATCGCCGAGACCGACCGACACGAGGTGCTCGAGTTCCGGGACTGTGCCACCGCTGCCGACGGCCTGAACGCCGGCATCGAACGCGCTCGGGGCGACCTGGTCGTGCTCGTCCACCAGGACGTGTACCTCCCCAAAGGGTGGGTGAGGCGCCTGGTGGCGCAGTGGCGGCGCGCCCAGCGCGCTGGCACCACCGTCGGCCTGGCGGGGGTGTTCGGTGTCGCCGACCGCCGGGTGCCGTTCGACGCCATCGGGCACGTGGTGCACCGCGAGCGGCTCCTCGCCCACGGGACCCTCCCCGCTGACGTCGACGGCCTGGACGAGCTCCTCATGGTCGTGCCCCGGGGTACGGGGCTGCGCGCCGATCCGGCGCTGGGGTGGCACCTCTACGGGACCGACCTCGCCCTGCAGGCGCACCAGGCGGACCAGCGCGTCGTCGTGCTCGACGCGCTGTGCCACCACAACTCGCTCACCGGACGCGTGCCGGTGGGCTACCGAGGAAGCGAACGGGTCCTCGCGCAGAAGTGGCGAGCGACGCTCCCGATCCACACCAACCTGTCGTCGATCGGCGAGTGGTTGCTCGACGCGTCGGGGCCCGAACCGTCGAGCGACGACCACGCCGACGCCACCGAAGGTGCCGGCGCCACGGGCAACGACGGTGTCCCTGAGGCTGTCACCGCGCTGGTCGAGCGCCTACGGGCCGAGCGCGGCGCTTTGTCCGCCGAGCTCGAGCAGACGCGTCATCGACTGGCGTCGATGCAGGCGAGCCCGTTCTGGCGCGCCCGGGAGCTGCTCGTCCGGCTCCTACGCCGTCGGCCTCGCTGAAATCTCAGGCCGCCGCCGACGACCCCGGCCCGGCCTGACGCGGCGGGTGGGACAGGAACCTGATCCGCGCCAGGATCCACAGCGCTTCGGCGCCGTCGCGCCACGTGAGCTTCTTTCCCTCCTCGCGACTGCGAGCCCGATAGGTGATCGGCACCTCGAAGGGGCGGATCCCGCGACGCAGAAGCTTGCCGGTGATCTCGGCCTCGACCCCGAACCCGCGCTGCACGAGGTCGAGCTCGCGGTACAGCGCCAAGGGCATCAACTTGAAGCAGGTCTCGACGTCGCTCAACCACGCGTTGTAGAGGACGTTGGCGAACATCGTCACGGCCCAGTTGCCGAGGACGTACCAGAAGGAGTAGGCGGTGTGGCTACCGAACGTACGCGTTCCGAAGACGACGTCGGACTCGCCATCGAGCACGGGGGTGACGAGCGCGGGCAGCTCGGTCGGTGAGTACTCGAGGTCGGCGTCGCAGATGACGACGTAGTCGCCCGTGGCGAGGCCGGCCGCGGTGCGCAGCGCGGCACCCTTCCCCAGGTTCTGCCGATGGCGGGTGGTGACCAACCGACGGTCGTCGACCGCCTCGATGATCTCCGCGGAGCCGTCGGTGCTGCCGTCGTCGACGACGACGAGCTCCACCTCGCACGGGTAGTCGACGTCGAGGACGCGCTTGATCGCCACCGCGAGCGTCCCCGCCTCGTTGTAGGCGGGCATGAGGATGCTCAGCTTCATGTGCCGCCCCCCCAGGTCACGAACACATTTTGCCATGCTGCCCAGGCGTTGCCCTGACGAGGGGCCCCCGACGCCCGACCTCCCGGCAGTGCAGGCAGGTCTGGAAGAATGTCGGGTGGGGTCGAGGAGCATCGGCCGGGCCCGTCGGCGACGACGACGGAGGGGGCGCCGGTCGGAACGGGGGGTCATCCTTGCGGGCGGAAGCCGTGGCGCCGCAGCGTCTGCGTTACATCGCGCCGCTCGACGGCATCCGCGCCTTCGCCGTGCTCGCTGTCATGGCCTACCACGGCGGGATCGGGTTCATGCCCGGCGGTTTCTTCGGGGTCGACGCCTTCTTCGTCCTGTCGGGGTACCTGATCACGTCGCTCCTCCTGGGCGAGTGGCGGGCGGACCGACAGATCTCGCTCCCTGGCTTCTGGGCGCGGCGCGCCCGCCGATTGCTTCCCGCGCTCGGGGTCATGCTCCTCGCCGTGGCGTGCTACGTGCGCTTCGCCGTCCCGTCCGGCACCTATCCCGAACTCCGGCTCGACTCGCTGTCCTCGCTCTTCTATTTCGCCAACTGGCACTTCATCGTGGGGGGCGAGAACTACTTCGCCGCCACGGGGCCGCCCTCTCCCCTGCTGCACACATGGACGCTGTCCATCGAGGAGCAGTTCTACGTGGTGTGGCCGATCGTCGTGCTGGTGGTCGTGCGCCTGACGCGTTCACTCACCCCGCTGTTCGTGCTGTGCATTGCCGGGGCGGTCGCGTCGGCCACGTGGGCCGCGGCCATCTTCCGCCCGGGGGTCAACGAGACCCGGGTGTACTTCGGCACCGACACCCACGCGCAATGCCTCCTCGTGGGCGCCGGACTGGCGGTCGGCTTCGCCATGTGGCGGTCGGCTGCGCAGACGGGCACCGGCCGCGCAGAAGCCGAGTTGTCGCCCGGGGCGCGCCGGGCTCTGGTGGCCCTCGGCCTGATCGGCAGCGCCGCGGTGGCCGTGTCGTGGCTGCGCCTCGGCTACCCGGATCCCTTCGTGTTCCGCGGCGGGACCACGCTCGTGGCCCTGGCGGTCGGCGCCGTCATCGCCAGCGCCGTGCTCGTGCCCACCGGGCCGGTTGGACGGGCGCTGGGGCTCCGCCCGCTTCGCTTCCTCGGGACGATCTCCTACGGCATGTACCTGTGGCACTTCCCCGTGGACGAGCTCGCCGTCACCAATGCCCGCACCGGGCTCAACGGTTGGTGGCTGTTCGCCGCCCGCACGGCGGTCACCATCGTGCTCGCGACCGCGTCGTACTACATGATCGAACGACCCATCCGTTCCGGCCGGCTCCTCGGCGCGGCGCGCCGCTGGTTCACGGCCCCGGTCGCGGTGGGCGCGGCGACAGTCGCCATCGTGGCGGCGACGGCGGTCCCCGCGGGTGCGCTCTCCGATGTGAGCTCGCGTTCAGGTGCCGCGACCAGTGCCACCGCCGCCGCGTCGACGTCCTCGGGGGGCGTCCGTGTGCTCCTCGTGGGCGACTCGGTGGCGTACACGCTCGGCGCGAGCCTCCTTCCATTCGAGCGCGAATACCACGTCAACGTGGTGGACGAGACGGTCTTTGGTTGCGGCGTTGCCATCGGCAAGCTCAAAACCGACCGCGGAGTAGTGGGAAACGACGGAGCTTTCGGCGGCCCGTGCAGTACGCATCCCTCCAACCTCAAGTGCCCCGGGCTTGGGGGTTCTGTCCCTTGCCAGGCTTGGCCCAGTGCATGGAAGCAGTGGGTCCAGGAGCTCACGCCCAATGTCGTGGTATTCCTCGGCGGTCGCTGGGAGACCGTCGACCGGACCGGGAACCACGGAGGCTGGACGAACATCCTGCACAAGCGATACGCCAACTACATCAAACAACAGCTCGAGCTCGCCGTGACGCTTGGCACCTCGACGGGTGCCGAAATGGTGCTCGAGACCGCGCCCTGCTTCGACTCCGGAGAGCAGCCGAACGGCGCCCCGTGGCCGCAGGACGCTCCGAGCCGCGTGGCGACCTACAACCGACTCGTGAGAGAGGTGGGGGCCGAGCACACCGGTAGCGTCGTCGTCCAGGACCTGTTCGCCATGGTGTGCCCGGGTGGGAAGATCACTCGGACGGTGGATGGCACGGTGGTGCGCGAAGCCGACGGGGTGCACTTCGCCCCACTCACGGCAGGCACCTTCCTGGCCCCGCGGATCCTGCCCGTCTGGCGCGAACAGGGACAGCTCCAGCAGGCGTCGGGGGGCAACGTCTTCACCGCCCCGGCGCCGCCGGTCAAAGACCTGGCGCCCGCCTAACTCCCTCCGTGCCCCTCTTGAGCGTGGTCCTGCCGACCCGGAATCGAGCACACCTCGTCATGCGCGCTGCTTCGTCCGTGCTGGCTCAGGACGTGGGCTCCCTCGAGCTCGTCGTGGTCGACGATTGCTCCACCGACGACACACCGGATGTCCTCGACCGGCTGACCGCCCTGGACGGTCGCGTGCGCGTGGTCAGGACGACGTCGGCAGTCGGCCCGTGCGAGGCCCGCAACCGGGGGCTGGAGGTCGCCGATGGCGAACTGGTGTCCTTCTGCGACGACGACGACGTGTGGCTGCCAGGCGCGCGCCACGTGATCGATGCCACCGCAGCCGACGCTCGGGTGGCCGCCATGTCGTCATGGCACATGGTCGGGCACGTCGACTCCGGAGGCGCCGCGGTGTACCGCGGACCGCTCGAATACGACGCACGTCACCTCCTCTGGCAGAACATGGTGGCGATGCCGTTTGCGGTGATCCGCCGGAGCGCCCTGTCGTTCGAGGTCCGTTTCGACCCGATGCTCCCCACCGGCGAGGACTGGGACCTGTACCTGCGCTGCGCACGCGACGGTCCGTTCCGTAGCCTGCCCCAGGTGTCGTACCTGTACGCCCAGCACGCCGGTGCGCGGGTGACGCGCGCGGCCGCCGCCCAGGTGGAGGGCAGGCGCAACTTCCTCGCCAAGCACACTGGTGACATGACACCCGCGTGCCGCGCCTACCACGAGGCCGTGCTGGCCGGCTACCAGGCGGGTCGGAAGGGCATCCTGCGTCGCCTGGCATCACGTCACGGGGTGTCGGCCTCCGAATCGGCGTACGTGACCGCTGTGCTGTTCGCGAGCCTCGCCGCCAGCCGCGTCGGTGTCCGGCGTTCCGATCCCGGTCTGCAGGCGCGGCGGATGGTGTCGTGGATCGATCACGATCCAGGCCGCAATCGCGTGTCGTCGACGGCGCGGTCGGGACCGTGACCCCGCAGCCGGCGCGCGACGACGAGGAGTCGACCACGCAGGGGGGCGGAGCCGGTGGACCGGCTGACGGCGCTTCCGCGGGATGTCGCGTCCGACTGGGCGACCCTGGCGACGCGCCGCAGGCGGCGGCGTGGCACGCCGAGCTGATCCCGCAGGGCTTCCTCTCGAGTTTGGGCGAACGCCTGCTCCGGCGCTTGTACGGCCGGGTCGTGCGCTCCCCGGGCTCCTTCCTGCTCATGGCAGAGGCGGGCGACGATCCGGCGGGTTTCATCGCCGGCACGACGTCGATCCGACGCCTGTATCGCGACTTCGCGGTGCGCGACGGCATGTCGGCGTTCGCGGGCTCAGCGCCGCGACTCGTCGCCAGCTGGCCACGCGCTGTCGAGACCCTGCGCCACGGCCGGGACCGGCGGGGCCCCGAACGCGTACCGAGCGCGGCGTGCGGCGAACTGCTGGCCATGGCGGTCGACCCCGCCCAGCGCGGTCGCGGCATCGGGCGGATGCTCGTCGACGGCTTCCTGGACCAGCTGTCTCGCCGCGGCACGCGGTGCGCGCGAGTGGTCGTGGGGGCCGACAACATCGCGGCGGTGTCGCTGTACGGACGTGCGGGATTCCGGACCGAGGAGACCTTCGAGCTCCACCGGGGCTCCCGGTCGCTCCTCATGACGCGCACCGTGTCCGGAGGCCGATCGTGAGCACCGTGTCCGAGGGCCCGTCGTGAGCCGGGTGGCGACGTGACGAGGACCGTTGTGATCGGCGTCGCCGCATGTGGCGCGGCGCTCGTCCTCACCCCCGTGGCGATGCGCGTGGCGGGGCGCCTGGGCGTCGTGGACCGGCCCGGGCCGCTCAAGCCGCAGCGCGCCCCGGTCCCCTACCTCGGCGGCGTGGCGGTGTTCCTGGCCATGTCGATCGGCGCCGCGCTCGGACGCCCGACGGTGTTGGCTCCGCTGGGCGGGGCGCTCGCCCTCGGGGTCCTCGACGACCGGCTCGAGGTGCCGGCGTGGGCGCGTCTTCTGGCCCAGACCGCCATCGGGCTCGGGGTCGCCGCCGTCGTGCCGGTACGGCTGGGCGGAATCGGCGGCGCGGTGCTCGTCGCCGTGGTGGCCGTGGCCCTCATGAACGGCGTCAACTTCATCGACGGGCTCGACGCGCTGGCTGCCGGCACCGTGTGCATCGCGGCCGTGGCGTTCGCGGTGCTTCTGTCCGGGTCGGGTCGCGATCTGGCGGTCGCCTCGGCCGGCGGGCTCGTGGGGTTCCTCGTGTACAACCGCCCTCCGGCCCGGGTGTACCTCGGAGACGGCGGCGCGTACGTGTTGGGCGCTTCCCTGGCGGTGCTCCTCGTGTGGACGTGGGCGCCGCACGCGCCGTGGTCGCTCAGCGCGGCGGGTCTGCTGGTCGTGGCGGTGCCGATCGCCGAGGTGGCGTTCGCCGTCGTCCGCCGATTGCGGGCCCGTCGGTCGCTGGCGCTCGGCGACCGTCGCCACCCCTACGACCTGGCGGTGGCGCGCGGCTGGTCGCGTCCTGCTGCCGCCGCCGCCTACTGCTTCGTCGAGCTCTCGTGTGCGGGCGCGGCCGTGGCCTTCGGCCTTTCGCACGTGGTGGTGGGGGCGGTGCTCGCGTGCATCGTGGCCGCCTTCGGCCTCGTGTTCCTGGCCGGGGCGGTGGGAGCGCTCTCCCCCGACCCCGAGGTGCGCGCGTGACCCGCGTCTATCTGTCGCCGCCGGACATCGGGCCGGAGGACAAGCGGTTGCTGCTCGACGCGCTCGACTCCAACTGGGTGGCGCCCGCCGGGCCCCACCTGGCCGCTTTCGAGTCGGAGCTCGCATCGCGTGTCGGGGTCGGGCACGCCGTGGCGTTGTCGAGCGGGACGGCTGCGTTGCACCTGGCGCTGCTCCTCGTGGGCGTGTCGCCCGGCGACGAGGTGATCGTGCCCACGTTCACCTTTGTCGCGACCGCCAATGCCGTCACCTACGCGGGAGCACGTCCTGTGCTCATCGACTGCGATCCCGGCACGTGGCAGCTCGACCCCCGACTCCTCGCCCAGGAACTGCGCACCCGCGCCGACAGCGACCGGCTGCCCGCGGCGGTGCTGTCCGTGGACCTCTACGGGCAACCGTGCGACTACGGCCGGATCGCCCCGTTGTGCGAGGAATTCGGCGTGCCGCTGGTGGAGGACGCCGCCGAGGCCCTGGGCGCCTCATATGGCGACCGGCAGGCAGGGTCGTTCGGCGCCGCGGCGACGTTCTCGTTCAACGGCAACAAGATCATCACGACGAGTGGAGGCGGCATGCTCGTGTCGCACTCGGCTGAACTCGTGGCCCGCGCCCGACACCTGTCGACGCAGGCCCGGCAGCCGGGCGCCGCGTATGACCACGTCGAGGTGGGCTTCAACTACCGGCTCAGCAACCTGCTCGCCGCGCTGGGCCTGGCCCAGCTCCGGGACCTCGACCGCCGCGTCGCGCGCCGCCGGGACATCAACGCCCGGTACCGGGAGCGGCTCGCGGCCCTGCCCGGACTGTCGTTCATGCCGCGGGCCGAGTACGGCCGCAGCAACGACTGGCTCACGTGCATCCTCATCGAGGCCGCGAAGTTCGGCGCCACCCGCGAGGACGTGCGGCTCGCCCTCGAAGCGCAGGACATCGAGTCGCGTCCCACGTGGACGCCGCTGCACCTGATGCCGCTGTTCCAGGGGACGACGGTCGTCGGAGGGCAGGTGGCGGCGGGCATCTTCGAGCGCGGGCTGTGCCTGCCGAGTGGGTCGGCGCTCGCCGACAGCGACCTCGATCGGGTCGCCGACGTGGTGGCCGGCCTGGCGCGGCCCGCCACCTAGGCTGCGCCGCCGTGCGCCAAGGGGGGGTTGGCCTCGACGAGCGGGTCGCGCCCGCCTCGGAACAGCCATCTCCGGCGGCGGATCGGCGCCGGAGATGGGCGCCCGACGCCGTCGGCCTGGCGTGGACGGTCGCCGGGGCGTTCCTCGTGCTCCTGCCGGCGTTGCGCCCGGGCATCTCGCTCGGGCCTTTCGACCTGCTGTCGCGCTTCGGGTTGACCGCCAATCCCGGGCTTCCCGTTCACAACGCCATCCAGGCGGACCAGATCCAGCAGTTCGTCCCGTGGCTCAACCTGGCCTGGCACCAGGTGCACCATGGCCAGCTGCCGCTGTGGAACCCCGACAACGGCGTGGGGATGCCCCTCGCGTTCAACTGGCAGTCGAGCGTGTTCAGCCTGCCGATGCTGGTGGGCTACCTGTTCCCCGTCCACTTCTCGTATACCGCGGTGATCCTCGCGAAGCTCGTCGCCGCGGGAACCGGAGGGTACGTGCTGTGCCGCGTGCTCGGGATGAGCGCGCTGGCGGCGGCCTTCGGCGGCACCGTCTTCGAGCTGTCGGGACCGATCGTCGACCACGCGGGATGGCCGCACACCAGCGTGACGTGCTGGGCGGGGTGGATCCTCGCCGCGGCCGTGCTCCTCGTCCGGGGACGGCACCGGTTCGGCTCGACCGTGCTCCTCGCATTCGGGCTCGCCTTCGCCGTGTACGGCGGCCACCCGGAGAGCCTCATCGTGCTCGCCGTGGCATCGGTGATCTTCGTGGTGGTGACGTTGGTGGTGGCGGCCAGGACGGAGCACCTCGGTGTGTGGCGACCCGGGCGCGACCTTCTCATCGGGACCGTGTGCGGCGCCGGCCTCGCCGCGCCACTGCTCTTCCCCGGTATCCAGACCGGCCTCATCTCCGCGCGTCGCACCGGCACCGGAACGGCCGCGTTTCCCCTGTCGCACCTCCCGAACGTCGTCGTCGCCGGGCTGCAGGGCGCCGACTTCAAAACGGCTGCCTACGTCGGCCCCATCGTGGTGGCCCTGGCCCTCGTCGGACTGCGCGCCGCCTGGCGGCGCCCCGAAGCCCTCGCCCTGGCGGTCGTCGCCGTGGTCACGGGGGCGCTCACCTTCGTAGGGCCCTTCGACCGGGCGCTCCATGTGATACCGGGCGCCCAGACGGTGGCGTGGAGCCGCTCGGTGATGCTGCTCGCTCTGGCGCTCGCCGTGCTCGGCGCGTACGGACTGGACGCGATCGTCCGGGCAGCACCGTGGCGTGCCGTCGTCGAGTGGGCGGGGCTCTCGTTCGTGGTCGTGGGTGTCGTGGTGGCGGCGCTCGCCGTCCTCGTCGTGGCGGGGATCTCGGCGTCGGCCGCGCACCACAAGTCGAGCCTGGTCTGGCCCGTCATCGAGGTGGTCGTCGGTCTGGGCGTGGTGGGGTGGGCGGCGTGGTGGTCACGCGGCGCGGGTCACGCCGAGCGGACCTCCGCCTTCGCTCGTCGGGCGGTGGCGGCCGTGCTGCTCGTCGTAGAGAGCGCGTTCCTCGTCCTGACGGGCGTGTCGTCCTGGTCGCTCAGCTCGACCTACTTCCCCACCACGGCGCCCGCGCAGGCGACCGAAAGCGTGGTCGGCGACGGGTTGGTGGGTTACGGCTCGTGCCGGTCCCTCTCCTACCTGACCGCGGCACACCGCGAAGTGGGCATCCGGCCCAACGCCAACATCGGCTACGGGATCCGCACCCTGGCGGTGTACGACCCGATCGTGCCTTCGGCGTACTTCTCGTTGTGGACGGCGATCAGCGGTCTCCACGCCTCGGAGAACCTCGTGCAGCTGGGCGAGTTCTGCCCGAAGATCACCACGGCGGCACAGGCGCGGGTCTACGGGGTCCGCTACGTCCTCGAGCCTCCGGGCCGCTTCCCGCCGGCCGGCATGCTGCCCATCTCCCAGATCGGCGACGAGACCGTCTACGAAGTGCCCGGCAGCGGGGAGGCCACGACGAGCCCGCTCCCCGCCCGATCCGGTCCCCTCCCCCTCGACGCGCCCGGCACGGTGGTTCCGGTCACCCACCGCGACGCCACGTCGTGGCGCCTCACCGTCGACGACCCGCATGCCGCGGTCCTGCGCCTCCGGTTGACCGCCGAGGCAGGGTGGAACGCCACCGTCGACGGACGCCCGCTCACCCTGTCGACATGGGCCGACGGCGCCATGCTCCAGGCCGTCGTCCCGGGTGGGCGACACGTGGTGGAGCTCCACTACTGGCCGAGCCTCTTCAGCGCCGGGATCGGCGCCGCGTCCGCCGTCCTGGCCGCGTTCGTGGTGGCGACCGGCGGGCTGTGGTGGGCACGGCGGCGGCGCAGGCCGGAGCGTGCAAAGGCTTGACCGAACACCGCGGTGTCACGGTGATCGTGGTGGCGTACGGGCCGGCGCGCGCGCTCGACGACGCGCTCCGGGCACTGCAGGGTCGGTTCCCGGTGATCGTGGTCGACAACGGTTCGTCCGCTCAAGCCCGAGAGGTGGCGGGTGAAGCCGGCGCCACCTACGTCGACCCGGGGCGGAACCTCGGGTTCGCGGGCGGGGTCAACCTCGCGCTCGCGCACCGCACCGCACCCGATGACGACGTGCTGCTGCTCAACCCCGACGCGCGCATCACGCCCGCGGACCTCGAACGCCTACGCGACGCGCTCCACGCCGACCCGGCGCTGGCGTGCGTCGCACCCGGGCTCGTCGACCCCGTTTCCGCCGAAGCATCCCGGGCGCACTGGCCGTGGCACACGCCCGGTGCGTCGTGGGCCGAGGCGGTAGGCCTCGCCCGGCGCCGGCTCGACTCCGGGCGGTACTTCCTCTCCGGAGCGGTCCTGCTCATCTCGGGAGCGGCGCTCGCCGACGTCGGCCCGTTCGACGAGCGCTTCTTCCTCTACAACGAGGAGGAGGACTTCCAACGCCGAGCCCTGGCGCGCCGCTGGCGGGTACGTCTGTGCCCCGACGTGACCGCCTTCCACCGTCAGGGGGGCACCGACCGGGATCCCGAGCGCCATCGCGCCCGGCTCCATGCCGCGATCGAGCGCTACGTCCGCAAGTGGTACGGACCAGCGGGGTGGGCGCTCTACCGCTCCGGCATGGTGGCCGGCCAGGGCGTGCGCAGCCTCGTCCGCCACGGCCCGGCGCGCCACAATGCGACGCGCTTGCTGTGGCTCTACCTCCGCGGGCCCGATCGCGTGGCTCGTCGGACGGGTGCTGTCCCCGACCCCGCGTCGCGATGACGCCGTCGTCAACCCGGCCCGGCGCGTGGCGGCGCGCCGAAGTTCGACCACAGCGACACGTCGAGCTCGGGCACCAGCGTCGCCAGCTCGGCGACGTCGTCGGCATACAGCTCGACGAGGCGCCGCCGGGTGTCGCGGTCGAGGTCGGGTTTCGTCCCCTTGGTGGGGCTCTCCGGTCGGCGCAGCGACGCCGGCCGGAATGCCGGATCGATCCCGAGAAACCGGTACGTGCGCTCGAGCTCGCCCTCAGGGTCGGCGACGCAGCGTTCGTACTGCAACACGAGCATCCTCTGCGCGTCGAAGCGCGCCGACCATCTTCGCAGCGACGACGCGTAGAACCCGCGGTCGACGGCCTCTGCAGCCAGCGATCCTGCGTGCGACGCCGGGGCCGCCGTGTCATGCGCGAGACCGGACAGGAAGCGCTCGACCGGGTCCCGCACCATGAGGAGCAGGCGCGTCCGCGGGGCCGCCGTCGCCAGCAACGGCGGGACCCACGCTTGATACAGGTAATCGGGCGTCCACTCGCCGGTGATGGTCCCAGCCGTGCGGGGGAACCACCTCGCGTACCTGCCGATGTCATCGGGGCCGAAGGGCTCGGTGGCGTACCGGGCGAAGTAGTGGCGCTCCTTGTGGAGCTCGCGCCGGTGGTACACCTCGGGATGCGCCACGAGCAGCCGGAACCACCACGTGGTGCCCGCCTTCTGCACCCCGATGCCCACGAAATCCGGTGGACCGGTCCCCTCACCGGGATGCAGAGACGGTGGCCGGGTATCGAAGCCGGCCTCCCACGGAGCGAACGGCCCGGAACGGCGGCGGATCGCGTCGCGCACGGCTGCCGGCAGGACACCGCGCGCCCGAGCGGGCACGCGGTACAGCGCTCTGCCGAACGCCGCGCGGACCGCCACACCGTCAGGCTGCCACACGCCCGGAGGGGGGACAACGACCCGGACGTCGGTGACCGGGGCCGTAAGGTGACGCCGGTGCGGGGTGGTCACCGGTGATCTACGTCGCCACCGTGCACGTGGGCTCGGCACGTTGGATCGGCGTGCAACGGTCGTTCCTGACGCGCAACATCGCCGAGCCGTTCAAGGTGTACGCCAACCTGCAGGGGGTGGAGGACGGGCAC
The DNA here is from genome assembly GCA_035294855.1 of Acidimicrobiales bacterium. GTDB lineage: Bacteria > Actinomycetota > Acidimicrobiia > Acidimicrobiales > UBA8190 > DATGKD01. The sequence continues at coordinate 21,129 of DATGKD010000062.1, forward strand.
GCCGACGCGTTCGACCGCGTCGTCCCGGCTGGCGGCCATCACGCCGGCAAGCTCAACCTGCTGGCGGCGGAGATCTGCGCAACCGCAGACCCCGACGACCTCATCGTCTTCCTGGACGGCGACGCCTTTCCCATCGCCGACCCCATGCCCGTCGTGCGCGCCGCCTTGGAGACCACCTCGCTCGTGGCCGTGCGCCGCGACGAGAACGCCACGGATCGCCAGCCCCATCCGAGCTTCTGCGCCGTGACGGCACGCGAGTGGGAGCGGCTGCGCGGTGACTGGTCGGCGGGCTACACGTGGGAGGACTCCCAGGGCCGGCCGGTCACCGACGTGGGCGGGAACCTCCTCGCCGCGCTGGAGCGCACCCACAGCACGTGGACTCCCCTGTTGCGCACCAACCGCGTCAACCTCCACCCCTTGTGGTTCGGCGTCTACGGCGACGTCGTCTACCACCACGGCGCCGGCTTCCGCTGGGCGGTGGGCCGGGTCGACCTCCAGGAGGTGGCCGCGCGCCGGACCCCGGGCCGTGGTCTCCCCGCCATCGGGCGCATCGTCCGCCGCTACGACCAGGCGCGTGCGCAGCGGGCCAAGGCGAGCACGGCGGCGCGTGCCGGACGCATCCGCGACGACATGCTCGCCCGCATCGAGCGCGACTTCGACTTCTACCGCGAGCTCATCTGAGATGAGCCCGCGGGGAACGCCGTACCGACGCGCGCACGACGTGCTCGGGCTGGCGTGGGTGGTGATCGTCACCGCCGCGGCCTTGGCGCCCGCGCTGCGGCCCGGCACGTCGCTCGGTCCCTTCGACCTCCTCACCCGCATCGGGCTCACCCGGCAGGGCCTGGGCCACGTGCACAGCCAATTCCCCGCCGACCAAGTGCTGTACTTCGTCCCGCTCACCGACGTGGCGTGGCACCAGGTCCACGCCGGCCACCTGCCGCTGTGGAACCCCGACAACCTCCTCGGCGTGCCGCTCGCCTTCAGCTGGCAGTCGGCGGTCTTCAGCCTCCCCGTGCTCGTGAGCTACCTGGCGCCCGTGCACCTCGCGTACACGGTGATCGTCCTGGTCAAGCTCCTCGTCGCGGGCAGCGGTGCCTACGTGCTGTGCCGGGTCCTCGGGTTGCGCCCACTGGCGGCGGCGTTCGGTGCGACCACATTCGAGCTGTCCGGTCCGATGCTGCACTATTCGGGCTGGGCCATGACGGGGGTCACCGCGTGGGCGGGCTGGATCCTCGCGGCCGCGCTCCTCATCGTGCGGGGCGGTCACCGCGTACGCGACACGGTGCTCCTGGCGGTGTTCGTCGCCGCGGCGGTGTACGGCGGCCATCCCGAAAGTGTCGTCGTGCTCGCGCTGTCGCTCACGGTCTTCCTCGCCGTCTTCCTCGCCGTGCGCGCCGGGCGCGGGCGCGGGCGCGGCGAGATCCTGCGCCCGGTCCTGTCCGTCGCGGCGGGCGCGCTCTGTGGGCTGGGCCTCAGCGCTCCCCTCGTCCTCCCCGGCGTGCAACTCACCACCGTGTCGGGGCGCGCGGCCGCGACGGGCGCGGCCGGCTACGGGCTCAACCATCTCGCCGACCTGCTGGTGCCGGTGCAGGGCACGGACTTCCGCGTCCCGCCGCCGTACATGGGCGTCCTCGCGGTCGTGCTCGCCGTGGTGGCCGTGCGCGTGGGCTGGCGCCGGCGCGCGGAGGTGGTGGCCCTGGTGGCGACGGCCGCGGTCGCCCTCGTCCTCACGTACCAGAGCCCGCTCTATGTCTGGCTGCAGGGTCTGCCCGGCATCAAGACGATCACGTGGAACCGCGACGTCATGCTGCTCGGGTTGGCGCTCGCCGTGCTCGCCGCGTTCGGCCTCGAGGCGATGCTGCGCAGCGAGGACCGCGTGACGGCGCTGCGGTGGGCGACCGGGGCGCTCGTGGTCGTCGCCGTCGCCGTGGCATTGGCGGGCCTCGCCGTGGCAGCCGGCGTGTACCACGTGGCCCCCGGGCAAGGACCTACATTCGTGTGGCCGGGCATCGACCTGGTGGTCGGAGCCGCCGTCGTCATCGCACTGCGCGAAACCGGGGCGCATCGGGTGCGTCGGCTCGTTCCGGTGGGCGCGGGCGCAGGAGCGCTTCTCGTCGCCCAGGCCGTGTTCCTCTGCGCCACCGGGGCGTCGTTCTGGTCCGTGGCGGACGGGTACTTCTCCCCCACCCCGGCCGTGGCGCGTCTGCAGCACGACGTGGGTTCGGCGCTCGTGGGCACCGGCACGTGCCGCCCCCGGCCGTTCTCGCCGCCCTACTCGACCGAGGTCGGCATCCGGCCGAACGCCAACGCCGGGTACGGGGTGACGGAGTTCGCGGCCTACGAGCCCAACCTGCCGGCCAGCTACTACCGCTCGTGGGCCGCGGTGAGCGGACAGGACACCGCCCCCGCCCTGCGCCGGGTGGGCCTGTTCTGTCCCCAGATCACGACTGCGGCCCAGGCGAGGACCTACGGCGTCTCCTACCTCCTGGTGGCGAAGGGCACCCGGCGTCCGCCGGGCACCGTGCGGGTGGACACCGTCGGCGGCGAGACGCTCGTGCGCGTGCCCGGCGCCACCCGGGCCACGTTGATCGTCCCCGGGGCGGTCGGCGTCGTCGGGCCGGGACACGCCACGACTCGCACCGTGCAGCTGGGCCCGGCGGCTTGGCGCGTCCGAACCGACACGCCGGCTCCGGGGGTGCTGCGCCTCCGCATCACCGCGGCACCGGGATGGCACGCCACCGTCGACGGCCGCCCGCTCGCCCTGTCGACGTGGTCCGACGGCGCCATGCTCCAAGCGAGCGTGCCGGCGGGGCGGCACGTCGTCGACGTCGACTACGGGCCGGCGCTGTTCACCGCGGGGATCGCCGTCGCGCTCGTCGTCGCCCTGGCGCTCGTCCTCGCAGGTGTGGCCGCCGCGTGGCTGAGCCGGGACGTTCGGCGCGCCGCGCGCGTCAGGACGAAGCCGGTCGAGACGCGCCGGGGACTGTCAGAGCCCGAGGAGCCACTGCACGGTCCGTCGCACGTCCACGAAGTACAGGAACAGGCCCAAGAGGACGAGCAGCAGTCCGGCGAGACACAGCAACTGGCCGGTGCGGCCGAAGCCGGTGAACGCGAGGGCCCCTCCGGACGCGGCCGCGGTGGCCGGACCGGTGCCCGGTGAGGTCGAGCGCACCGACGCCGGCGTGGCGGGCGTGGCGGGTGTGGGTGTGCCCGACCCCGGGCCCGACGGGGTCACCACCGGAGGCGATGTCGGGGGCGGGGTCGTGGGGGGAGGATTCGGCGCCAGGACCGGCGTGGGCATCGGCACACAGTTCGGCCCGGCGGCGCTCGTGGTCCAGCCACGGTTCAGCTTCAGTGACCAGACGACCGAGTTGTCGTCGTTGGTGAACCTCACGTACGCCGGTGCCGGGACCTTGCCGAAGCCGAGGTCGAAGGTCACCACGCAGACCTGCGAAGGTAGCGAGGCCTGGCTGGCGTAGACGTGCGTGCCCGACCACGTGCCCGACACGGTGCCGTCTCCGAAGCCGGGGACGTTGGTCTGCGTGAACGTCCCGCAGCGCGCCGGTGGCAGGTTGGAGTGGACCGTCGTGTCGTTGTTGGCAGAGATGATCCCTGTCGACCCGATCCCCACGGTGACCGATTGACGTTGGTTCGAATACGTCTGCACGTTGCCGGGGTCGTTCGGGTCGTTCCACACGACGCCCCACCCGACACCGGCGCGGTGGTCGCAGGGATTGCCCAGTGTGGCGTTCAGTCCCTCGGTGTGGGGCAAGCCCGAGAACGGCCAGTTCCACGTGCCCTGGACGGTGACGTCGATGGTGCCGTCGGGCTCGATGAACGCGGTGTTCCCGGGCGCGTTCTGCGCGGGCAGCGGCGAGTTGGCGAATGCCACCCCCGCGCCGAACAGGCACGCCATCGTCGCTCCGGCCACCGCGACGGCAGCCGCCTCCCTGGAGCGACGGCGCGCGCGCGGCCGCATGACGGGCCCCCACACCCGTTCCCGCATTGGGCGGCCTCCCCGGTCGTCCGCTTCCCCGACGTACCTTAGGTCGCGGCAGCACGCGAATCATCGTCACTTTTGACGACCGACCAGCGCCGATGCAGCACCGGCTGAGGGGCGGTGCGGGATGGGCTCCTACGCCTCCTGGCTCCTACGCCTCCTGGCGCCTCCGCTCGTGGTGGCCGAACCGGCGGGATGCGAGGCGGTCCCCAGCCCGGAGCTGCGGGGCGATCACCTCGGCGGGGGCTCGCTCCTCCGCCTCCCGGAGGCCCGGGCGTCCCCGCCGCCACCGCTTCCGGGCGATCGTGAGCAGGTCGAACAGGGCCAGGAGGGCCGAGCTCAGCTTGAGCTTCGACCCGCTCACGTCGTGCCAGGTCTCGAGGGGCATCTCCTCGAAGGAGCTCTCGGGGAGGCCGGGTGCCTGCCCGGAGCCGGACAGCAGCCGGTGGAGGAGCTCGACGTCGAAGGACCACGACGACCGGAAGGGCGTTGAGATGGCGTTCACCAGCGCCTCGTTCACCCGGAACACCTTGGCCCCGCACTGTGTGTCGTACACCGTGACGCCCAGTGCCATGACGGCGAGCGTCCCGTAGACGCGGCCCAGGTAGTGGCGCACGGCCTTGCGACGGACGGAGCTGCCCATGCGGGCGACCCGCGACCCGAGCACGGCGGCGAGCTCGGGCTCGCGTTGCAGCCGGCGCGTGAGCCGAACGAGCTCGGCGGGGGGCGTGGCCTGGTCGGCGTCGTAGTAGCCGACGATCTCGGCGCCGTTGCGGACCGCCACGAGGAGGCCGCGCCGCACGGCTTCGGCTTTGCCGGCGTTCGCCGCCAGCGTGAACACCTCGATCCACTTCGACGCCTTGGCCATCCGGGCGAGCACCGCGCCGGTGCCGTCGGTGGACCCGTCGTCGACGAACAACAACCGGAGCCGGCCGTCGCGCGCCAGGTCGACGAACGCGGTCTCGTCGATGCGCCGTGCCTCGTTGTAGCACGGCACCACGATGAACGGACGCGGCGGGGTCGTCACGGCAAGCCCTGTGCGCCGAGCCGTCCGACGGCCCGGCAGTAGGCCCACGTGCTCAGCCCGGGGACCACCGGAAGGCGATGGACGCCCGCGGCGAGCGAGACCCGGCCCTCGGCCTCGAGCATGCGCGTCAGCATCCGTGTCCTGCTCGGCGCCCCTTCCCAGTGACCGATGCCGGCGGGGTCACCGCTCGGGCCGCGTCGGCGCTCGCGCAGCACCTGCACGGCACGCACCGCCAGCAACCCGTGGAACAGTCCCCCGCACGCCTCCACGGTGAGCCCGGCGGCTTCGAGCACGCCGCGCAATGCTCTCGGCGAGTAGCGCCGGTGGTGACGCAGCGCCCGGTCGTGCTCCGAGAACAACGCCTGGTACGAGGGCACGCTGGCGAGCACCCATCCGCCTTCGGACAACGAGCCCTCCACCACATCCCGCACGAATCCCACGTCGTCTTCGGTGTGCTCGATGACGTCGAGCATCAAGATCCCGTCGAACCGACCGCTCGGACGCTCAGCCGTCAACTCGAGCCCGACCGCGCCTCCGGCGAGCTCGGCATCGGAGTAGTTGGTGTCCCAGCACACCACGCGCGCACCCGGGTCCAGCACGGCACGGAGCTGGCTGGCGAACCAGGCGTCGCCCGATCCGACGTCCAGCCAACTGCCCGTGGTCCGAAGGAGACCGAGCCGGTCGAGGAGCCTGACGAAGAACCGGGCGCGAGCCAACTCCCACGGATGCCGGCCCACGACGGCGGCCTGACGTTCCACGAGGTCCATGCGCCGTGCCCCCCTAGGTCCTGCGCGCCCATCGCCCCGGCAGTGGGGGGGCCGCGCCGGGACGGCCGCACCACTGCCCACATGATTGGGCCCCCTTCGAGTCAATCGCGATCACGTCCACCCGTCCTCGTCAGAAATGACGAATTCCCGCTCCCGGGCGGGAGCTTCCCAGCTCACGCCCCTGTCGCCCAGGGCGGAGGACGCCATCCCGGCTCGCGCCCGGGACCCACCGTGGCCAGCTCGGCCTCCACCGACGGAGCCTCGGCGGGCAGGTCAGGGGGGACGAAGGTCGTGGCGTCCCCGCGCAGCCCGAGGAGCGCCTCGTACACGGCCGCGGCACCCGGAGGCGCGCCGTCGAGGGACCCGCGCTCGTGCGAGCTGTGGCGCAGGCCGGCGTCGACGAAGCCCGTCAGGTCCCCGGCCCCGGGCGGGTCCGGCAGGCGCATGCCGACGGCCTCCAGGTACCTGCGCACGTCCCCGGCCCACCTCGCCGGGTCGCCGACCAGCGCGTCGTAGCTGGTCGTCAGCACGGGCATCGACGCCGCGTGCTGCAGGACGAGGCGGTTGTAGCGCTCCCACAGTGCGAGGCCGAATGACACCGGGAGGTCGTGGCGACGTTGCAGGGACTCCGCGACTTCGACGGGGTGGCGGAAGACGACGACGGTGGCCACCCGGTCGCCCAGGGCCCTCCGCCAGAACGGCAGGAGCACGCACGCTCGCGGGTCCTTCCACACCCACGGAGCCCGGCGGTAAGCCCGGCGGAAGACGCGGCGCGCCTCGGCGGGCGTCGTCGTGATCGACTCAGCGACCGCGCCGTAGCCGTCCCCCGCCGGCGGCGGGTACCACCAGCGGCGTCCCATCTGCGCGAGCAGCGCGTTGTCGAGATGCATGAGCGAGCGGCTCTCGAAATGGCCGTTGGGGTTCCACGGCCCGCGCACCATGTCACCGGGAACGCACGTCGCCAGCCCGAGCATGTGGATGAGGCCCGTGGCCGCCGAGGTGCCGCTGCGGTGCATGCCCAGCACCAGCACTCCCCGCGGCGCCTTCTTCGAACGCGCGCTGCCCGCGAAGCGCATCACGGCCCTTCCGGGCGCGTGCCGAGCGGCTCCCCACGAGGACGGAGCGGGTGGCCGAGGCGCGACCGCACCACCCACGGCCCGCGGTACGCGCCGAGCAGCGGCGCCACCCAGGGGGGCTCGCGTCCCGGAGGCGGGTCGAACGAGGCGGTGCTGGGCGGCAGCCGGCGGAGAGCGGCCACGAGCGACGACGTCGTGGCGCGCAGCAGCGCGCCGGGCGGCGCATCGTGCACCAGGTCGCGGCGAAGTGACGTCACGGCGTTCTGCGGCGTGCCCGGCAATGCGACACCCAAGGCGCGCAGGTCGGCCGCCAGCGCTTCGGTGACGACGTCAGGACGTGCCACGAGGTCCTCGAAATGGACGCACACCGTCGGCATGCCCCGCGCCGCCTCCAGTGACGCGCGGACGTACCTGTGCCACAGCCCCGTCGAGTACGGCCGGGGAATGCCGTCGCGCCGCGCGACCGAGGCGACCACCGCGGCCGGCTCCCGGAACACCAGCACGACGCGCGCTTCTGAGCCGAGCACCCGTCGCCAGAGCGGGAAGGTCAGGCACGTGCGGGGGTCCTTCCACACCCAAAGGTCCCCGCGGAACACGCCGCGGAAGGCCTCGGCGAGCTCAGGAAGCAGTCCGGTGGCGCGCGAGGAGTATTCCCACCCGGCGCGCAGGCGGGGCGGGAAGTCCCACGACCGCCCGAAGGCGTCGAGGATGCGGTCGTTGCACGCGGTGAGGGTCTTCGACTCCCAGTGCCCGGCGGGGTTGTCGTACTCGGTGATCAGGTCCGCTTCGGGCCCCACGTCCGCGCCCATCAGGTTGAGGATGCGGGTCACCGCAGAGGTCCCGCTGCGGTGCATCCCGAGCACGACCGCGCCCGGCATCCTCACCTCCTGCGATCAGCGGGAGCCGGCGCGGCGCGCGCTTCGGATGGGAGCCACGAGGACAGGTCCCGGTCCAACAGGCCCTCGAGCCGGCGCACGTCGGGCGCCAGCTCGTCGCGGAGCCGTCGGCGGAGCCCGGGGTCGAGGACGGGGCGGGGGCGGCGGCGGGTGTTGAGGGCGTGGACGCGCCGTCGCAGCGCGGCGCGTGCGAATTCGTTCGGGACCATGACGCGACCGAGGCGACGCCAGCCGGCGGGCGCCTGGCGGAGCAGGTCCCGGGCGCGCGCGCTGCGCACCTCCTTGTTGGCGTTCACCACGTCGAAGTGGGGCGTATGGCCGGGATCCACGTCGAGGAACTCGAGGACTCGTCGGTACGTGCCGGCGACGTCCCGCACGAGGTCGTCGTACAGGACCACGCACATCCGGTCGCGCCCGAAGCACGACAGATAGCGCTCGATCTGTGGCGCGTAGCTGGCGATGTCGCGGTAGTGCAGGGCGAAGGGCTTGCGGCACCCCGGTGGCACCCGCCGCCCCTGGCGACGGTCCTCCTCGGCGTCGAGGGCCGCGCCGAAGTCGGCGATGTCCTCATCGCCCTGGTACAGCATCTCGGCGTGCTGCGCGTGCATCTGGTCGACCGGGTCGCGCAGCAGCGCGATCACCCGGCTGTCGGCGTCGAAGGCGCGGATCTCCTCGGCGGCGCGCGAGGAGTACAGGTAGAACACGGAGCGGTCGACGCGGCAGCGCTCGGCGGCATGGTCCTCGAACCATCCGAGATAGGACCGGTAGGAGATGTGCCAAGGCTCGCCCCGTGCGGTGAGGAAGCCGAGGTCGGTCCCGAAGTAGCTCAGTTCCTTGGCCGCCACGAAGACCTCGGGGTGGTCGCCCAGGTACGTGGCGAGGGCCGTGGTGCCCGACTTGGGCGCGCCCACCACGAAGACGTTCGGGGTCGGCCCGGCGGTGGCGGCGGCGCGGGCGGTCATCGCCACGTCATCGCCGCCTCACCGTCGGTCGTGGACGAGCGAGGGGTCGTACACCGCACGGAACGCCGCCTCGAACTCCGGCCACGAGCGCGGCTCGGGCAGCGGGAGCAGTGCGTGGAGCGCCTCGGGCTGCTCGAGGAAGTCCGGGTAGCGCAGTTGCGTGAGCGGCACCCGGTGCTCGGCCACCGCGGTCATGAGGAGGCCGATCCCGTAGCAGTAGTTGTGGCGGGCCCACTCGCGCGCCCGGCCCGAGTACATCCTGACCCGCACCCGGCTGTCGGCCATGGCGTCGAGGGGGCGGATGGTGAAGACGACCGCCTCGACGGGCGCACCGCTCGCCAGCCAGGCCCGCAGGGTGAAGCAGAACCGGGGGTCTTTCACCACCGCCCGCTCCTTGGCCATGGCGCGCATCTGGTCCCCGAAGCGGCCGACCACCGGGTCGACGCTCGCCCAGTCCATGAGGTCGGGCGTGCTGCGCAGGTAGCGCAGCGCGTCGGCGGCGGCCACGAACGGACGGCGCAGGGCGACCGGCACGCGCCCGTCACTGGCCCGCACCAGCGTCCCCAGGCTCTCGAGCACGCGCCCTCCACGGCGTTCGCGGATCGACACACCCATGGCGCGCGCCACGGCGAGGTTGAGCCTGACCAGCTCGCGATCCTCGAGCCCGGCGTCCACTGCGGGTTCCCACCGGCCACCGGGATCGAAGCCGAGCTCGCGATACAGAGCGGCCAGAAAGGACGTGCCGCTGCGACCCGGGCCCGTGACGACGATCACACCGGACTCCCGGCGGAGGCACCGTCGTGGTCGGGAACGGCCTGCTCGGCCAGGTCCTGGACGGCGACGCGCACCCCGAGGCGCCCTCGGGCGCCGTCGGCCAGGCCGCGGGCGATGGCGGCCAGGCTCCGGACGCGGTTGCCGCGCTCGCGCACCACGGCTCTCGCGATGAGCTTGGTCACGTTCCTCGGGTACCAACCGACCCGGTGCATGACGTGCAGGTGCAGGTAGAGCATGTTGCGCGCCTCGTAGTAGTACTTCCACGTCGGCACGTGTCCGGTGCGGCGCACGGCGTCGTGCTGCACGAGCGCCCCGTCGACGACGCGCCGCTCGAAGCCGGCCTGCGGGATGCGCCAGCGCAGGTACTCGGTGTCCTCGGCCCACCAGAAGAGCTCGGCCCGGGGCACCCCGGCCTCGGCGACGACATGACGCGAGACGAGGAAGCCGCACCACGAGCTCCACTCCCCCACCGAACCGTCGGGTTGCACCGACCACGGGAACAGGAACGCTCTCTTCGGGTCGGTGGCCGCGTGAGCCAAGAGCACCTCGAGACACCGGGGGTCGGCGACCATGTCGTCGTCGAGCACCCAGGCAAAGTCGTAGTCGGTGCCGAGGAAGCGTTCCAGGGCGAGCGCCCACCCTCCCGCGGGGCCCGTGTTCGTGTCCGAACGCACCACCGACACCGAGGGCACCCGCGCGCCGGCCTCGGCACGGGTGTCGAGGGCCGCGGCGCGCACCGGCGGGACGCTGGCGTTGTCGACCACGATGACGCCCCCGGGCGGGGTGGTCTGTGCGGCGATGGCGCTCAGGCACCGAGTCAACGCACCGGGGGCGTTGTGCGTCAGGACGAGCGCGACCACAGCCCGCCCGGGG
>DATGKD010000063.1:0-16240 GCA_035294855.1 Acidimicrobiales bacterium
CGGCGAGCAGCGCTCCGGGGCCGCCCAGCTCGATGTCACGGTCACCGAGGCGCGCCCCATGGGCGTCCCCGACGGTCGACCCGGCCTCGCCCGCCGACAAGCCGGCCCCATTCACCCCGAAGCGCTCGTCCTCGATGCCCACGATGCGGCGCCCCTGGGCAGCGAGGTGTCGGCGCAGGACGAGGCCCATCGGCTCGCGCCCCGTGGCCCGGTAGAAGGGCTCCGCGACAGGTGCGCGCCAGTCGACCACGAGCGGCTCGAGATCCTCGCCCGAGATACCCAGGCGGCCGATGTGGAAGCTCTCCATGCTGCGCGACGCGCCGCCGTCGCCGTTGGCGTCGCCCGTCCCGTCGGCACGACGGTCGATGCGCCCGAAGCACAGCGCCTGTTCGCCGATGTCGAGCTGGTCGAGGCGGGCGAGGCTCGTGCGGACGATGACGTCGCGCTCCTCGCGGAACTGGTGCGTGCCTCCGCGGCCCTGGTCGAGCACAGACCGCAGGAGCTCTTCGGTGTCCGCCCGCAGCTGGTCCAGCCGCTCGTACGCGCGGTCGACGTGTGCCTGCTCTGCCTCGAGCTCGGTATGGATGGCCACGCCGCTCCCTCTCCACCGCGTCGCCCGGCACCCCCCACCGGCGCACGACGGTGAACCATCGAATATACCCCCGCCCCGGGGCCAACTTTCAGGGGCCGCATGGCCGGACCACCGGTGCTTTTCGACGTACCGTCGTCCTGTGACAGGGGCGGACTCGGCGTTCCTGCGGGCGTGCCGGGGAGCGCCCGTGGACCGGATACCGGTGTGGTTCATGCGCCAGGCCGGGCGGTCGCTGCCGGAGTACCGCGCCGCGCGCGGCGGGGGGAGCGTGCTGGACGCCATTCGCCGGCCTGAGCTCGCCGCCGAGATCACGCTCCAGCCGGTGCGGCGCTACGGCGTCGACGCGGCCATCCTCTTCGGCGACATCGTGGTCCCCGTGGCGGCGGTGGGTTTCGGCGTCGACGTGCACCAGGGCCGGGGGCCCGTCGTCGAGCGGCCGTTCCGCGCGGCCGCCGACCTGGCCAGGCTCCGCCCGCTCGACCCCGAACAGGACACGCCCTTCGTCCTCGAGACGGTACGCCTGGTGGCCCGCGAGTTGGGCGCCGCGGTGCCGGTGATCGGCTTCGCGGGCGCCCCGTTCACGGTGGCGAGCTACCTGGTCGAGGGCGGCGCCTCCCGCACGTACGCGCAGACCAAGCGTCTCATGTGGTCCGAGCCGGGCCTGTTCGCGGCGTTGCTCGATGCGCTCGCGGACATGGCCCTGGCCAGCCTGGTGGCGCAGGTCCAGGCGGGCGCCTCGGCGGTGCAGCTGTTCGACAGCTGGGTGGGCGCGCTCTCACCGGACGACTACGCGCGCCACGTCCTGCCGGCCACCCGGAAGGTCCTGGACGGCCTCGAGCACCTGGCGGTCCCCCGCATCCACTTCGGCGTGGGCACCGGCGAGCTCCTGGGCGCGATGGCGTCCGCCGGCGCCGATGTCGTCGGCGTCGACTGGCGGGTCCCGTTGGACGAGGCACGGCGACGGGTGGGCCCGGGGTGCGCCCTGCAGGGCAACCTCGACCCGGCGCTGTGCATGGCCCCGTGGCCCGTCGTCGAGGCGGCCACCCTCGACGTGCTGGCACGGGGCGGGGGCACGGGCCACGTCTTCAACCTCGGGCACGGAGTGCTCCCCGAGACCGACCCGTCGGTGCTCGGGCGCGTCGTCGAGGTCGTCCACGCGCACTCGTCGGCGTCGCTCGGTGCCGCGTCGTCGCGTGCCGCTGCGGGGTCGTCGTGACACCGACCGGCGTGCTCGTCATGTCGCACGGCACGCCGCGTTCGCTCGACGACCTGCCCGCCTTCTACACCGAGATCCGGCGCGGCCGTCCGCCTCCGCCGGAGCTCCTCGCCGACCTCGAGCGCCGGTACCGGGCGATCGGCGGCCTGTCGCCCTTGAACGCCATCACCGACGCGCAGACCGAAGGCATCCGCCGGGCGCTGGAGGAGCTCGCTCCCGGCCGCTTCGTCGTGGCGGCGGGCGCGAAGTTCGCGTCGCCCCGCATCGAGGACGCGGTGGCCTGCCTCGTGAGCAGTGGTGTCGACCGCATCGTCGGCGTCGTGCTGGCGCCGCACTACTCCGCTGCGAGCGTCGGCGAGTACACGCGCCGTGCCGTCGCCGCGGCGCACGACGTCGCTTCCCCCGACGGTGCGGCTACCTCCGGTCAGGCGTCCGCGAGCCCGGCGGTCCCCGTCGACGTGATACCGCAGTGGCACCTCGCCCCCGGGCTGGTCTCCCTTCTCGCCGCGAGGGTGCGCGCCGCGACGGCAAAGCTCCCCGCCACTCTTCGCGACGACCCTCTCGTGGTGTTCACCGCTCACAGCATCCCCAAGCGTCTCGTCGACAACGGCGACCCCTACGTCGTGCAAGTCGGCGAGACCGCCGCCGCAGTGGCGCACGCGGCGGGGGCGGACCGCTGGTGCGTCGCTTGGCAGAGCGCGGGCCGCACGGCGGAGGAATGGATCGGCCCCGACGTGGGCGCGGTCGTCGCCGCGCCGGACGGCATCGGCAATGGTGGGGTCGTCGTGTGCCCGATCGGGTTCGTCGCCGATCATCTCGAGGTGCTCTACGACGTCGACATCGAGTTGCGCGCGGTGGCCGAGTCCGCCGGGGTCACGATGGTGCGGACGGCGTCGTTCAACGACGATCCCGCGTTCTGCGACGTCGTGGCGCGCGTGGTCCTCGACGGTGCAGGTTTGAACGGCGCGACCCCGCCGACCTGAGTGCAGGCGTCCGTCGATCGGGGAGAGCGGTCGGGCGACGGCGTGCCCACGGTGGCTGTCGTGGGCGGCGGGATCGCGGGCCTGGCGGCGGCGTGGTGGCTGGCCACTTCGGACATCGACGCGCGCGTGGTGGTGCTCGAGGCCGACCGCAGGTTCGGTGGGAAGCTGCAAAGCGCGGAGATCGGCGGCCGACGCGTCGACACCGGGCCCGACGCGTTCGTGGCGCGGCGTCCCGAGGCTGTCGACCTGTGCCGGCAAGTCGGGCTGGGCGACGAGTTGGTGGCACCCGGGGCCCGCTCGGCGTACGTCTGGGCGCGCGGCCGGCTCCGCCCCCTGCCCCCCGGGTTGGCGCTCGGCGTGCCGACCCGGCTTTGGCCGCTCGCCAAGTCGGGGATCGTGTCCCCGGTCGGTGTGGGCCGGGCCGCTGCCGACCTGCTCGGGCGCCCCCGCGCCGCTTCTGTGCGGTCGTTCGTCTCCGACGTGGCCGTCGACGACGTCGTCCGCCGCCGGCTGGGAAGGCAGGTGGCCGACCGTCTCTCGGACCCGTTGGTCGGCGGCATCCACGCCGGGCCGACGCGCACACTCAGCGCCGCAGCCGTCTTCCCCGCGCTGCTCGACGCCGATCGCCGCGGTGGCAGCCTCATGCGCGCGCTGCGCAGTGCCTCACCGGCAGCCGAGCCCCTCCCCACCCCGACGGGGGCGCCCGGCGGCGATGCGCCGGTGTTCCTGACGGTGCGCGGCGGGCTCTCGCGGCTGGTCGACCAACTCGTCGGCTCGCTCCGCCAGTGCGGCGTCGAGGTGCGCGCCGGTGCCGCCGTGGACGCGCTCGAACGACTCGACCGGAGACAGCCGTCACGGTGGTCGCTGCAGACACCGGGCGGCGCCGTCCACGCAGACGCCGTCGTGCTCGCCACGCCGGCCGGTAGTGCCGGACGCCTGCTGAGCCCTTTCGACCACGAGCTCGGCCAGTGGCTCGTGGGGATCGAGTACGCCGGCGTGGCCCTCGTCACCCTCCGACTGCCCGCCAGCGCAGTGGACGGCCCGCTCGCGGGCAGCGGGCTCCTCGTGCCCGTGCGCACACGGCGGCTGATCACCGCGTGCACCTGGCTGTCGTCGAAGTGGCCGTCGCTCGGCCGGCCCGACGACGTGCTCCTGCGCGCGTCGGTCGGTCGCTACGGCGACGACCGGTGGACGGGGCTCTCCGACGACGCGCTGGTCGCCCGAGTCATGGCCGACCTGGGTGCCGTGATGGGCCTACGCGGGCACCCGCTCGAGGCGGTCGTCACACGTTGGCCTGACTCGTTCCCGCAGTACGCGGTGGGACATCTGGACCGCGTGGCCGCCATCGAAGCCCGCGTCACGCGCCTCGACGGCGTCGCCATCGCGGGCGCTGCGCTCCACGGCGTCGGCATCCCGGCGTGTATCGCGAGCGGCCGCCGCGCCGCGGCAGCAGCGGCCGCATCGCTGGCGGAAGCCGGTCACGCAGAGGCCGGACCGGAACCCTGGTGATGCGGCCGTGAGCCAGCCCGACCGGTGGGCCTCGCCGCGCCGGGAGCCCGAACCCCGTCCGCGGGCGCGCCGCCCGAGCGCCGCGCTCGCATGGCGCGGCAGCGTCGTGGGACCGTCGGTCCTCGCCGGGTTCGGGCTCGCGTTGTCGATCCCTCCGTGGGGGTTCTGGGTCCTCGCCTTCCCGTCGGCGGCGCTGTTGTGGTGGCGAATCGGCGGACTGCGCATGCGCACCCGCTTCCTGGCCGGGTGGGCCGCCGGGCTCGGGCTGTTCGTTCCGGGCCTGTGGTGGGCGATTTCGTTCAACGTCTATGGCGGGATCGTGCTCATGGTGGTGCAGGCACTCGCGCTGGCACTGGCGTGCGTCACGGCACCGCGTCGGCCCCGGGGCCGCACGATCGCGTTGGCGGGCGCCATGGTGCTCGTCGAAGCGCTGCGCGACACGTGGCCGTTCGGAGGCCTCCCCATCGGAGGTCTGGCCCTCGGTCAGGTGGGAGGCCCCCTGGCCGGAGCGGCACGGCTCGGCGGCCCGCTGCTCGTGACGGGCCTGGTGTGGCTGACGGGCGGCGCCCTCGGTGCGCTCGTCGCCGCCGGTGCCGCCGCGGGCCGCAACACCGCCACCCGTCGACACCACGCCGCGCCGGGAAGGCCGCGACTTGTCCCCGTGCTCGGTTCCATCGTCGCCGCGGTCGTCACCCTGGCGGTGGTGGCGGGCGTGTCGGCGTGGGGTGCCGTCGCGCCCGACGGCGGCGCGTCCGTCGGCACGGTGCGTGCCGCCGCCGTGCAGGGGGGCGGCGCCCGCGGTCTGCACAAATCCGAGGTGAGCCCGGCGTCGGTGTACGCCGCTCAGGTCGCGGCAACCGGCGAGATCGCGTCGCAGGACGCGGGACGTGCCCCAGCGCTCGTCGTATGGCCCGAGGACACCGTCGCCCTCGACGGCCTGCTCGACGGCTCGCAAGCCGAGACCCAGCTCGCCGCCACCGCGGTGGCGCTGCGGGCCACCTTGGTCGTGGGCGTCACCGAGTCGGTGCCGGGGGCGCGGTTCCGCAACGAGGTCGTCGCGTTCGACCCCGAAGGACGCATCGCGTCGCGGTACGAAAAGGTCCACCGCGTCCCGTTCGGCGAGTACATCCCCTATCGCGGGTTCTTCCGGCATCTCGCGGATCTCTCCGGGGTCCCGCTCGACGCCATTCCGGGCCACGGCGACGGCGTCCTCCACGCGCCCGTGGGCCCGCTCGGGACGATGGTTTCCTACGAGGTCTTCTACGCGGAGCGCGGGCGGGTTGCGACGCGCGCCGGCGCGAGGTTGCTCGTCGTCCCCACGAACACCGCGTCGTACGCCACGAGCCAGGTCCCCACACAGGAGATCGCCGCGGCGCGGCTACAGGCGATCGCCGAGGGCCGCGACCTCGTACAGGCGGCGCCGACCGGCTTCAGCGCACTGATCGACCACGACGGCGACGTCCGGGCCCGGACCGTGCTTGGACGCCGTCAGGTCGTCGTGGGCGACGTCGCGTTGCGCACCGGCGCCACGCTCTACGAGCGCGGCGGCGATGTGCCGGTGCTCGTGGCCGCGGGTCTTCTCGTCATCGCCGGTTGGTTCGCGGCGCTCGGCGCCGACGATCAACGCCGGTTCAGCTCGACTACTTGGAGCAGATCACGTAGGCGGTGAGCGTCGCGGTGTGACTGTCGCTCTCGACGTGCCATCCGCCTGGCGTGCCCGAGGTAATGACGTTCCCACTCGAGTCGGTGGGAGCGGATTCCGTCCCATGGGGATTGCCGGTGCCGGAGATGCTGATCCCGCCGCCCAGCGCAACGTCGCCCGACGGACAGGTCACCGTGGCGCCGCCGGTTCCGGAGCTCGTCAGCACTTCGATGTTCGTGGACACCGAAGTCCCGTCCGTGCCCTGGACGCCCTGGCTGCCCTGAACACCCTGAATTCCCTGCGAGCCCTGCACGCCCTGCACGCCTTGTGCACCCTGCGAGCCCCGGGCCCCCTGCGCGCCTTGCGACCCCTGCAGGCCTTGCGGCCCCTGAGCTCCCTGGCTTCCGGACGTCCCTTGAGTCCCGTTCGTACCGGCAGTTCCCTGCACTCCCTGGAACCCTTGCGCGCCTTGCGGACCCTGCAGGCCTTGCGGCCCCTGGGCTCCCTGGCTTCCGGACGTCCCTTGAGTCCCGTTCGTGCCGGCAGTTCCCTGCACTCCCTGGAACCCTTGAACGCCGAAGCCCTGCGCGCCTTGGAAGCCCTGCGCGCCTTGGAAGCCCTGCGTTCCTTGGAAGCCCTGCGTTCCCTGGAAGCCCTGCGTTCCCTGGAAGCCCTGGCTGCCCTGCGCGCCCTGGAAGCCCTGCGCGCCCTGGCTGCCCTGGAAGCCTTGGGGACCCTGGCAGCCGCTGTTCAACTGAGTCGGCCCCAGGTTCGTGTTGTTGAACGAAAAGAACGGGAACACGATGCAACCGATTCCTGGGGCGCCCTGGCTGCCCTGGAAGCCCTGGGCTCCGGCGGAGCCCTGAACTCCGGCGAGGCCCTGAGCCCCCTGGAAGCCCTGAGCCCCTTGCGGTCCTATTGAGCCGCGGGCACCTTCCTCCCCCTTCACGCCCTGTGCTCCCTGCGCGCCGCGGTCACCTTCCTCGCCTTTGGAGCCTTGTGCTCCCTGCGCGCCGCGATCACCTTCCTCGCCTTTGATGCCCGACAGGCCTTGGGAACCACGCTGGCCTTCCTCGCCCTGCAGGCCCTGGGCACCCGGCGCGCCGGTCGAGCCTTGGGTCCCCTTTGGCCCGTCTTCACCATCTTTTCCTTGAGCGCCCTGCGGGCCCTGAGGCCCCTCGTCTCCCCGAGCGCCGGTAGCACCCTGAGGACCGCGGTCACCCTCGACGCCTTGCGCGCCTTGCGGACCGGGCGTCCCGACCTGGTCGACATCCGAGACCGTCTTCACCTGGTGGTTCGTCGGACCATGTGCGCGCGGAGCCGCCGCTCGAGCCGGCCCCGCACCGATCAGCCATCCACCAGAGGTCGCCAGGGTTGCAGCACCCACCGCCAGAGCGGCGGCCCGGGTCCGGCGATGCTTCGGCGGCGTGTACCGCCCGCCCTTCTTTCCTTTGCGACCTTCGTTCCCTGCGCTCATCTCGATCTCCCCGGCCTCGGCGGCGGTCTTGCCTGCAGCTCGTTCGTCAACCTCGCCCGGACGTTCACCACGTGGTGTGGTTAGGAAATCCGTTCCTGCGAGTAGTCACGAATAGTGAGCGAGCGACCTCATCACGTACTCAACCGGGAACCAACAATGGGCCAACGGCGTCGTCCGGCCGTCGCGGACGTGACGGGCAGATCCGGTCGCGGCGGGAGCGCGGGCGGGTCGATCAGGAGCCGACCGCCAGGTGGGGGCGCGCAGGTCCTGAGGACCGCGCCTGTCGGTCAGTGCGCCAAGAGTTCGCCGTGGCGCGCGGCGACCATGCGGCGCATGCCGTCTTTCCAGTGGACGGTCGTGTGCCCGACGATCTCGTGCATCTTGGTGAGGTCGAGCGCCACGCTGTCGATGGTGTGCTCGGTGGGCTCGAACCGGGCCTCGAGGCCGGTGATCTCCGCCATGTAGCTGCACCACTCTTCGATGCTGACGGCGTCGTCTCCACCCCAGTTGACGATCGTGGCCGGCGCCGACGCCGCCCCGAGCAGCACGGGGACCATGCGCGCGATGTCGTCCTCGTGCAGCGGGTGGTACACGCTGGGCGCGTCGACGTGGACCGGAATTGCGTTCCCGTTCATCATCATGTGCAGGTGCACCGCGGGCCATCCGCCCCGGGACCCGTACGGCACCGAGAGGCGGGCGATGGTGGTCGGGACCGCGAAGCGCCGCGCCGCCCAGCGCGCCGAGGCCTCGGCACCGATCTTGCAGATGCTGTACGTGCGCAGGAACGGCCAGACGCCGTGGTTGTCACCGAGCGGATCCGCCTCCGCGAAACGGTGATGCCCCATCGGCTTGTACACCGCGGTGCTCGAGCAGTGGAGGAAGGCCCGGGCGCCCCGGTGGTGCTCCATGAGCGAGATGAGCCCGCCGCAGTTGGCCTCGAGGTCGACGTCCCAGTCGTTGGTCTTCGTGACCGCGAAGTTGAGGACGTAGTCGGCGTCGCCCGGCAACGCGCTCACGTCGCCGGATCCGAGGTCGACGGGGACGCAGCGCACGCCGGCGGCGGCGAGTCGTTCACGCGCCGCCTCGTCGGTGAACCGGGCCGCGCCGTAGACGTCGTTGTCGGCGGCCAGCGCACATGCCAGCGGCTCGGCGACCTGCCCGGTGACCCCGGTCACCACGATCTTCGCCCCGGCCAACCGATCGCCCGCCATGGTCACGTACCCGCCAGGCGGGCCACGACGGGCGCCAGCGACTCCCACACCTCGCCCTCGACCGAGAAGTACGACATGCCGTACTCCTCGCGGCGCCACCGCAGCTCCTCGGCCATCTGGTCGAGGGTGCCGATGAGAGCGAGCGGCACGTGGACGGCGTCGAGCGGGTCGATCCCGAAGTGTGGCGCCATCGTGTCGATGACGCCCTTGCGGTCGTCGGTGATGATGGCGAACCCGATGAGCGAGTTGAGCTCGATGTCGTCGAACCGCGCGCCCGCGGCCTCCTTGACCCAGGCGATCTTCCGGTGGGTGGCGTCAGGCGTGGCGTTCGGGGCCGCTTCGGGGCCTCCGGTGCCGTCCTTCAGGTTGACGTTGATGCCCACGATGTCGGCCCACTTGGCCGCGATCTGCAGCACCCGGCGGCCGCCACCGCCGAGGATCAGCGGCGGGCGCGGCCGCTGCACCGGGCGAGGCAGCAGCGTGTGTTCCTGGATCGTGTAGTGCTTGCCGGTGAACGAGAACGGCCCGTCCGAGGACAGCAGCCCGGCGATGATCTCGACCCCCTCGGCGAAGCGGTCCACGCGCGTGCCCGGGGTGTCATACGCGATACCCGACTGCTCGTAGTCGGTGCGCATCCACCCTGCGCCCAGGCCGAGTTCGAGCCGGCCGTCCGACAGCAGGTCCAGGGTGGCGGCTTCTTTGGCCAACACGAGGGGATGCCGGTAGTCGTTGTCGAACACGAGCGTCCCGATCCGCAGGTGTTCGGTGGCGTCCGCCGCCGCCATGAGGGCCGCCACCGGGGCGAGCTGATCACCGAAGTGGTCCGGCATAAGCAGCGTCGAGTAGCCGAGGTCCTCGGCCTTGCGCGCCTGCTCGGCCCACGAACGGGCCGAGCCGTCCGGAGCCTTGGACAGCTGGGCGGCGAAACGGAACTTGCGGGGGTGGGGCATCGAACCTCGTTCAGTCGTAGTAGCCGGAGTGGATGTAGATGCACGGTATGCCCTCGGCGTGGAACATGTCCCGGTTGCGGGGGTCGTCCTCGAATGCGAGGACGGGCTCGATGCCGTGGGCCCGCAGGTCGGCGACGGCGCCGCGCTTGAACCACGATGCCTGCGCGTAGTCGCCACGGTCGCGCATCACGAGAAGATCCCACCGGAGTCCGTAGCGCGCCAGCCAGGCGAGCGTCTGCGGCTGGACGCGCAGAGGGCGGCCGGTGAGGAGGACGACGGAGAGGCCGGGGTCGAGCAGTTCGAGGAGCCGGGCCACCTCGGAGACGAGGGGGTCGTCGCCGCAGGCGTCGAAGAAGGCGTCCCAGTCACGGCGTCCCCACTCCAGGAAGTGCTGGCGTCCTGCCGCGTCGGAGAGCACCCCGTCGATGTCGAAGACCACCGCCCTTCCCGGCGCGGGCAACGCCGTCCGCCACTTCCAGTTGGGGAGGCGGTCGCCCATGGACCCGACGTCCGGGTGGCTCACTCCTCGGACGGCTGCGCCGCCGACAGACGCCGGATCTCCTCCACGACACGCGGGTCGGCCAACGTGGTCGTGTCGCCGAGGTCACGGCCCTCGGCCACGTCACGCAGCAACCGCCGCATGATCTTCCCCGAGCGGGTCTTGGGGAGCTCGTCGGTGAAGATGACGGTCTTCGGGCGCGCGATCGATCCGATGTGACGGGCGACGTGCCCACGCAGTTCCTCGCCGCGCTCTGTCGACTGCTCCTCGCCGGACTTCAAGGTCACGAAGGCGATGATCGCCTGTCCGGTGGTGTCGTCCTTCGCTCCGACGACGGCCGCTTCGGCGACGGCCTCGTGGTTCACGAGCGAGGATTCCACTTCCGTCGTCGAGATCCGGTGGCCCGACACGTTCATGACGTCGTCGACCCGGCCGAGGAGCCAGAAGTAGCCCTCGTCGTCGACCTTGGCGCCGTCGCCGGCGAAGTAGCGCCCCTCGAAACGACTCCAATACGTCTGCTGGTAGCGCTCGGGATCCCCATAGAGCCCGCGCAACATCGACGGCCATGGCCGGTCGAGGGTGAGGTACCCGCCGCCGCGTGACACCACCTTGCCCTCGTCGTCGACCACCTGCGCCGACGTGCCGGGCAGCGGGAACGTGGCCGAGCCCGGCTTGCACGTCGTCAGGGCGGGCAGTGGCGAGATGAGGATGGCCCCCGTCTCGGTCTGCCACCACGTGTCGACGACCGGACAGCGCGACCCACCGATGTGCTGCCAGTACCAGACCCACGCCTCGGGGTTGATGGGTTCGCCCACCGAGCCGAGCACGCGCAACGACGACATGTCGTGGCGCTCGGGGAACGAGGGTCCCCACTTCATGAAGGTCCGGATGGCGGTGGGCGCGCAATACAGGATGGTCACGCCGTAGCGCTCGATGATGGCCCACCAACGGTCCTTGTCGGGAAAGTCCGGGGTGCCCTCGTACATGACGCTTGTCGCCCCGTTGGCGAGCGGCCCGTAGACGATGTAGCTGTGCCCGGTCACCCATCCCACGTCGGCCGCACACCAGTAGACGTCGCGCTCGGGGTGGAGGTCGAAGACGGCCCGGTGCGTGAACGCCACCTGCGTGAGGTAGCCGCCGGTGGTGTGCATGATCCCCTTGGGCTTGGCGGTCGTGCCCGAGGTGTACAGCAGGTACAGGAGGTCCTCGGCGTCCATGTGCTCGGGAGGACACGACTCCTCGGCGTCCGCCATGAGCTCGTGCCACCACTGGTCGCGGCCCTCGGTCATGGGGGCCGGGTCCGCGGCGTCGCCGATGCGACGGGCCACGACCACGTGCTCGATCGACGGCGTGGCCGCCAGTGCCACGTCCGCGTTCTGCTTGAGCGCGATCGGGGTGCCCCGACGCCACCCGCCGTCCGCGGTGACGAGCACCTTCGCCTCGGCGTCGTTGATCCGGTCGCGCAGCGCGTCGGGTGAGAACCCGCCGAACACCACCGAGTGCGCGGCGCCGATGCGCGTGCACGCCAGCATGGCCACGGGCATCTCCGGGATCATGGGCATGTAGATCGCCACGCGGTCGCCGCGCCGCACGCCCAGGGACTTGAGCACGTTGGCGAATCGCGTGACCTCCGACAACAGCTCGGCGTAGGTGATCGTGCGGGTGTCACCGGGCTCACCCTCGAAATGGAAGGCCACGCGGTCGCCACGCCCGGCCTCCACGTGCCGGTCGAGGCAGTTGTACGACACGTTGAGGGTGCCCCCCACGAACCATCGAGCGAAGGGCGGCTCCCACTCCAGCACCGTGTGCCAATCATCGAACCAGTCGAGCTCGCGAGCCTGACGGGCCCAGAAGGTCTCGGGGTCGCGCGCCGCCTCGTCGTAGATGCTGGGATCGCCCGCGACCGCGTGCGCGGCGAGGCCCTCAGGGGGCGGGAAACGCCGTTCCTCCAGGTAGAAGTCCTCGATGGCGGCTCGGCCCGCGTCCGTCATGGGTGCTCCCTCCTGGCGACCTCATCGCGCCCACGGTGTGCCGACAGGCGGGCAGCCTACCCAGGGCCTCTTGCTCCCAGACTGGGTCCCGGTCCGAGGTGGTGGCAATCCGACCCTGCCATGATGGGTTCATGGCCGACGGCGCCTCCGAGGCCTTCCCGCCTGCGCACGGCGTCGAAACAACCGATCCCGAGTGCGTCCCGGTCGCGGTCGGACGGCGCGTCGTCGTGCTCGCCAATCTCGACCTCACTGCCGAGGCCACCCCGGCGTCGACCGGCGCCGCCGCCGAGTTGGCCCACGCACTCGACGGCTGGGACGGCCCTGGGCTCGTCGTGGTGGCCGGGAACCTCTTGGACCTCCGCCGCGCCACTGATGCGGGGCGCGCCGCCCAAGCGGCGCTCGACGCTCACCGCGATCTCGGGCGCGCGCTGCGGTCGTTCTGCGGCGGCGACGACCATCGGGTGGTGTACCTCCCGGGGGTTCACGACCACGTGGTCGACACCGACGCCGATGCACAACGGGTCCTGGGCGCGCTCGGGGTCGACATCGTGGACGCCGTCGACCTGCACATGGCGACCGGCTCGGGCACGCGCGTCGTCCGGGTGGAGGCGGGGACGGCGGCCCCGCCCCTGCTGGACCGAGATGACGGAGGTGGGTCCGACGGCGCGCCCTCCTCGGGCGACGTCGCCACGCCGACGCGGCGGGGCGCTCTGCCGGTCTTGGCGCCGGATCCCTCGGCGGAGTGGCAAGCCGGGCTCGACCGCTTGGCCGACCCCGCGACCACCCCGCGCTTTTTGACGTCACGCCTTCTGTACCGGCGCTTCGCCCGCTTCGCCTGGTGGTTGCTCGTCCCCTTCGTGGTCGCGCTGGCGCTGCGGTTGCCGTTCGTCGTCACCGCGCTCAACCACCTCTTCTCCGGCCACGCCACACCGATGCACGCCATCAACCGCGCGCACCAGGCGGCGTGGGGCACGCGCCTCGGTACCGCCGCCATCGTGTTCGCCTTGCTGCTGTTGGTCCTTGCGGCGGTGCTCGGGCTCCTGGCGCGCAAGGCGTGGCACACGTTGGGAGCGGGCGAGTTGCGACCATTGTTCGACGACTCACTCGCCACAGCCGGCGCCACCGCGAACGACTCCGCACGGGACTCGGCCCGTTCCCTGTGCGCGCTCGGCTATGCCGGGGTCGTCGTCGGCACCACCTTGCAGCCCGAGCTCACCCACCTGGCGCCCGGGTTCTTCGCCAGCGTGGGCGCCACCGGCGACGTGGTCGAGGAGCACCCTGGTCGCCTCGGTCTGCTGCCGGTGTTCTTGGCCTGCCAGCAGGTCGCGTGGATCGAGCTCGAGACCGGCGCGGAATTGCACGCCCGGCTCCTTCTGTCGCGGGCGGAACTGCCGGGCGCCACCTTCCTCGAGCGGCTGGCCGCCCGGGGACGACCCACCGAGACGGACGCCCACACCAAGGTGGTGGCCGCGTGGCCCACGGGGGCGTCATGGCCGGCTGCCCCGGACCTCGGCACGTTGCGGCGGCGGTCCCGGCGGGTGCGTCGCTGGGCGGCCGCGGCCATCGCGGTGGCGGGGGCGATCGACCTCCTCGGTGCGGTCACGCCCCCGTTGCGCGGGCGCCTGCACCTCGTGGTCGAGTTCCTTCCCTACGGCGCGACCCAGGCGGCCGGCGCGCTGGTCGCCCTGGCCGGGATCGGGCTCCTCGTCCTGGCGCGAGGGGTGCGGCGCGGCCAGCGCCGTGCCCATCAGATCGCCATGTGGGTGCTTGCGGTCACGCTCGTGCTCCACCTGGTGCGCGGGGGCGACATCGAGCAATCGCTCTTTGCCGCCGCGGTCCTCGCCTTCCTGGTCGTCCACCGCCGGGAATTCCCGGCAGCCTCGGACCGCCCGTCGTTGCGCTCGGCGCTCGTCGCGTTGGGTGTCGGTGTCGTGGGCATCACCGTGCTCGCCAGCGTGCTGGTGGAAGTCACCTTGCGATTCGACCTCGACATGCGGAGCCTGCCGTGGTGGCGGGCCGGGCAGGCCGTGCTCGAACGCCTCGTCGGGCTGAACGGCGTCCGCTTGCCCGACCGGATCGACGACTTCCTCTCCCCCAGCCTGGCCGCGATCGGGGTCACCCTCGCCGTCGTCGCCCTCCTCCTCGCCACTCGACCGCTCGTGGACCGGCGACGCTCCGCCGGGCGAGCCGCCGAGGCACGCGCCCGCGACATCGTGCGCCGGCACGGAGAGGGGACGCTCGACTACTTCGCGCTTCGCAGCGACAAGCAGTGGTTCTTCCACCGCGACTCGCTCGTGGCGTACGCCATCTACAGCGGCATCTGCCTGGTGTCACCCGACCCCATCGGTCCGGAAACCGAGCGCGAGCAGGTCTGGTCCGCGTTCCGCCGGTTCACCGACAACCGGGGCTGGGTGGTGGCGCTCATGGGAGCGAGCGAGCAGTGGCTCCCTATCTACCGCGCCACGGGCATGCACGACATCTACATCGGGGACGAGGCGGTCGTGGACGTGCAGCGGTTCTCGCTCGCCGGCGGCCACATGAAGGGCCTGCGCCAGGCCTACAACCGCATCGCCAAATACGGCTACACGGTCGCCTTCCACGACCCGGCCCGTCTCGACCGGGCGACCGCCGCGCAGTTGACGGGGCTCATGTCGCAGAGCAGGCGCGGCGAATTCGAACGCGGCTTCTCCATGGTCCTCGGCCGCATCTTCGACCCGCGTGACGAGGGGCTGTTGCTGTGCGTGGTGACCGGGCCCGACGGCACCCCCGCCGCCATGTGCCAGTTCGTCCCCGCCCGGGGCATCGGCGGGTACTCCCTCGATCTCATGCGCCGCGACCGAGGTGAGCACCCCAACGGGCTCGTCGACTTCGCGCTCGTCTCGACGATCACGCACGCGGCCGACCTGGGGTGCCACGGCCTCAGCCTCAACTTCGCGGCCTTGCGGTCGATCCTGGAGGGCGAGCGTGGCGACGGCCCCACGCAGCGGGTGGAGCGGTGGGCCCTCAAGAAGATGTCGAGCTTCCTGCAGATCGAGACCCTGTGGCGGTTCAACGCCAAGTACGGCCCCGACTGGTTGCCTCGCTACGTCGTCTACGACACCGCCGAGCACCTCGTCCCGGTCGTGCTCGCCATCTTGCGGGCCGAGTCGCTGTCGGAGGTCCCGGTGATCGGCCGCATGATCGCCGCCTCCGATCGCCGCGCACACGCCGGCGACGACGATGCCGCCAGCGGCGCATCGTTGTTGCCGCTCCCCGAACAGTGCCCCGAGCAGTCCCCTGGCGAGCAGTCCCCTGGCGAGCGGTCACCGGTGGGGCCGCAGCGCCGGTCCGGCACCTGACCGGAACCTGCCGCATCCCTGAGCGCCCATGCGCGTGAGAGCGGCTGTTCCCGGCGATGCCCTCGCCATCGCCACGGTGCACGTGCGCTCGTGGAAGGCGGCCTATCCGGGACTCCTCCCCGACTCGTACCTCGACGCCTTGCGACCCGAGGACCGGCTGGGGATGTGGGAGCAGGCCCTCGGGGAGCCGCCCCCCGGTCAAGGGACCCTCGTGCTGGAGCACGACGACGCCGGCCCGGGTGCGATCGCGGGGTTCGCTTCGTTCGGTCCGACGCGTGACGACGACGCCGACCCCGGCGTGGTCGGTGAGCTCCAGACCCTCTACCTCGACCCGGACTCCTGGGGCCGCGGGGGCGCCACCCGGCTCATGGACGAGGTGGTCGCGCAGATGCGTGCCGCCGGCTTCACGGCCGCCACGCTCTGGGTGCTCGACTCCAACGCCCACGCCCGCCGCTTCTACGAACGGCGGGGGTGGCGGCCCGACGGCGCGTCCAAGCTCCACGACTGGCAGGCCTTCGTGGCCACCGACGTCCGCTACCGGATGCCGCTGCGCTGAGCCACGGCCGCCGGGGGCCTCCTCGGCGTACCTCGTGGCGACCACTTCCACCGCTCGGAGGCCTCGACGCGGGCGATGCCGGTGCCGGGCCTGGCCTGGCCGACGCGCCCGGACGGCCGCCCTCTTTCGCGCGTTGACCCATTGTTGACACGTCGTTGGCCGCGCCGTGACAGGGGTCGGTCAGGGTGTCGGTACCGGAGCGGGCGCAGCTCCCGCTCACTGCAGTAGGAGGACCGTGGGCACATGAGCAGCGTCGTCATCGAGGGAGGCTGGGCC
>DATGKD010000064.1:0-19857 GCA_035294855.1 Acidimicrobiales bacterium
GGCGGACATGCTCCACCACGTGGAGCTCGCCCGGGTGGGCACGCACTACGCGGCGTGGGCGTCGGACGTGGACGATCCTGACCGCGAGCGCGCCGCGGCCATGTGCAAGGGGTACGTGTCCGAGGCCGCCGACGCGGTGACGGCCGAGTGCATCCAGATCCACGGCGGCGTGGGCTTCACGTGGGACGTGGACTGCCACCTGCTGTTCCGGCGGGCCAAGCAGGACGACCTGTTGTTCGGTGCCCAGGGGTACCAACGCCAGCGCCTCGCCGACCTGCTGCTCGGACCGGCGGAGGCCCCGGCGCGTTAGCCGGGCGCGAGCGTGGCTCGCCGGGCGTGTCGAGCGCCGCCCGGCCTCACGACGACGGCTGACCGACGAGGGAGTCGCGCAGCTGGCCTTTCAGGACCTTGCCCGTGGCGTTGCGGGGCAGCTCGTCGGCGAGCTCGATCCGCCGGGGCACCTTGTAGTCAGCGAGCACGCGCGCGCAGTGCGCCCGGATGTCCTCCGGCGTGGCCGACGTCCCCGGCCGGAGCACGACCACGGCGGCGACGTCCTCGCCGAGCACCGCGTGGGGCACGCCCACGACAGCCGCCTCGGCCACCGCGGGGTGGTCGTGGAGCACCGACTCCACGTCGGTGGCGTGGATGTTGTTGCCGCCCCGGATGATGACGTCCTTCTTGCGCCCCACGATGTACAGGTAGCCGTCCTCGTCGAGGCGCGCCAGGTCGCCCGAGTACAGCCAGCCGCCCCGCCACGTCGACGCGGTGGCGTCGGCGTCGCGGTAGTACTCGCGCTCGCGGCCGGGCAGGCGGAGGATGGCCTCACCCACCTCGCCCGCGGGAACGTCGTTGCCGTCCTCGTCGACGATGCGGACCTCGAGCGGGGGCATCGGCTGGCCCACCGAACCGATGCGCCGCAGGGCTTCGCCCTTGGGCATGGAGCAGAACGCCGGCCCGGCTTCGGTCATCCCGTACGAGTTGGAGACCGCGGCTTCAGGCATGCGCTCCTGTAGGGCCCGCAGCGTGGCAGGGGCGAGCGGGGCGCTGCCGATGGCGCAGATCTGGATGGAAGACAGGTCGACCTCGGTGAAGCGGGGGTGGGCGACGAGCAGCTCGGCCATCGAGGGGACGAGGAACACGAAGTTGGGGCGCAGCTCGTCGACCACTTCGAGCCAACGGCCCGCGTCGAAGCGGGGCTGGTAGACCCCGGACAGGCCGAGCTGCATGGGGTTGTAGATGAAGCCGATGCCGGCGAAGGTGAACAGCGGGCTGGCGTGCAGCCAGTGCTGGCCCGACAGCTGCGCGTGGGGCTCCCCGGGGATGAG
Source organism: Acidimicrobiales bacterium (assembly GCA_035294855.1). Classification (GTDB taxonomy): domain Bacteria; phylum Actinomycetota; class Acidimicrobiia; order Acidimicrobiales; family UBA8190; genus DATGKD01. The sequence continues at coordinate 1,326 of DATGKD010000064.1, forward strand.
CGCCACGTTGCGGTGGCGGATGGCGACGCCCTTGGGCGTCCCCGTGGTCCCCGAGGTGTACAGGACGTCGGCGAGGTCGTCGCCGTCGAGCTCGACCTGTGTTCGGCCCGCGTCCTGTCCGGCGGTCGCCGGTCCCCATGACCACGCGGGGACCTCCCCGTCGTCCGACCCCGGCGCCACCACGACCTCGACGTCCCCCTCGAGGGAGGCGGCGACCTCCTTCGCCACGGGGGCGAGGTGGGCGTCGGTGAGCACCGCGCGGACACCGGCATGGCGGAGCAGGCGGGTGATCTCGGCGGGCGTGAGCCGGTTGTTGGTGGGCACGGCGACGGCGCCGCACTTGTGCGCGGCCGAGTACCCGATCATGAAGCGCAGCCCCTCCTCGGGCCGCAGGAAGATGGACACCCGGTCGCCCTTGGCGATGCCCATGGCGCCGAGCGCGCGCGCCAGGCGGTTGGACTCGGCCTCCCACTCCCCGAAGGTCATCGTGCCGCCGTCGACGATGCGGTAGGCGATCTCGTCGCTGAACGCCTCCGCCATGGCGCGCAGGTGGTCGGTGAGGAGCGTCACCACGGCGTCATCACCCCGGCCACACCGTGCTCGGTCCCACCCGCCTCGTTCACAGGCCACCGTCCAAGACGGCGGTCCGGTGGGCGAAGCGCCAGCCGGCATCGGTGCGCACGAGTTCGTCGTGGTACCGACCCGAACGTTGCACCGTCGAGCGACGCGCCTCGCGCGGCGCGTCGGGGGCCGGCCGGTTGACGACCAGCAGGGTCACGTCCTGGGTGGCCCGGTCGCCGTCCACCTCCACGGTGGCGTCCACCGTGACGTGCACGACCCCGTAGGGGGTGTGACGGACCATGGCCTCGAGCGCCTCGCGGCCCTTGGTCACCGGCCCGCCCGCCACCTCCATGACGCCATCCTCGGTGAACGTCGCGGCGAATCCCGCGGGATCGCCGTCGTCGAAACACCGGTTGTAGCGGGCGGTCAGCTCGCGGATGCGAGTCCGGTCGACGAGCCACGACAGCTCGGAGTCCCCGACGCGCATGCTGTCGCCTCCCCCGAGTTCGCCCACGCTCGCCTCCGTGACGGCGGCGGCTCGCGCCACCGCGCGGCCCGATGCCCTGTTCCGATGCCCTGTCCGGCGGCGACGATACTCCGCACCGGCTGCGTTCTCCGACGCCGGTGTCAGGCTCGAGGCAACGCGTAGCCGGCCACCACGACGAAGTGCAGCGCGGCACCCACGACCGTGCAGGCGTGGAACACCTCGTGGTAGCCGAAGACCCGCGGGACGGGGTTGGGCCGGCGGAGCGCGTAGCACAGCGCGCCCAGGGTGTAGGTGGCCCCGCCCGCGACGAGCAACGCGAATCCCGCGCCGCCCAGGGACCGGAGCAGCTGGGGCAGGACCGCCAGGGCGGACCACCCCACCACGACGTACGGGACCGCGACCGCCCACTTGGGTGCGTCGAGCCACAGTTGGCGGAGCGCCACGCCGGCGGCCCCACCCACCCAGACGAGGCACAGGACGAGCGCCGAGGCCCAGCCGTGAAGGGCGAGGCCGGCCACGGCGGTGTACGTGCCGGCAATGGCCACGAAGATGGTGGCGTGGTCGGCGCGGCGCATGCGACGTCGGGCCGCCGGCGACCAGCGGACGCGGTGGAAGGCGGCGCTCACGCCGAACAGCGCCAGCAGGGAGAGCACGTACACCGTGAGCACGACGCCGGCGCCCGCGTCCGGAGCCCGGGCGATGAGCAGCGGGCCGGCGACCATCACCGCCGCGAAGGCGACGACGTGCAGCCAGCCCCGCAGGACGGGGCGTTGGGCGACCAGGACAGGCGGAGCATCTCCGCGCTGCGCGGCGGGCACGTGGACGTCTACCGGGGAGATGATGCGAAGCGTAGTTTGGCGCCGGTGCGCGTCAACGAGCCGGAGACGTAGCGGGACCAACAGACTCCATGGAATGGACCGAGATGAAACAGCGACGAAACGTCGGCGAGGGGTTCGTGCGATGAGCGCGCGTCTCGCCCGTGACGACGAGGTCGCCCAGTGGCGCGAGCACGGGTGGGTCGTCCTCGAGGGACTCGTCGGCACCGACGAGATCGATGCTGCCGCCAAGGACCTGACGGAGATGTTCCCGACGCCCGAGCAGTACCACGCCGACCCGACCGGGGAGACCGAACGCTGGATCGGCCGCCCTCCGCCCGCCAAGCAGCTCTTCGAATGGCCTCCCGACGGCCCGGGTTTCCGGCCCGAGCAGCACCGCTGGCACGCCGAGTTCCCGTTCCCGGGCTCGGGGGCGATGAACCGCTTGTGCGTGCACCCGTCGCTGGCCGACTTCGCCCGGCGCGCCCTCGGGGTGGACGACGTCCGCCTCTATCAGCTCACCGCGTCGGCCAAGTACACGGGGTACGTCAACTATGAGCAGCCCATGCACACCGACCGCAACCATTCGTGGCTGCCGCCGCTGCTCGAGGAGCCGTGGTGGCACGTCGAAGGGTTCCTCTATCTGTCCGATGTCACCGAGACGACGGCGCCCACGCATCTCGTGTCGCGGCGCGACTCGGAGGGGCGCAAGCCCACGTGGCCTCTCGTCATGCCCGAGCGCGACCCCGACCTGTACGCCGCCGAGCGACCGGCGGTGGGCGTGCGCGGCTCGTATCTCGCGTACCGCAGCGACGTCTTCCACCGGGGTGTCGACCTCACCGAGCCCGGAGGTGCCCGCTTCCTGCTCAACGCGAGCTTCAAGGTCCCCGGCCAGGACTGGGTGGGGTACACGGAGTGGCAGTCGCGCGCCGTGTCTCCCGAGTGGACCTCGTTCGCCGAGGGGTCGACCCCCGAGGAGCTCGCACTCTTCGGGTTCCCGCCGCCCGGCCACGCCGTCTGGACCCCGGAGCGGGTCGAGGCGACCGCCCGGCTCTACCCCAAGCTGGACCTCACGCCCTGGTCGTCCGCGCTCGACCCCGGCTCGAGGCCGTAATCACCGTCGTCGCCCGTGTCGACCAGGCCGTCGAGCTGCGCCGTGGCCTGGGACTCGAACTGGGTGCGGTAGAGCTCGGCGTAGAGGCCGTCGCGCTGGAGCAGCTCGTCGTGACGCCCGCGCTCGACGATGCGGCCGTCCGCCACGACGAGCAGGAGGTCGGCCTCGCGCACCGTCGACAGCCGGTGGGCGATGACGAGGGAGGTCCGTCCGGCGAGCGCCGTCTTGAGGGCCTGCTGCACGGCCACCTCTGACTCCGAGTCGAGGTGGGCGGTGGCCTCGTCCAGGACCACGATGTCGGGTGCCTTGAGCAGGAGCCGGGCGATGGCGATGCGCTGCTTCTCCCCGCCCGACAGCCGGTAGCCGCGGTCGCCGACCACCGTGTCGAGCCCGTCCGGCAGCGACTGCACGAGCGGCAGGATCTGCGCGGCGCGCAGGGCCTCGGTGAGCTCCTCGTCGGTGGCGTCGGGTTTGGCGTAGCGGAGGTTCGACCGGATCGTCTCGTGGAAGAGGTGGGCGTCCTGGGTGACCACCCCCACGGCCGACCCGATCGACTCGAGGGTGGCATCGCGCACGTCGATGCCGTTGATGCGCACCGCGCCGGCCTTCACGTCGTACAGACGGGGCACCAGGTGGCTGATCGTCGTCTTGCCGGCGCCCGAGGGCCCCACCAGCGCGACCAGCTGGCCGGGCTCGGCGCGGAAGGACACGTCGAAGAGCACCTGGTTCTGGGGCGTGCGCTCCAACACGGCGACCGACTCGAGCGACGCCAACGACACCTCTTCGGCGCTCGGGTAGCCGAAGTCGACGTGGTCGAACTCGATGAGGGCGGGGCCCCGCGGAACGCTCACGGCGTCAGGCTTGTCATCGATCATGGGAGGGAGGTCGAGCACCTCGAAGACCCGGTCGAACGACACGAGCGCGGTCATGACGTCGACCTGCACATTCGACAACGCGGTGAGGGGCCCGTAGAGCCGGTTGAGGTACGCGGTGAGCGCCACCACGGTCCCGATCATGAACGCGCCGCGCGCCGCGAGCACCCCGCCCCAGCCGTACACGAGCGCGGTGGCGAGCGACGCGGTGAGCAGCAGCGCCACCATGAACACCCGGGTGAACATGGCCTGGGTGATGCCGATGTCGCGCACGCGCCCGGCCTTCTCGGAGAACTCCTCGGTCTCGTCGCGGTGACGGCCGAACAGCTTGACCAGCAGTGCGCCCGAGACGTTGAACCGCTCGGTCATCGTGTTCGTCATCTGGGCGTTCAGCGTGTAGGACTCGCGGGTGATCGCCGCCAGGCGCTTGCCCACGAAGCGGGCGGGCACGAGGAAGACGGGGAGCAGTAGCAGGGCCACGAGCGTGATCTTCCACGACAAGAAGAACATGGCCGCCAGGGTGATGGCCACGCCGATGGCGTTGCTCACCACCGACGACATCGTGTCGGTGAACGCCTGCTGAGCGCCGAGCACGTCGTTGTTCAGCCTCGACACGAGCGCCCCGGTCTGGGTCCGGGTGAAGAAGGCGATGGGCATCCGCTGGACGTGGTCGAAGACCTTGGTGCGCATGTCGAAGATGAGGCCCTCACCGATGCGGGCCGACACCCACCGCTGCCACAGCGACAGCCCGGCGTCGAGGATGGCCAGGCCTCCCACCAACAGCGCCAGGGCGACGATCAGGCCGGTGCGGTGGCGGGCGATGCCGTTGTCGATGATCGACCGGTAGATGAGGGGGTTGGCCGCGCCGATCACCGCGTCGATGACGATGAGGACGAGGAACACCCCGAGCAGCCCGCGGTAGGGCGTGGCGAACCGGGCGATCCTCTTCAGGATCCCGGTCGGGAGCTTCTTCTCCATCACGGTGTCGTCGCGCCGCATGGAGCGCATGAGGCCCCAGGCGGGCCCGTGGAACCCCCCGCCCATGCTCATGGCGCACCGTCCCGGGTGGCGGCCACGGCGCGGCGGCCGTCGACGGGGCCGTGCGCCCCGCAACACGAGGGACACGACCCGCGGGCGCACAGCTTGTCGAGGAGGGCGAGCAGGTGCCGGCGGTCGGTGGCCGACAACCCGCCGAACACCTCGGCCGCACTGGCGCGCCGAGCGCGATCGAGGCGGTCGACGAGTCGGCGTCCGTCGGCGGTGGGGGCCACCAGGACCGAGCGCCGGTCGTCGGCGTCCGCGTGCCGGGCGACGAGCCCGGCCCGTTCGAGGGTGTCCACCATGGTCGTCACCGAGCGGGGCACGACTTCGAGCCGCGCCGCCAGGTCGGCCATGCGGACCGGACCGCCCGCCGCCACCAGGCGCAGGGCGCGGGCCTGGGCGTAGGTGAGGCCGAGCGGGGCGAGCTGCGCGCTCGAACCCCGGCGCAGCCGGCCCGCCGTGTGCATGAAGAGCTCGGCGAGCTGCGCGTCGGGACCTGGGCGGCCGCCCGCATGCGGTTCGTGTCGGGGTGGTGCCATGCCGTCCTTCTTCGGGAGCCGGCCAGCCGGGCGGCGGCCCGCCGGGAATTACTGAGAATGACTCGCAATGAGGCTTGCTCAGCACTCTAACCGGTTCGCATCGCCGCTCATTCCCCGGGCAGCATGGGGCTCAGTGACCACCGACGCCGCCGGAGTCGCCCCCGATCGCGCCCCGGTCCCGGATCGGAAAGAGGTCGCCCCGGACGCAGACACCGGCACCGACGCGGTGACCGGGGCCTTCAGCTACTCGGGACGGGCCATCGCCGGGCGCCTGCTCTCGAAGGGCCGTGCGGTCCGCACCCTCACCGGACACCCCGAGCGTGCCGGCCCGCAGTCGCCGATCGACGTGCGATCCCTGGACTTCGCCGACCCCGCCGGGCTCGTGACATCGCTCACCGGTGTCACGACGCTCTACAACACCTACTGGGTGCGCTTCGCACACGGGCGCGTGGACCACACCGCGGCCGCCACCAACTCACGGATCCTGTTCGAGGCGGCGCGCCGGGCCGGCGTGCACAAGATCGTGCACGTGTCGATCCTGCATCCGTCGACCGACTCGCCGTACCCCTACTTCCGCGGAAAGGCGCTTGTCGAACAGGCCCTGGCCGACTCCGGAGTCCGCTACGCCGCGCTCCGCCCCTCGGTGCTCTTCGATGAGAACGGTGTCCTGCTCAACAACATCGCCTGGTTGCTCCGGAAGGTCCCCGTCTTCGCGGTGGGCGGCGACGGCTCGTACCGGGTGCGCCCGACTCACCTCGACGATCTCGCCGACCTGGCGGTCGACGCCGCGACGTGGTCCGACGACCGCGTCGTCGACGCCGTCGGCCCCGAACGCCCGACCTTCCTCGAGCTGGTCGGGTTGATCCGCGAGGCCGTGGGCAGCCGTGCCCGCATCGTGCACGTGCCCCCGCCCCTGCTGCTGGGGGCGTCCCGGGTGCTCGGTGCCGTGCTCCGCGACGTCCTGCTCACCCCGGAGGAGTTCCACTCGATGGCCGAGGGCCTCGCCGACTCCGACGCGCCGGCGACCGGACACGTGGGCGTCTCGGAATGGGTGCGTGCCCACGCGGGCGACCTCGGTCGTTCCTACGCCAACGAGCTCGACCGCCACTTCCGCTGACGCCGGCCCGCGCCCCGACGGGTCACGTCAGCACGGCCTGGGTCTGGGTGACCTGGGCCACCCGGCGGCCGTCGTCGTCGGTGACGTCGGTCTGCACGACGATGGTGGTGCGTCCCACGTGCAGGGGACGAGCGGTTCCGTGCGCCGCACCGGCGCGCACCGCCCGGAAGAAGTTGGTCTTGGACTCGATGGTGGAGGTCCCCGCGCCCGCGGGAAGGTTCAAGAACGCGCACATCGCCCCGACGGTGTCCGCCAGGGTGATGACCGCCCCGCCGTGCATCACGCCGCCGGACGTGCAGCGTTGCGGGGTCCACGCCAGCACCCCGACGACCTCTTCCGGCCGCGCCGAGGTGATCTCGATCCCGCAGGTCTCGGCGAACGGCATGAGGGCGCGCAGCGCCGCGGGATCAGGCGTGGGCGAGGGGGTGGGCATGTCGGTGGGCATGGCGGTCTCCTCGTGCTCGTGGCGTCCGTTCAGGTCTTCAGCAGCTCGTCGAGAAGGTCGATCGTCGGGTTCCCCGTCGTCAACCAGCTGTCGTCCACGCCCAGGCGTGCGAGCAGACGAGCGGCGCGCACCATGACGGCGCCACTGCGGAGGGCGGCGAACACCTCGTACCAGAGCAGGTCGTCGACCGCCCGGCCGAGCTGCCGTTCGTAGAGCGCCAAGGTGGCCGACTCGTCGGGGAACCCCGGAAGGTCCCCTCCGCAGCGGGCGACGGTCATCCGGTGCAGGACGCGGAACCAGCCGAGGTCCAACTCGGCCGGCCCGATCGAGGCCATCTCGAAGTCCAGCATGGCGGTGACGGCCATGTCGTCGCCCACGAGCACGTTGCCCAGCTGCGCGTCGCCCCACAACAGCGACGCCGGTGGCTCGGGGTCGGGGACGTGTGCAGCGCACCACGCGGCGGCATGTTCGTACACGCCGGGCACGCCGCCGTCGCCGGCCCACGCCAGATACGCTCGCCACCGGTCGACCTCCGCCTGCAACCGGTGGCCGCCCGCCGGACCGAGCAGACGCTCGCATCCGAGGGCGTGCCAGTCGAGGCGGTGCAACGAGCTGAGGAGCCTGACCAGCTCGGCGTGCAGGCGCGCCTGTTCGTCGGGCGTGGCATCGGCCAGCCATCCCGAGCGCAGGTAGGGGATGTCCGCTCGCACGACGCGTCCCGCCACCCGCGGCATGAGGAGGAACGGGGCACCCACCCATCGCTCGTCGGCCTCGACCGCGAGGGGCGCCACCGCGGGCAGCCCGGCCCCGGCGACGAGGCGCTGGAGGTGGCCCTGGGTCACGATGTCGTAGGTCGGGAACAAGCCGTCGCCGTGGGGTGGCAGGCGGGCCACCAGAGAGACGTGCTCGTCGCGTCCGCCGACGCGCCAGTCGACCTCCACGAACAGGGTCTCGCTCGACAGTCCCGTGGCGGGCTTGTCGATCGGGGCCACGCTCGTGCGCTCAGCGTCGGTGCGCCATTCCTGCAACCAATTCGTGAAGCCCCGACGCACCCGGTCGAGATCCCGCGGCTCGGAGATGCCCATGGGAGGCCTCAAACTATCGTCGGGCTCGATGCCCACGGTGGCCGAGCTCTACCGGGCGCGGCGCGACGACGACCATGTCGGCCTGCTCACCGTCGACCGGTCGTGGACGTGGCGCGAGGTGATCGCGGAATGCGAGGCACGCGCCGCGCTGCTCGCCACGTTGCGACGCGCCGGGCCGTTCCACCTCGGCGTGCTCCTGGAGAACGTGCCCGAGTACCTCTTCCTCCTCGGCGGCGCCGCCCTCGCGGGCGCCGCGGTCGTGGGCATCAACCCCACCCGGCGGGGGGAGGAGCTGGCGCGCGACGTCCGCCACACCGACTGTCAACTCGTCGTCACCGCCACCGACCAGGCGGGGTTGCTCGACGGCCTGGACATCGGGGTCGAAGCCGTCCGGGTCCTCGTGTCGGACACCGACGAGTACACCGAGCTCGTCTCGGCCGCCGCCGCCGGCGGGGGAGCCACCAACGCCGGGGCGGACGACGCGCCGGGGGACGACGCGCCGGGGGACGACGCGGTCCCGCCATCCCCGGACACGCTGTATCTCCTGTTGTTCACGTCGGGGTCCACCGGTGCCCCCAAGGCCGTGCGCGTGAGCCAGGGGCGTGCCGCGGAGGCGGCCATCGCCATGGCGTCCGGGTCCGGTTTCGGGCCGGGCGACGTCATGTACTGCGCCATGCCGCTCTTCCACGGCAACGCCCTGCACACCTGCGTCGACCCCGCCGTGGCCTCGGGCGCGACGCTCGTGCTGCGCCGGCGCTTCTCGGCATCGGGCTTTCTGCCCGACGTCCGCCGGTTCGGCGCCACCTACTTCAACTACGTCGGCCGCGCCCTGGCGCACATCCTCGCCACGCCCGCCCAACCCGACGACGGCGACAACACCCTGAAGTTCGCGTTCGGCACCGATGCCTCGCCCCAGGACATGGTCGCCTTCCGCCGGCGGTTCGCGTGCCCGGTCGTCGAGGGGTACGGCTCGAGCGAAGGGGCCATCTCGATGTCGCGGGGCCCGGGCACGCCCCGGCAGGCGCTCGGCAAGCCGCCGCCCGGCACCGACGTCGTGATCCTCGATCCCGACACCGGGCTCGAGCGCGCCGTGGCCGAGATCGACCCCCACGGGCGCCTGCTCAACGCGGCCGACGCCATCGGCGAGATCGTGAGTCGCGACGGCGTCCCCCGCTTCGAGGGGTACTACGCCAACCCCGAAGCCGACGCAGAGCGGACCCGGGGCGGGTGGTTCTGGTCCGGCGACCTCGGCTACCGGGACGCCGCGGGCTACTTCTATTTCGCGGGGCGCACGGCCGACTGGCTGCGCGTCGACGGCGAGAACTTCGCCGCCGCGCCCGTCGAGCGGATCCTCGAGCGCTTCGACGGCGTGGTCACCGCGGTGGTCGTGCCCTTCCCCGACCCGCGCACCGGCGACCAGGTGCTCGCCGTCCTCGAGCTGCGCCCGGACGCGGTGTTCGACCCCGAGTCGTTCGCGTCGTTCCTGCAGGCGCAGCCCGATCTGGGCACCAAGTGGGCGCCGCGCTTCGTGCGGGTCACGTCGCAGATCCCGCTCACGGGCACGGGCAAGGTCGACAAGCGCCCGCTGCGCGCCCCGCCCTGGGCGACGGGCGACCCGGTGTGGTGGCGGCCGTTCCTGGGAAGAGACGCGCACGTCGCGGGGGCGGACGCCAACGAGTACCGGCTGTTCACGTCCGAGGACGCCGAAGAGCTGGAGGAGGCCTTCACCGAGCACGACCGGGGGGCGCTGCTCCAGATGTGAGGCCGAAAGGGGCCATTGTGGGCGAGCTGGACGGCAAGACGGTCCTCGTGACGGGGGCCAACAGCGGCATCGGGCGCCAGACGGCGCTCGAGCTGGCCGGCCGAGGGGCGCGCGTGCACCTGGCGTGCCGCTCGGAGTCGAAGGCGGTCCCCGTCATCGAGGAGATCCGATCCGCGACCGGCCGCGCCATGGCGGCGGCGTTCTGTCCGCTCGACCTGTCCTCCTTGGCGTCGGTGCGCAGCGGCGCCGAGTTCTTCCGGCAGACGGGCGAACCGTTGCACGTGCTCGTCAACAACGCCGGCGTGGCGGGCCAACGCGGGATCACCGCGGACGGCTTCGAGCTCGCGTTCGGCGTCAACCACCTGGGGCATTTCCTCCTCACGGCGCTGTTGCTCGACGACCTGCGTGCGAGCGCGCCAGCACGCGTCGTCACCGTGGCGAGCGACGCGCACTTCCAGGCCCGCGGCGTCGACTTCGACGCCGTGCACCGCTCCACCCCGGGCTTCACCGGGTTACGGGAGTACGCGGTGTCGAAACTGTGCAACGTCCTGTTCACGCAGGAGCTCGCCCGCCGGCTCGGCGCACCGGAGGTGAGCGGCGTCACCACCTACGCCGTGCACCCCGGGGTGATCGCCTCCGACATCTGGCGTCGCATCCCGTGGCCGGTGGGCCCGGTCGCCAAGCTGTTCATGGGCTCGCCCGAATCCGGGGCGCGCACGTCGGTGTTCTGCGCGAGCGCCCCCGAGCTCGCGACCTCCACCGGCGGGTACTACGTCGCCGCGGCCCCCCGGCCCCCGAGCCCCCGCGCCACCCCCGAGCTCGCTGCCGAGCTGTGGAGGCGCAGCGAGGAGTGGGTCGCCGCCTGACCGACCCGACGGCGGGACAGGAACGGAACGACCCGAGTCGAGCCCGCCGAAGGCACCCGGGGCGGGCGGAAACGATTCGCGACGGATCTTCCCAACGGAAACGCAAGGCCTGACGCCGAGCCCCGTTCTCCCACCGCAACACCGGTGGGCGGCCACTCAGGCGTTGGTCCGGGCCCGACATGCCCCCCGTCGGGCCCGGCACCGGCGCTCGTGAGGCGCCGCGTGCCGGGCGTGGATCGGTCGTTCCGAACCACTCCCGGAACAGGGTTGGCGGGGAGGACAGGCCGATGACCACGTCGCTCGTGGCGCGCATCGAAGCAGCGACGGCGCGCCCCACCGGTGTGACCTTCCTCGGTGGTCCCGAGCGCGAGCGGGTCCTCTGGAGCGAGCTCCACGACGACGCCCGCGCCGTGGCGGCCGCCCTCCAAGCCCGAGGGGTCGGGGAGGGAAGTCGCGTGGGGCTCCTGGGCGAGACATCGCGGCCGTTGCTCACCGCGCTGGAGGCCACGTGGCTGGCCGGGGCGGCGGCGATCGTCCTGCCGCTCCCGACGCGGCTGGCGTCACCAGAGCAATGCCGTGTGCAGACCCGCGAGCGATTGGCGCTGGCGGACGTCGTGCTCACGGTGGCCGACACCGAGCTCCAGCCCATCGCCGGCGGCGGGCCCGGCGACGCTCCGGTGGTGGAGCTCGCCACGCTGTGGGCCGAGGCGCAGCGCACCGGACCTTCGAGCTACGAGCGGCCCGCCGACGACCCTGGCGCCACGGCGGTCATCCAGTTCACGAGCGGGTCGACGTCCGACCCCAAGGGGGTCGTGATCCCGCACCGCTGCATCCTGGACAACCTCGCCGCCGCCGCCGAGCGTGCGCCGATGGACGCGGACGACGACGTGGTCGTGTCGTGGCTGCCGCTGTACCACGACATGGGTCTCGTCTACAACGCCATCAACGCCATGGTGAACGGCGCGGAGTTCGCCATCGCGCCGCCCACGGCATTCGTGTCGTCGCCCGGCCGCTGGATGTCGTGGATGTCGGAGCTCCGGGGGACGTGGTCGGTCGGTCCCAACTTCGGTATCGCCGTCGCCCGGCGGCTTCTCGGTCGCGGCGGGCGGCTCGACCTGTCGCGCGTGCGCCGTCTGGGCAGCGGCTCGGAACCCGTCGACGTCACGCTCATGGAGGCGTTCGCCGCCGAGGCAGCCGGGTCCGGTTTCGACCCGGGCGCGTTGTACGCGGGCTACGGCATGGCCGAGGCCACTGTGGCGATCAGCATCCCCCCGATGAACAGTGGCTTCACCGTCGATGTCGTGGACGACGACTCACTCACGCGCGACCGGCGGGCCGACCCGGTGGCACCGGACCGGCCCGGGGCCCGCCGCCTCGCCCGGTGCGGCCCTCCCATCCGTGGCATGGAGCTGCGCATCGTCGACCCCGAGACCGGTGCGGCCCTCGGGGAGCGGGGTGTCGGCGAAATCGAGGTGCGCGGCCCATCGGTGGTCCCCGGCTACTTCCGCAACGAGCAGGCGACCAGGGCGGCGTTGCGCGAGGACGGCTGGCTGCGCACCGGCGACCAGGGGTATCTCGCCGAGGGCGACGTCATGATCTGCGGGCGGATCAAGGACATGATCGTCATCGGGGGTCGCAATGTCTTCCCCGAGGACCTGGAGCGCGCCGTGCAGGCGGTGCCGGGCGTGCGGCCGGGCAACGTCATCGCCTTCGGCGTGGACGCCGGCCGCAAGGGCGAGTCGGTCGTGGTCGCCGCCGAGATCAAGGTCGGCACGGGCGACCACCGACCCGACCTCATCCGGGCCGAGATTGCCAGGGCCGTGCGCTCGGCCGCCGGCCTGCGCCTCGAAGACGTCGTGCTGCTGGCGCCGGGTTCGTTGCCGAAGACGTCCTCCGGGAAGCTGCAACGCAGCGCCTGCCGGGCCCGGTACCGCGGGGACGAATTGGAGCGACTGTGACGACGACACCGGCAACCGGCGCGCTCACCTTCGAGGAGTTCGCGGCGAAGGTCGCGGACGGCCTCCGCCTGGAGACGACCGACCTGCGCCCGGAGACGACGCTCGACGGCGACCTGGGCCTCGACTCCTTCGACCTGGTCGAGGTGCTCGCACTGGTCGGGGAGCTCGGTGCCGACCTTCCTGACGAGGTGGCGGTCGAGCTGCACACGATGGCCGACGTCCACCGCGCCTACGAGGCCGCACTGAGGCCGCCCGTTCCCGACGCCTGAGGCCGCCGGCCTGGCGGGCGCGCCGCGCCCCCCGTCGGTGCGCGCCCGGGATCTCGCTGGTCACGTGGCCTACGATCGGCCGCGCACGCACCGCAGCGCGCCGAGCACTGATCACGTGCCCGAGGAGGGACGGCCATGGGACTGATGGACAAGGTGAAATCACAGGCGACCCAGCTCGCCGACAAGGCGCAGCAGGCGGGCCAGGCGGGCCAGGCGAAGCTCGCCGAGATCCAGGCCAAGCGCAAGGCGGACGCCCTGTTGCTCGAGTTGGGCGGCCTCGTGTACCAGCAGCGGACCGGCCGAGCGGGGCTGGGCGCGGACACCCGGATCCAGGAGCTGGTCGACGCGCTCGGCCGGCACGAGGCGGAGCACGGGCCCGTGACCGTGACGTCGGCGACCACCGCGGCGTCGGACACCGAAGAGAGCTGAGGCCCGCCGTTGGCATGGGACTTCTCCACCGAGCCTGAGTTCCAGGAGAAGCTCGACTGGATGGACGGCTTCGTCCGCGACGAGATCGAGCCGCTCGACCTCGTCTTCGGCGGACGGGCGTTCCACCCGCTCGACGACACCCTCCGCAAGATCGTGGACCCGTTGAAGGCCGAGGTGCGCGCCCGCAAGCTGTGGGCGTGCCACCTCGGGCCGGAGCTCGGCGGCGAGGGCTACGGCCAGGTGAAGCTCTCGCTCATGAACGAGATCCTCGGCCGGTCGCACTGGGCGCCCATCATCTTCGGCTGCCAGGCGCCCGACACCGGCAACGCCGAGATCATCGCCCACTACGGCACCGAGGAGCAGAAGGAGAAGTACCTGCGGCCGCTGCTCGACGGGGAGATCTTCTCGTCGTACTCGATGACCGAGCCGCAGGGCGGCAGCGACCCGACGCGCTTCGTCACCCGGGCCCGGCGCGACGGCGACGAGTGGGTCATCGACGGGTGGAAGTTCTTCTCTTCCAACGCACGGACGTCCTCGTTCCTCATCGTGATGGCGGTCACCGACCCCGACGTGAGCGCCTACCAGGGAATGTCGATGTTCCTGGTGCCGACGGACACGCCCGGCGTGGACATCGTGCGCAACATCGGGCTCATGGGGGAGCCGCTCGGCGACGCCGACCACGGCATGCACGCGCTCATCCACTACGACGAGGCGCGTGTGCCGGCCGACAGCCTGCTGGGCGGGGAAGGGCAGGCCTTCGCCATCGCCCAGACCCGGCTCGGCGGCGGTCGCATCCACCACGCCATGCGGACGGTGGGGATGTGCCAGCGGGCCCTCGACATGATGTGCGAGCGGGCACTGTCGCGCGAGACCCAGGGGAGCCTGCTCGCCGACAAGCAGAGCGTGCAGAACTACGTCGCCGACTCGTACGTCCAGCTGATGCAGTTCCGCCTCTTCGTGCTCTACGTGGCGTGGGAGATCGACCAGTACCACGACTACCGCAAGGTCCGTCACGACATCGCGGCCATCAAGGTGCTCACCCCCCAGGTGCTGCACGACATCGTCCAGCGGGCCATCCAGGTCCACGGCGCACTCGGGGTCTCGAACGAACTGCCCCTCGGGCGCTTCTGGTCGACCGTCCCCGTGATGGCGCTCGTCGACGGCCCCACGGAGGTGCACCGGGTGACCGTCGCCCGCCAGGTGTTGAAGCGCTACCGGGCCGCGCCGGGGCTGTGGCCCACCGAGCACCTGCCCGAGAAGATCGCGGCGGCGCGCGAGAAGTTCGCCGAGTACCTCGAACACGAGGTCGCCAACTCGTGACGCCACGGGGAAAGGCGGGTGTCGAGGAGGCAGACGAGGGCGCCGGAGCCCACGACAGTGCCGGACAAGAAGACGAGCGCACCCGCGGGCTCGTCGACGAGGCGCGGCTGGCGGACTTCCTCGACGAACACGGCGTGCCGGGGACCGGTGAAGAGCTCCACGTCCGCTTCATCACCGGCGGCGCGTCGAACGAGCTGTTCGAGGTGCGCCGCGGCGGGCACCGCATGGCGTTGCGCCGGCCGCCCCGGGTCGTCCCCGAGGGCCGCAACGACACCATGCTGCGCGAGTACCGGTTGCTCGCCGCGCTCCGGGACACCGACGTGCCCCACGCGCGCGCCGTCGCGGTGTGCGACGACCCCTCGCTCATGGGGGGCTGCTTCTACCTGATGGAATTCGTCGAAGGGTGGTCGCCGCTCGGTGGGGGCGGCTGGCCGGCGCCGTTCGACACCGACCTGGACGCCCGGCGCGGGCTCGGCTTCCAGCTGGTGGACGGCATCGCCAAGCTGGCCACGGTCGACTGGCGGGCCCGGGGCCTGGAGGGATTCGGCCGGCCCGACGGCTTCCACGAGCGCCAGGTGGACCGTTGGATGGCGCATCTCGCGGCGGTGCAGTTCCGTCCCATCCCCGGGCTCGAGACGGCGGCCGAATGGCTGCGCACGCACCGACCGCGCGGCTACGAGCCCGGCATCATGCACGGCGACTACCAGTTCGCCAACGTCATGTTCGGCCACGGCGCCCCGGCCCGCCTGGCCGCCATCGTCGACTGGGAGATGGCGACGGTCGGCGATCCCCTCCTCGACCTCGGGTGGGTCGTCCAGGGATGGGTCGACGACGACTCCGAGCGTTCGACGGGCAGCTACGTCGACTACACGGGGATGCCGACGCGCTCGGAGATCCTGGAGTACTACGCCCGCGAGAGCGGACGCGACGTGAGCGAGATCGACTACTACGTGGTCCTGGCGCGCTTCAAGCTGGCCGTCGTGCTCGAGGGCGGCTACGCGCGCGTCGTGCAGGGCAAGGCGGACAATCCGAAGATGGAGGCGTTCGGGCCGATCGTTCTCGACCTGGCGCAGAAGGCGGCGGACCTCGCGCAGACGTCCACTCGCCGGTGAGGGTACCCACATCGGTGGCGCCGGGCCCTTTCAGCCGATTCGACCTGACGGGCAAGGTGGCCCTCGTCACCGGCGGCAGCCGGGGGCTCGGGCGGCAGATGGTGATGGCCTTCGCCGGGGCAGGGGCGGACGTGGTGATCGCCAGTCGCAAGCTCGATGCGTGCGAGACGGTCGCGGCCGAGGTCGAGAAGCTCGGGCGCCGGGCGCTGCCGGTGGCGTGCAACGTCGGCCACTGGGACGAGCTCGACTCCCTGGCCGACGCCGCCTACGGCGAGTTCGGCCGCGTCGACGTGCTGGTCAACAACGCGGGCATGTCGCTGCTGTACCGCGACGTGGCCGAGGTGACCGAGGCCATGTGGGACAAGGTCGTCGACCTCAACCTGAAAGGCGTGTTCCGGCTGACGGCGCTGGTCGGCCCCCGCATGGCGCGCGACGGCGGCGGCTCGGTGATCAACGTGTCGTCCACCGGCTCGATCCGGCCGAATGCCACCATCCTCCCGTACGCGGCGGCCAAGGCGGGGGTGAACTCGCTGACGGTGGGCTTCGCCCAGGCCCTCGGGCCGTCGGTGCGCGTCAACTGCATCATGGCCGGCCCCTTCCTCACCGACGTCAGCCGGGTGTGGGATCTGGAGGCCTTCGAGGCGGGCGCGCAACGCTTCGCCCTGCAGCGCGGCGGTCATCCCGAGGAGATCGTGGGGGCGGCGCTCTTCTTCGCCAGCGACGCGTCGAGCTTCACGACCGGCGCGGTGTTGCGCGTGGACGGGGGGATCCCGTAACCGCATGACACCGTGCGGGACGTGACGTCAGGGACGTCGCGCTGCTGAGCGGTAATGAGGGCGCCGGGGCGGAGCCTGGGCGGCGTGTGACGACGGCACCGCCACCGGCAGCCCCGACTCGGTGGTGACCATGCCCTCGGGCGGGCGGCGGGGGCCCACGGCCGCCGCCAGGATCCCCGAATTCGGGACCTGCAGCGGCCCGTCGTCGGTGTCGACGGTCACGTAGGTGAGGTTCATGGCCCGCACGGTCCCCTCGAACTCTCCGCCCAGCGAGCCGGCGCGGACGCGGATGCGGTCACCGACGCTGAAAGGCCGCGCCACGAGCAGCACCAGTCCGGCGAACACGTTGCCCAGGGACTGCTGGGCGGCGATGCCGACGACGACACCGGTGAGCGCGCCGCCGAGCAGGAGGTGCTGCACGGGCACGGCGACGAGGCCGAGCGTCACGAACAGCACGATGACGTAGCCGATGAACGACACCACGAGGCGCACGGCCGTGGCCCCGCTGCGCCCGGCGCGCAACGACACGATCCCGAACAGCGTCCGGGCGAGGCTCCGCACCGACCACACGGCGAGGACGAGGAACGCGAGCGCCGCACACAGCGCGATCAATTTGGCGTGGAGGTCGTGCCCGTGGATGTTGCCGAGGGCGGATCCCACACCGAGCGCAACAATGGCGCCCACGCCGCCGATGATCGCCTTGCGGAAGTCGGGGCGCCGGGCGATGTCGAGGGCGGCCCCTACGGCGGGGGCGCCGTCGGACCGTGCCTGCCAGGGCAGTCGCGGCATAACCGAGGGTTGTACCCCCGGACCCGTTGTCCTACCGGTTTTCCTGGAGGGCCCCGATCAGCCGGTCGAGCAGGGGGCGCTGGCCTTCGAGGAGCTTGACACGGGCTTCGTCGATCCCGAACCACGCCGCCCGGTCCACTTCCGGGAACGCGCGCAGCACGCCTGACCCGCGTGGCCACTCGATCTCGAACGTGTTGCTCGTGGCGAGCTGCGCGTCGACGTCGCCTTTCACCGCCCAGGCGCGCACCTGTTTGCCGCCCTTCTGGCGCACCTCGCCGAGGTCGAGACGCGCGCCCGGAGGGACGGGCTGTCCGAGCTCCTCTTCGAACTCGACGTCGGCACGTGCTGCGGGGTCCTCGCCCTCTTCCACCTCGCCCTTGGGGATCGACCAGGCACCGGCATCGCGGCGCGCCCAGAACGGACCGCCCGGGTGCACGAGCAGCACCTCGAGCGCGTCGTGCACCGTCGGGTCGCGCCCGTTGTCCACAGCGCGGTAGAGGAGCAGCCCAGCGCTCAGCTTGGGCACGAGCACCTGCCATACGGGATCGCACGTGCGTGGTTGCACGGCAGCCGCGTCCACTCAGCTCTCTCCTTCACCACCAACCTCATTCCCACCAGCTTCGCAGGATCCGGCGACGCCGGACGTTGGATAGTGATGCCGAAGCACGATCGCCACGCGCGTGCGCGCGCGCACCGCTCTGACCTGCGGACTGGCACGGCCGCGCGGTTGTCGGTACGTTCGGCCAGCGGGTGTCGAGCCGACACGGCGGAGGGGAACGAGCCCACCACTAGCCGGACGCGTCGTCGTGTCGCGGACATTCGCTGCAGTGCCCCGAACGGACGATGACGGACACTCCTCACCACACCGGCGAGATCCGCTCGGCGCGACGCGCGACGCGGACACGGCGGCCGGCGTCGCGCACCTTGGCGCGCGCGTCGCTCATGGTGTCGCTGCCGGGCGCGTCGTTGCTCCTGGCGACGGGCGGCCATGTCGCCAACCTCGCGGAGCGCGGGCACAAGGGTCACCCCGACCACCACGATCCGCATGTCGAGTCGCCACTGCAGGCGATGCGACGGCTGCTGCAAGAGCCGCGCTACTCGAACCCCGCGCCGCCCACGCCCACGACGACGGCGCCCCCCAGCCTCGACCCCCCGCCCTCGCCGGCGGTCGCCGC
>DATGKD010000065.1:0-17757 GCA_035294855.1 Acidimicrobiales bacterium
GCCCACGTTGACCACCGCCAGCGACACCTCGGCTGGGATGTCGGTGACGTGCTCGTAGACGGTGATGTCCCCGATCGAGCCGCCCTTCGAGTTGACCAGGAACCACCGGTCGCCCCAGCGCTCGCCGTAGGCGGCACGCAGGCGGGCCGGATCGGCATGGCGGTTGACCGAGCCCACGAGGGCGACGGCCTTCGGGTGGAAGAACTCCTCGAGATCGGCTCTCGGTTGCGCCACTCCGGGCGTCAGCCCCCCATCTGCAGACCAGGGGCACGCGAGCCGAAGATGAACGCGTTCACCGCCGGGCCGATGTCGGCCGGCTCCCACCGGGCCGGGCCACCCTTGGGCTCGATCGTCTCGCTCAACGACCACGGCCGGTAGTGGTTGATGCGGTGGCCGACGGCGCGGAAGACCTGGCCGGTCACGTGCAGGGCGTCGTCGGACGCCAGCCAGGCCACCATGGGCGCCGAGTTGGCCGGGTTCATCGGGTCGTAGTCCCCGCCTTCGAGCTCGTCGGGCTCGTGGACCTCGGCGTCCTTGCGCAGCGTGGCCGTGATGCGCGTCATGCCGCCCGGCGCTACCGCGTTGGCGCGCACGCCGTAGCGAGACAGCTCCAGGCTCGAGATGACGGTCAGGGCCGCGATCCCTGCCTTGGCCGCGCCGTAGTTGGCCTGCCCCACGTTGCCCTGGAGGCCCGCCGACGACACGGTGTTGACGATGGCGGCGCGCGGCTGGCGGCCCGCCTTGGACTCCTCTCGCCAGTAGACCGCGGCGTGGTGCGTCGTGGCGAACGTGCCCTTCAGGTGAACGCGCACGACCGAGTCGAAGTCGCCCTCCGACATCGAGAACAGCATCGAGTCGCGCACGATGCCGGCGTTGTTCACGAGCACGTCGAGGCGTCCGAAGTCCTCGACGGCCTGGCGCACGAGGTTCTGCGCCCCCGCCCAGTCGGCGACGTCGTCGTAGTTCGAGGCTGCTTCGCCCCCGCGGGCTTTGATGACCTCGACCACGTCGTCGGCGGGGCGCTTGTCGGCACCCTCGCCGTGCACCGACCCGCCGACGTCGTTGACGATCACCTTGGCGCCCTGGCGCGCCAGTTCGAGTGCCTCGCCTCGCCCGATGCCGTGCCCGGCCCCGGTGACCACGGCCACCTTGCCGTCGAGCAGTCCCATGACGTTCGCTTCTCCTTCTCTATCGCTTCGGTCGTGTCAGTCGTGTCAGTCGTGTCAGTCGTGTCGGTCGTGCGGTCTCGGCGGCCCGGGCCGCTCGGGTCGCACGAGGCCCAGCGGCGCGCCGCGACCGGTCGGGTTCGGTCCTCACAGATGCGACCGCGCCGGGCGGCCGGATGGGCTCACCCCAGCCGGTAGAACTCCCGGGCGTTGTCGCAGACCATGCGCCGGCGCTCGTCGGCCGGGACACCGCCCATCGACTCCTCCACGATCCGGCGGCTGTACGGCCAGTCGTGGCGGTGGTGGGGGTAGTCGGTCGACCACATCATGTTGTCGACGCCGATCCAGTGGCGCACCGCCACCGCGAACGGCTCGCGGATGAACGTCACCTTCCAGTTCCGGCGGAAGTACTCGCTCGGCAGCATCTGCAGCGTCGAGCCGGTCCAGGTGCGGTTGCGCCAGTAGTGGTCGTCCATGTGCTCGAGGAAGTGCGGCACCCATCCCGCCCCGCACTCCACCGCCACCATCTGCAGGTCGGGGAAGCGGTCGTAGATGCCCGAGTAGATGAACTTCGACATGAACTGCGACGCGTCGCCCACCGGGCCGCCCATCTCGGCGAGACCGATGGCGCGCCCCGCCGACGCGGCGGCCTTCTGGAACGAGCCCTTCACCCGCTTGCCGGCCTGGCGGAGACCGCTGTGGATGTGCACCGGGAGCTGCTCCTCCTGGGCCGCCTCCCAGAACGGGTCGTCCTCCGCGGAGAGGTCCGCGTTCCCCGACGGGTACGCCGAGATGATCACGCCTCGGTAGCCGGCCGCCTTGGCGTCGCGCAGCCACTTGACCGACGTCTGCACGTCGACGCCGGGCATCTGGGCGAGCCCGATGAGTCGCTCGGGGTCGGCGGCCATGAACTCGTCGTGCATCCAGGTGTTGTAGGCCTCGAGTCCGGCGAGGTGGTAGTCGTCGTCCTCCTGCGCCATGAACGCGCCCATGGTGCGCTGCGAGGGGAACAGCACCTCGGCGTCGACACCGTCGAAGTCCTGCTCCTCGATCCGCGCCTTGCCCTCGAACGAGCCCCGGAGGATGTCGTCGTAGGTGGACCCGAACCACTCGAGGTCCTCGTAGCGCTTGCCGAAACGGCCGGCGTTGGTGACGAGCCCGAGCGGCATCGGCGAGGTGCCCGGCACCAGCTCCCACGCGTCACCACCCTTGGGGTCCTTCACGAGCTTGGGCGCCCGGTCGTGGAACTTCTTCGGCAGGTACTTCAACCACATGTCCGGCGGCTCGACCACATGCCCGTCGGCCGAGATGAGCCCGTACTCGCGCCCCATCGCATCCTCCCTGCCGCCCGAGCTCCGCAGGCAGCCGCCGGCGCCCGTCGTCCGGGCACCGAGTTCTCTGACGTCTCCGTCAGCTTACTTCTGGGGTCCCGCCGGGCGAAAGCGACCGCCCGCCTCGATCGGCAGCCCTCGGGTCCCGGCGGGGCCCCGATCGCGGCGCTCCCCGGTCTCAGCCCGGCAGCACGAGGGTCGCGGCGTCGGGCCATGCGATCCGGAGAACCGGGCCGTCGCCCCCGCCCGCCAGGGGGCGGACCGCCCGCTCCACGACCGACCCGCCCCTGGCCCGGTAGAAGGCCTGGGCCCCCGTGTTCTGCTCGAGCACCCACAGGTACAGAGCGCGCCCCCCACCTGCCGCGAGGAGCCGCTCGGCGGTGCACGCCATGAGGCGCGACGCGATGCCCTGGCGCTGGAGGGCGTGGGAGACGTGGAGGTTGTCGAGGAGCGAGCCCCACGCCGGGTCCTCGCCGAAGATCGTGTGGGCGAAGCCGACGACGGCGCCGTCGTGCTCGGCCACCACCGTGCACGCGCGCCCGGACGGTCCGGGAACACCCAGGCGCGCGGTCCACACCGCCAGGCGGTCGGCGTCCACGTCGTGGTCGAGGAAGTGATCGTCGTACGCGCCGCGGTAGTTGCGCCGCCAGCTGTCCGCGTGCAATGCCGCGACCGCCTCGGCGTCCCGGGCCGTCGCGTCGCGGAACGTGGTCAGTCAGAACCCCTTGAACTCCGGGGCCCGGCGCTCGGCGAACGCGCGCAGGCCCTCGCCGGCGTCCACCGTGCCGACGATGAGGTCCTGCGCCCAGGCCTCTTCGTCGAACGAGGTGGCACGGTCGGAGTCGAGCGACCGGTTGAGCAACCACTTGGCCATGCCGATCGCCTTGGTCGGCCCGGCGGCCAGCCGTTCGGCCAGCTCTCGCGCGGTCTCCTCCAGCTGGGCACGCGGGACGACGCGGTTGACGAGCCCGATGCGGGCCGCCTCGGTGGCGGGGAGGTCGTCGCCGAAGAACACGAGCTCCTTCGCCTTCTGCAAGCCGACGATGCGCGGGAGCAGGTAGGCGCCGCCGCCGTCTGGGGAGATGCCCCGCCGGACGAAGATCTCGATGAAGCGCGCCTCCTCGGCCGCGACGACCAGATCGCACGCCAGGGCGAGATGCGCCCCGATGCCCGCGGCCGTCCCGTTGACCGCGGCCACGACCGGCTTCTCGCAGTCCATGACCGCCGCCACCAGGCGCTGCGCCCCCCGGCGGATCATGCGCGCCGCGTCGCCCATGACACGGTCGGGCGCGCCGGGTGGTTTGGGCTGCGCCGGGGCGCGCCCGGCACGCAGGTCCGCGCCGGTGCAGAAGCCCTCACCGGTGGCGGTGAGCACCACGGCACCGACCTCCAGCGAGGCGCTCGCGTCCTCGAGCAGGGCGATGACGCGCTCGCGCTGGTCGGGCGTGATGGCGTTGCGCACCTCGGGCCGGTTGAGGGTGATCCACGACACCCGGTCGCTCACGCGGTGGAGCACCTGTTCGTCGAGTGGCTGGTCCGACACGGCGGCAAGTGTGCCACTCGACTGACGCCGGCGTCAGTTCCGCGAGTAGGGTCCAGGGCCGTGAACGACACAGACACGCAGAGCGGCGGCGCGAAACAGATCCCGGTCGTCGACTATCTCGTGCTCGGCGACCAGCCGCACCTGGTCGCCCAGGCCTGCACGAAGTGCGGCGCGCTGTACTTCGACCGCCGTAACGCCTGCGCGCGCTGTGGAGCCCTCGAGTTCGAGCGCAAGCCGCTCTCCCCGAGCGGGGTGGTCCGGTCGTTTTCGATCGTGCACCGGGCGGCGCCCAACGTGGCCGTGCCGTACGTGTCGTCGGTGGTCGAGCTGGACGGCGGCGGCTTCGTCAAGGCGAACATCGTCGACGCCGGCGCCGACCCCGAGAAGATCGAGCTCGGCATGCCCGTCCGCTTGGTGACCTTCGCGTGCGGCACCGACGCGGAGGGGACCGAAGCGGTGGCGTTCGGCTTCACGCCCGCCTGAGGCACGCACCGGAAAGGAGCGACACATGGCAGACAGCGACACGAAGGACGCGGTCTGGATCATCGGGGCGGCCATGACCCGGTTCGGGCGCTATCCCGACCAGGACTCGATCGACCTGGCGTCCACGGCCGCGCTCGACGCGCTGCGCGACGCGGACACCACCATCTTCGACGTCGACGTGCTCGCCGCCGGGTCCCTGATGGAAGCGTCCAACATGCTGGGCCAGCGTCTCCAGAAGCAGATCGGCCAGACGGGGATCCCCGTCTACAACGTGGCCAACGCCTGTGCGACCGGGGCGACGGCGGTGCGCGCCGGCATCCTCGCCATCAAGGCGGGCGAGGCCGACGTGGCGCTCGCCGTCGGCGTCGAGCAGATGGGGAAGATGGGACTCCTCGGGCCGGCCGGCCAGGCCCGCTCCGCTCCGTCCGGCTTCACGCCGTCGGGGCGCTACGGATCGGTGATGCCCGTCGAGGGCATCCTCGGCACCCAGCTCATGCCGGGCGTGTTCGCCCAGGCGGGCATGGAGTACGCCTCGCGTCACGACGGCGTGGGGTTCGAGCAGTTCGCCAAGGTCGCCGAGAAGAACCACGCCCACTCGGCCCTCAACCCGCTCGCGCAGTACCGCAAGGCGTTCAGCCTCGAGGAGGTCATGGGCGCCGACATGGTGGCGTACCCCAACACGCTGCTCATGTGCTGCCCCACGGGCGACGGGTCCGCGGCGGTCGTGTTGTGCTCGGGCGCCAAGCTGAAGACGCTCGATCCCGACGTGCGGCGGCGCGCCGTGAAGATCTCCGCGTCGGTGCTCACCTCGGACCCCTTCGTCGAGTCCGACACGGCCCAGCCCGACGTGAGCACGCTCACCAAGCGGGCGGCGGCCGCGGCCTACGAGCAGGCGGGCGTGGCCCCGCAGGACCTCGACCTGGTGGAGCTGCACGACTGCTTCGCCACCGCCGAGCTCATCCACTACGAGAACCTGCAGCTGTGCGAGCCGGGCGGCGCGGGCGACTTCATCGACAGGCGGGCGCCGTGGCGCGACGGGGACACGCCGGTCAACGTGTCCGGCGGCCTCATCTCGAAGGGCCACCCCATCGGGGCGACCGGTGTGGCCAACCTCTACGAGGTGGCCACGCACCTGCGCGGCGAGGCCGGCGACCGCCAGATCGAGGGCGCCAAGGTGGGCCTGACCCACGTCATCGGCCTGGGCTCGGCCTGCGCGGTGCACGTGCTGGAGCGCGCCGCGGCGTGACGCCGGAGCCGGAGGCTCTGCTCCACGAGGTGCGCGTCGCGGACCTCGCCGGCGAGCCGGCCGCCTCGACGGGGCGCATCCTCGCCGACCTCGGCGCGGACGTGGTCAAGGTCGAGCCGGCGGGAGGCGATCCGCTGCGGCGAGTGCCGCCGCTCGGTCCCGACGGCCGTTCCCTCCGCCACCTGGCGTGGAACGCCGGCAAGCGCCTCGTCGAGGTGAACGGCGCGGGCGACCCTCGTCTCGCCGAGCTGCTCCGTGAAGCCGACGTCGTCCTGACGACGCCGGGGTGGCCGGGCGCGCTCGACCCCGACCCGTCGCTCGCCCCCGACGCCGTGTGGGTGCGCGTCACCCCGTTCGGTGCCGACGGGCCCCGGGCCTCGTGGAGGGCGAGCGACCTCGGGGTGATGGCGTCGACGGGGAACATGTACTGCACCGGCGACCCCGGTCGCGCCCCGGTGCGGTGCACGGAGCCCACCGCCTACGCGCACGTCGGCCCGGAGGCGGCGTTCGCGGCGCTGACCGGCCTCGCCTCGGGTCGGCCCCAGGTGGTCGACGTCTCCGTCCAGGAGGCGGTGATGATCGCCTCGATGGGCCACGTCGGGCGCTTCGGGCGGACGAAGAACCGCGGGGCGCGCTCGGGGGCGACCGTCGGCAACACCCGCGAGATCTGGCCGTGCCAGGACGGGTGGGTGTCGTTCGGCCTGCGCGGTGGCAAGGCGCGCGTCGCCAACCTGCAGACGATCACGCGTCTGGTCGACGAGGAAGGGCTCGCCACCCCGGCGCTCACCGAGCGGGACTGGACGACGTACGACCACCGCGCCGTGACCCCCGCAGAGCTGGAGGCCATCGGCGGGCCGATCGCCGAGTACTTCGCGCGCCACACCATGGCCGAGCTGTACGAGATCGCCTGCGAGACCAACCTGATGCTCGCCCCGGCCAACTCGCCGCGCGAGCTGCTCGAGAGTCGACAGCTGGCGGCGCGGGGCTTCTTCGTGCCCGTCGGCGACGTCGCCCGCTTCCCGCGCTCGTTCGTCATCACCACCAGTGCCGGGGACCCCGTGCGCCTGCCCGGCCCCCAAGGGCCCGGGCAACCGGTGCCCGACGACGCGCCCGTCCGGTGGCCGGCCCGGCCCCGACGCGACGGCGGCGCGCGGCCGAGCCGCGCGACCGGGTCAGGCGGCAGCCCCGGGGCGTGGGCGGGGGCCCGGCTCCTGGAGTTCGGCACGGGCGCGGCGGGACCGATCGCGGTGCGGTACTTCGCGGAGCACGGGGGGACGGTGGTGCGCGTCGAGTCGCGCAGCCGGCCCGACTTCCTGCGCACCTATGGCAACGTGCCCGGCAACCCGTGCGGCCTCGAGGGCGGCGACATGTTCGACTCCGTCAACGTGGGCAAGCTCGGCGTGAGCCTGAACCTGAAGCACCCCGAGGGAGTCGCCATCGCCAAGCGGCTCGTGCAATGGGCCGACGCGGTGGCGGAGAACTTCGCGCCGCGCGCCATGCGCAGCTTCGGGCTCGACTACGCGTCGCTCGCCGCCGAGAAGCCCGACCTCGTCATGGTGAGCTCGTGCCTGCAGGGCCAGACCGGGCCCCACAAGGACTACCCCGGCTTCGGTGGCCAGGGATCGGCGCTCGGCGGCTACAACCTCCTCACCGGCTGGCCCGACCTCGAGCCGGTGGGACCGTTCGGCACGATTACGGACTCCCTGGCGCCGCGCTTCGTGGCCAGCGCGCTCGCGGCCGGACTGCTCTACCGCCGGCGCACCGGGCGCGGCGTGCACCTGGACGTGAGCCAGGTGGAGGCGGCCGTCTTCTCGTTGTCGCCCTGGGTGCTCGACTACGAGGTGAACGGCCGCACGCGCGTGCGCGCCGGCAACCGGTCCGAGCGCGCCGTGCCCCACGGGGCGTTCCCGTGCGCAGGCGAGGACCGCTGGGTGGCCGTCGCCTGCTGGTCGGACGACGACTGGGCGCGCCTGGCCGGCGCCATGGGCCTGGACGACGCCACCACCGGCCGGCTGGCCACGTTCGACGCCCGACGTCGGGCGGAGGACGAGGTCGAACAGATCGTGTCGGCGTGGACGGAGACCCGCGCCGCCGGGGAGGTCGCCGCCACCCTGCAGGACCTGGGCGTCGAGGCCGTCCCCGTGGCGGACTTCGGTGACGCCTTCGCCGACGAGCAGTTGCGCCACCGGGGGCACTTCGTCCCGCTCACCCACGCGTGCATGGGCGCGTGCGAGTACGAGCGCAACGGCTTCCGGCTCTCGGACGCGTCGGCCGGTTACGACCGCACGAGCCCCTTGTTGGGCGAACACAACGACGTCGTGCTCGGCGAGATCCTCGGGATCGACGACACCGAGCGCAAACGCCTGGCCGACGAAGGCGTGCTCGACTGACCGGCGCGGCGGGCAGGCCCCGTCAGCGCACCGGCGGCGCACCCACGAGGTCCCCCACACCTCCGAGCGCACGGAGAAGATCGTTCAAGTGCGTGCACGACGCGATGCCGGACAAGGTGTCCCCCACCGCGGTGGCGAACGTGCGCACCTCGAGCCCGACGAGCGCGCCCACGGCCTGACCGGCCGCGGGGCATTCGGGGAACGGCAGGACGCGGGGCTCCGCCTCGATCTCCTCGAGCACACCGTGTGCCCCGCGGGCGCGCACGGCGTACTCGTGCAGGACCACCTCGGCACCATCACCTTCGCCGACGGTGTCGCGGAACATCGCCCAGATCGAAAAGGCGCCGTCGGTGTCGGTGACCACGTCGATGCAACGGCGGCGGCGCATCCAGTCCGCATCGAGCGCAGCGACGTCGTGCCACGCCCACGGGTCGTCACCGGTGTCGTCCGGCGCGGGCGGGCAGTCCTGCACGGGCACGCCCTCGCCCGCCTCGACGCTGCGCACCGCCGTCCCACCGGCGCGCCACCCTGAGCACAGGTCGGTCATGCGGTCCAGCGCGCCCGACGGCATGAGGCTCGCCGGGTGGTGCCCGGCGCGTCGGGCGAGGCGCATCCACGCATAGCCGGAGATCAGCGCGGCCGCGGGCATGTCGTCGAGCACCTGGCGCAGCAACGAGCCGGCTTCGGCGGGGGGGACCACGGCGTCGAGCTGCTTGCGGAAACCGCCGCCGGCGCGCGCCCCCACCAGCTTGGTCGCCCACGACACCGCCGGCGACGTTTCGAGCGACTCGAGGCGACGAGCGGTGTCGAACCCGGCGCGCACGTGGGCCTCGGCGAGCACCCTGACGAAGCCCGGTGCCTCGCCGGTCGACAGGTCGCGGGCACCGCCCTCCATCCCGAGCGACGACGTCCACTCGGCGCGCGGTCCGACGTCCACGTGCATGGTGCGGCGCACCGATCCGGGGGCGCGCGCGGGCACCCCGGGAAGCGGTTCGGCGAGCGCCGCCGGTGTGCCGTCGGCCACGAGCCCACGCTACCGTGGGCCCACGTTCTCCGACGCCGGCGTCAGGTTCCGTCGGAACGCCCGACAGCCCCGACAACCGGGGAAACGAGGAAAGGTGCCATGGCGCGCAAGGTGGCGATCGTCGGGGCAGCGCTGTCGGACTGCGGGCGCGTCGACGACAAGTCGGCGTGGGAGCTCCACCACCAGGCCACCACGCGCGCCCTGGCCGACGCGGGGATCGACCGGCGCGAGGTGGACGGCTTCATGTCGCACGGCACCGGCAACCTCCCCCCCATCGAGCTCGCCGAGTACCTGGGCTTCGCGCACCACGTCGACTACATCGACTCCACCGGTGTGGGCGGGTCGTGCTGGGAGATCTTCCTCCAGCACGCCGCGGCGGCCATCGCCCAGGGCCACATCGACACCGTCGTCCTCTCCTACGGGTCCACGTCGCGCGCCGACCTGAAGCGGCGCACCCGCCGGGCCAACCTGTTCTTCGGCAACCGGGGCCCCGTCCAGTTCGACGCCCCGTTCGGGCACACGCTCATCGCCAAGCACGCCATGGCGGCGCGCCGCCACATGCACGAGTTCGGCACCACCATCGAGCAGCTGGCCGAGATCGCCGTGTCCGCCCGCTACAACGCGGGCTTCAACCCCGACGCCTACTACCGCGAGCCGATCACCATCGAAGACGTGCAGAGCTCGCGGATGATCGCCGACCCGTTCACCAAATTGCACTGCTGCATCCGCTCGGACGGCGGCGGGGCCGTCGTGCTCACCCACGAGGAGCGGGCGCGGGACTGCGCCAACACCCCGATCTGGGTGCTCGGGACCGGTCAGGCCATTTCGCACGCCACCATGAGCGAGTGGCGTGACTTCACCGAGTCACCCTGCGTCCGCTCCGGCAGGAGGGCGTTCGGCGAGGCGGGCGTGGCCCCCGAGGACATCGACGTCGTGGAGGTCTACGACAGCTTCACGCTGACGGTGCTCCTCACGCTGGAAGGCCTCGGGTTCTGCAAGAAGGGCGAGGGCGGCGCGTTCGTGGAGGGCGGGACGTTGCGGGTGGGGGGCGCGCTCCCCACGAACACCGACGGGGGTGGCCTGTCGGCGTGTCAGCCGGGGATGAGGGGCATCTTCCTCGTCGTCGAGGCCACGAAGCAGCTGCGCGGCGAGTGCGGCGCTCGCCAGGTGCCGGACGCCAAGTTGGCGTGCGTGAACGGCACCGGCGGGTGGATCTCCTCGACGGGGACGGTGGTCCTCGGCCGCGAGTAGCGGGCCGCGGTCAGGAGGCCGGACCCCAGGCGAGTGGCAGCGTGCTCGCTTGGCGGATGCCCGGTGAGAAGTGGACCTCCTCGCCGTCTGCGATGCGGTAGTCGGGGATGCGGCGGTGGAACTCCTCGAGCGCGACGCGCAGCTCGAGCCGCGCCAGGTGCGCCCCCAGGCACCGGTGGTTGCCGCCGCCGAACGCCACGTGGCGCGCCGCGTCGCGGCCGAAGTCCACGGCGTGGGGATCGTCGAACACCTGGGGGTCGACGTTGGCCGCGCCAAGGACGAGCATGACCGGGTCCCCCGGCTTCAAGTCGACGCCCTGGACCGTCACCGGCTCGACGACACTGCGCGCGATGACCTGGACGGGCGTCTCGGCCCGCAGCATCTCCTCGACGGCGGTGGGGATGATCGTCGGGTCCTCGACCAGCTGACGCCGCCGGTCGGGGTGGCGCGCCAGGTAGGCGATCATGCAGTCGAGGGTGGCCGTGACCGTGTCGAGGCCGCCCAGCAGCATGAGCTGCGAGATGCCGAGCAGCTCGTCGCGGGTGAGCCGCCGGCCCTCGAAATCCGCGTGGACCAACTCACCGAGCAGCCCGTCACCGGGGTCGACGTGCGCCGCGTCGATGGCGGCTTCGAAGTACGCCTTGATCTCCTTGCCGGTGCGCGCCCGGATCTCCTCGGCGCCCTCGAAGTCCGACGGGTCGACGTCGGGGCGGACGATGTTGTCGCGCCACTGCAGGAACATGGGCAGGTCGCTCTGGGGCAGGCCCATGAGCCGCAGGAAGATCGTGGACGGCAGCGGCGTGGCGAACTCGTCGTTGAAGTCGCACCTGCCCCGGTCGACGAAGCTGTCGATGAGCCCGGTGACGAGGCGCCGCACGTCGGGCTCGAGCTGGGCGATGCGCTTCGGCGTGAACGGCATGTTGAGCAGCCGACGGTAGGAGGTGTGCAGGGGCGGGTCCTGCTGGAGCGGGATGAGCGGCTGCTCCTGCCCGATCTCGACCGCCCCGGCGGAGGAGAACACCTCGGGATGGCGGACCGCCCAGTTCACGTCCTCGTACCCCGAGATGTACACGGTCTCGGTGGGGTCGAGCGTCCCCGACGCCCGCGAGACGGGGCAGCTCTCCAACAGCTGGCGGTACGCATCGTGGGGGGTGTCGGCGAAGCCGCCGAACAGCACGACGCTCGGGTCGACGGCGTCGGCCGCCGCGTCGGGCCGGGCCGGCGCGCCGGGGGTGGGCTGGGTGTCCGTGGTCATGCGAAACCTTTCGGTGTTCGGTGGTTCGGTGGTTCGGTGCGTCGTCGGTCGGTTTCGGCGGGCGGCCGGGGCGATCAGCGGGCGGGCAGCGCGATCGCCTTCACCTCGAGGTACTCCTCGAAGCCCAGGGTCCCGTTCTCGCGTCCCACCCCGCTCTGCCGGTAGCCGCCGAAGGGCACGTCGGGGGCGTTCCAGAACCCGCCGTTCACCATCAGGGTGCCCGTGCGCACGCGCCGGGCCACGTCCATGGCGCGCTCCTCCGAGGCGCTCGTCACCGCGCCCGACAACCCGTAGATGGAGTCGTTGGCGATGCGGACGGCGTCGTCGTCGTCCTCGTAAGCGATGACGGCCAGGACCGGGCCGAAGATCTCCTCCTGCGCGATGGTGGCCTTGGGGTCGACGTCGGCGAAGAGCGTGGGCTCGACGAAGTAGCCCTTGGGGAACTGCTCGGGCACCCTGCCGCCACGCACCAGCCGCGCGCCCTCGGCCTTGCCCTTGTCGATGTAGCCGAGCACGCGCTGGTGCTGGGTGGCGTTGATGAGCGGGCCCTGCAGGTTGGCGGCGTCCCAGGGGTCGCCGTAGGTGACCGAGGCCATCATGGAGTCGGCCACCTCGAGCATTTCGTCGTAGCGCGAGCGGGGGAGCAGCAACCGGGTGGTGATCGCGCATCCCTGGCCCGAGTGCGTGCACACCCCGATGGCACTGAGGCCGATGGCGGCCGCGGGGTCGGTCACGTCGTCCAGGACGATGTTGGCCGACTTGCCGCCCAGCTCCAAGAACACCTTCTTCACCGTGTCCGACCCCTTGGCCATGATGCGCCGGCCGGTGCGCGTCGACCCGGTGAACGTGATCATGTCGACGCGCGGGTCGGTGGTGAGCACCTCGCCGACCAGGTGGTCCGACGACGCCACCACGTTGACCACGCCGGGCGGGATGTCGGTCTCCTCGGCGACGAGCCGGCCCAGGAACGTGGCCGACCACGGCGTGTCGGGCGCCGGCTTGAGCACCACGGTGTTGCCCGCCGCCAGCGCGGGCCCGAGCTTGGCGAGGTTCAGGTTGAGGGGGAAGTTCCACGGCGTGATGGCCCCCACCACCCCCACAGCCTCACGGCGGACGAGGCGGCGTTGCGGCTGGCCGAACACGTCGCGCTCGGGGAGCCACCGCTCGTACTCGTAGCGGGTGGGCTGATCGATCCAGTAGCCGAGGTCGTCGATCGGCAGGTCCACCTGGTTGGCGTACGTCAGCGCGATGGGGCTTCCGACCTCGGCGACGGTGATCGCCCGTAGCTCCTCTTTGTGCGCGCTCACCGCGGCGTGCAACTGGGCGAGGCACCGGCTGCGGAACGCGTGGTCCGTCGACCAGGTCGTGTCGTCGAACGCGCGCCGGGCGGCGGCGATGGCGGACTCCATGTCGGAGGCGCTCCCGTCCGCGGTCTGGCCGAGGACCCCCTCGGTGGTCGGGTCGATGTTGTCGAAGGTGGCTCCCGAGGCGGCGTCGGTGAGCTTGCCGTCGATCAGCAGCCGCGCCTCGCCGGGCACCTCGTGCCGCCCGTGTGCGTCGCCGGTCATGTCGTCGCCTCCATTCGCTCGGTCGCCCTCGTCCCGTCCTCGGCGTTCGCGGCGTTCTCGGCGCCGATCCGCTCGGCCCGCATGGCCGCCTTCATCACCTTGCCGTTCGGCTCGCGGGGAAGCTCGCGGACGAATTCGATGGTGCGGGGCAGCTTGAAGTCCGCCAGCCGGGTGCCGAGCCTGGCGCGCAGCGCGTCGGCGTCGGCGGGCGCGTCGGGGCGCAGCTCCACGACGGCGTGCACGCGCTGGCCCATCCGCTCGTCGGGCAGGCCGAACACCGCGGCGTCGACGACGTCGGGCTCCTCGACGAGGGCGCTCTCGACCTCCGCCGGGTAGATGTTCACCCCGCCGGACAGGATGAGGTCCGTGCGGCGGTCGGCCAGGAACAGGTAGCCGTCCTCGTCCAGCCACCCGAGATCGCCGACCGTGAAGTAGTCGCCCCACCACGCCTCTTCGGTCTTGTCGGGGGCGTTGTGGTAGGCGAAGCGGTCGGGACCGAGCGAGGAGATGTAGATGGCCCCCACCTCGCCGACCGGGAGCTGCTCGCCCGTGGGCCCGACGATCCGAACCGTCACACCGGGGAAGGGCCGGCCCGCGCTGCCCGGCTTGGCGAGCCACTCCTCGGGCGAGATGACCGATGCCATGCCCTCGCTCGCCCCGTAGTACTCCCACACCGTGCCCGGAGGGAACACCTCCATGATCTGGCGTTTCACGTGGACCGGGCACGGCGCCGCCGCGTGCTGCACCTTGCGCACCGACGAGCGGTCGAACGAACGCCAGTCCGCCTCCAGGATCCTGATGAAGTTGGCCGGGACCATCTGTGACGTGGTGACGCGCTCGGCCTCGATGAGGCGCAGGCACTCGGTGGCGTCGAACCGCTTCATGATCACGACGCAGCCACCTTCGGCCATGCTCATGAGCGCGTACGCGCTCGGAGCGGTGTGGTACATGGGCCCGCACATGAGGTGGACGTCGTCGGGCCGAAAGCCCCAGAACTGAGCGAACGGGTTGGGCGGCGCGTCGCGCATGGGACGCGGGGCCGGACGCGCGATGCCCTTGGGCCGGCCGGTGGTGCCCGAGGTGTAGGTCATGGTGGTGACCGGCGTGCCCAGCCAATCCTCGGTCGGCGGCTCGTCGCTCCCGTGTGCGAGGTCCAGATCGCTGACGTCGACGCCCGGGACACCGGCCCGGCTCGCCGCGGCCACCGCGGTGGGCGAGCCGTCGTGGACCAGGGCGACCGACCTGGAGTCGCCGACGATGTAGGCGGCCTCGGGCGCGGTCAGGCGCGTGGACACCGGGACGACCAGCGCGCCGAGGCGCGCCGTGCCGTGCCATGCCGCGAAGCCTTCGGTCCCGTTGCCGAGCATCACCGCGACACGCTCGCCACCCGTGGCGGCGTGCGGCCCGAGCGCCCGGGCGACGGCGTTGGCGGCGCGATCGAGCGAGGCGAAGGTGACCCGTTCGTCGCCACACACGAGCGCGACCCGTTCGGGGTCGACATGCGCCAGCGCCGCCAGCCCCCTCGGCGCTTCGGCGGAGGTGCCCATCGGTGGGCCAGTGTAGGGCCGCCCCGAAGGTGTCTGACACTCGTGTCAGGGATAGGCTGGCCTCGTCGCCCGAGCCGGGCGGGGAGGGAGCGCGCCATGCAAGCTGAGGACCTCATCCTCGTCAGCGTCGACGACCACGTGGTCGAACCGCCGGACATGTTCGAGGGGCGCGTGCCCGCCAAGTGGAAGGACCGTGCGCCGCGGGTCGTGCACAACGACGACGGCACCGACGTCTGGGTGTTCGAGGGCAACACGATCCCCAACGTCGGGCTCAACGCGGTGGTGGGCCGGCCTCCGGAGGAGTACGGCATCGAGCCGACGTCGTTCGAGGAGATGCGCGCGGGTTGCTACGACATCCACGAGCGCGTCCGCGACATGAACGTGAACGGCGTGCTGGGGTCGATGTGCTTTCCGTCGTTCGTCCAGTTCTGCGGCCAGCTCTTCGCCCGCACAGAGGACAAAGAGCTGGCCATCGACATGCTGCGCGCCTACAACGACTGGCACATCGAGGACTGGTGCGGCGCGTATCCGGGTCGCTTCATCCCCTTGTCGATCCCGCCCATCTGGGACCCCGAGCTCATGGCGGCCGAGGTCCGGCGGGTGGCGGCCAAGGGCTGTCACGCCGTGACGTTCTCCGAGAACCCGTCCAAGCTCGGCTGGCCGAGCTTCCACACCGACCACTGGGACCCGTTCTGGAAGGCGTGCTCGGACGAGCACATGGTGGTGTGCCTCCACATCGGGTCCTCGTCGCAGCTGGCCATCACCGCTCCCGACGCCCCGTTCGATGTCCTCATCGCGCTGCAGCCCGTGAACATCATCCAGTGCGCCGCGGACCTGCTGTTCTCCCCCGTGCTGCGCAAGTTCCCCGACCTGCGCATCGCCCTGTCCGAAGGCGGCATCGGCTGGATCCCGTACTTCTTGGAACGCGTGGACTACGTGTACCAGCACCACCACAAGTGGACTCACCAGGACTTCGGCGACAAGCTCCCCAGCCAGGTGTTCAAGGAGCGCATCGTGACGTGCTTCATCGACGATGCCTTCGGCGTGGAGAACCGGCGGTTCCTCGAGCTCGACAACGTGTGCTGGGAGTGCGACTACCCGCATTCCGACTCGACGTGGCCGAACGCCCCCGAGATCGCCATGAAGTACCTGGCCGGCGTACCCGACGCGGAGGTCAACAAGATCAGCCACGAGAACGCCATGCGGCTGTTCCACTATGACCCGTTCGCCCACCGGCCCCGCGAGCGCTGCACCGTGGAGGCCCTGCGGGCCGAGGCGGCCGACGTCGACACCTCCCTGCGCCCGCGGCGGGCCGACGGGGAGCGCAAGCGGGTGCTCGCCGCCGACCTCGGCGCCATGGCGAGCGGGCGCGACTGAGCGTTCCGACCCGGGGACGAGGCCCGTCCGGGACGGCTGTCCGGGGCGATCGACGCGGAGCGCGCAAGCGGCCCCCCCCGTCGCGCGATGCCCTCGATGGCTCCCGGCACGCCAGCCGAGGTGCCACCGCCGTGACGCAGCACGTCACGGCGCCGTCCTGACGCCACGCAGCAACAAGCCACGCAGCACGAAGCCACGCAGCACACGAGGAGGAAAGACACGGTGGACTGGACGAGGGTTCCCGTGGTGGCAGGCGGCGGCCAGCTGACCAACCGCAACGAGGACCCCCTCGAAGCGCCCGATCCCTTCGAGTTGATGACCGAGGCCAGCCGGCTCGCCGCCCGGGACGCGGCGCCGCCTGCCGGCCACCCCAGCCAGGACGTCCTGCGCGATCTGACCCACGTGTTCATGGTCCACTCGCTGTCGCTGCGCCACGGCGACCCCGCCCCCGAGATCGCCCGCCGGATCGGCGCGGAGAACGCGGAGGCCCGCTGCTCGGGGATGGGCGGGTCGATCCCGCAGTGGCTCGTCAACCGGGCAGCCGAGCTCGTCCTCGCCGGTGCGCGACCGCGTGTGCTGATCGTGGGGGTCGAGGCACTCGCCACCCGGCGGCGCGCTCGCCAGCGCGGCATCCGCCTCGAGTGGCCCTCGAGCGAAGGCTGGCCGGAGACGTGGCCCCCGCTCGAGGCGGACATGGGCTTTCACGCCGTCGAGCGCGCCCACGCGCTCGACCAGGCGACCTCGGCGTATGCCCTCATCGAGTCGGCCGTCGCCCACGCCGCCGAGGAAGGCCCCGACGCGCACGCGCGTTCAATGGGAGCGCTCATGGCGCGCTTCAACGAGGTCGCCGCCCGCAACCCGGTGTCGTGGTTCCCGACGCGTCGGGACGCTGCCGAGATCATGACCGTCACGCCGGACAACCGGATGATCTGTCACCCCTACCCGAAATACGTGAACGCGGTCATGGCGGTCGACATGGCGGCCGCCGTGCTCATCACCGACGCGGCGACCGCACGCGACTGGGGGCTTGCTTCCGACGAGGTGGCCTACGTGCGTGGCTTCGCGGACGCCCACGACGTCTGGTACCTGTCGGAACGGCCCGCGATCCACACCTCCCCGGCCCTCGTCGAGTGCGGGCGCACGGCGGCGGCCACGGCGCGCATCGAGTTGTCGGACGTCGACGCCTTCGACCTCTATTCGTGCTTCCCGAGCTCGGTCGAGGTGGCGCGTGACAGCTTCGGCATCGGCGCCGACGACGACCGGCCCCTCACGTTGACCGGCGGCCTTCCGTATCACGGCGGGCCCGGCAACAACTACGTGACGCACTCCGTCGCCAATGCCGCGGCGTGGTTGCGCGCCGGCCACGGCGACCACGTCCTCGTGCACGGCAACGGCTACTACCTGACGAAGCACGCCATCGGCATCTACTCACGGCAGCCGCCGGCCGATCCGGTGGAAGCGCCCGAGAAGCTCCAGCAGCGAGTCGATGAGCTGGCCGCCCCGCTCGAGGTGGCACATGCGGCCCACGGCCCCGCCACCGTGGTGGGCTACACCGCCACCTACGACCGCGAGGGCC
>DATGKD010000066.1:0-2125 GCA_035294855.1 Acidimicrobiales bacterium
TGAGCGTGCACCCCCACCGACCGCGCGCCCCGGCGGGCCATGGTAGACGGAGCGGGCGCGATCGACCCGGCGTTCAGGGGCGGCGACTCGGCGTCCTCGGAGCTCGGCGCCCCCGTCGTTAGCATCGTGTCGATGGCGCCCCCGGAGGGACCCGCGGACGGGGCGCGCATGACCGAGGCGGCTGCTCACCCTGGGGTGACGGGCTCCGGCGGATCGCCCTGGAGCGTCGTCGCACCCTCGGCCCCAACCCCCGCGCCCACGCCCGCGGCCACACCCGCGGCCCCCGCTTCGGAACCCGGTGGCCACCCTGCTTCCCGCCGGCCTGCGCGCACGACCGGGACGTCGGTCGGCGGACCTGCCGAGTGGTGGTGGGCGCTGCGGACCGCGGCGGTCCCTTGGGTGGTGGCGCGCGTGGCGGTCGGTGCCGCGCTGGCGGTCGCACGCGAGCTCGCCGACCGGACCCATCCGCTGCCCTCGGTCGTGAGGCGCGTCCACGAGGGCCTGCTCGGCTGGGATGCGGGATGGTACGAGGCCATCGCCCGGCACGGCTACGGGGGGGTGGGCCACGCCTCGCTGCGCTTCTTCCCGCTCGTGCCGCTCCTGGCTCGCGGGTTGTCGTCTCTGCCCGGCGTCGGCGTCGGGGCCGCGCTCGTCGTCGTCGCCAACCTGTCGGCGCTCGGCGGGGCCGCGTTGCTCGCCGCACTGGCCCGGCGGGAGACCGGCGACGAGCGACTCGCAACGCGCGCCGCGTGGCTCGTGTGCATCGCCCCGCCCGCGTTCGCGCAGGTGATGGGGTATGCGGAAGGGACGCTCCTGCTCCTCGCGGTGGGGATGTTCCTGGCGCTGCGGGGACGCGCCTGGTGGTGGGCCGCTGGCCTCGGTGTCGCCGCCGGGCTCACGCGGCCGATCGGCGTGCTCCTGGTCGTGCCGGCGCTCGTGGAAGCGCTGCGCGGTGTCCGCGACGTCTCGTGGTCCGGTCGCTTCGCCCGCGCGGGGGCGGTGGCGGGCCCAGCGGCCGGATTCGGCGCGTTCGTCGCGTTCGTCGGCCTGCGCTACGGCGACGCTCTCGCCCCGCTGCGCGTCCAGCAGGAGGGGACCTTGCGGGGCGGCGTTGCCGACCCGCTGTCGACGTTGTCCCACGACGCGTCGCTCCTCGTGCACGGGCACCACCTGGGAGAAGCGCTGCACCTGCCGTGGGCGCTGCTGGCGATCGCCCTCACCGTGGTGGCGTGGCGACGGTGGCCGGCGTCCTACGGGGCCTTTGCGACAGTGGTCCTCGGCGTGGCCCTGACCGCCAGCAACCTGGACGGCTTCGAGCGCTACGCGCTGTCGGCGTTTCCCCTCGTGCTCGCGGCCGCCACCGTGACGGCCGGCAGGCGCGTCGAGCGGGCGGCCCTCACCGTGGGGACGGCCGGCCTCGTGGCCTATGCCGTGCTGACGTTCACGAACCTGTACGTCCCCTAGTTCCGACCGTCTCGGTCATGCCGACCATCTCGGTCCCCGGGGGCCGTGCCCACGAGCCGGTATCCTGCGATGGGGCCGAGCGGCGCAGCAGACGGGAGCACCTCGACGTGACGCAATCGACGGCGGGGCGGCCGGACGGCCGTCCCGTGGCGGTGATCGGCGCCGGCCCGGCAGGGCTGACGGCCGCGTACGAGCTGACCAAGGCCGGGCACCCGGTGGTCGTCCTCGAGGCCGACGACGTCGTCGGAGGAATCAGCCGTACGGTCGAGCGCGACGGGTGGCGGTTCGACATCGGCGGCCACCGCTTCTTCACCAAGGTCCAGCCGGTCGAGGAGCTGTGGCACGAGATCCTCCCCGCCGGCGACTTCCTGCTGCGCCCCCGGATGAGCCGGATCTACTACGACGGCCGCTTCTACGACTACCCCATCAAGCCGCTCAACGCGCTGCGCAACCTGGGGTTGATCGAAGCCGTGCGCTGTGCGGTGTCGTACGCCAAGGCCCGTGTGGCGCCACCCAAGGACCAGAGCACGCTCGAGGGGTACATCGTCGCCAACTATGGATGGCGCCTCTACGAGCACTTCTTCAAGACCTACAACGAAAAGGTGTGGGGCGTGCCCGCCTCCGAGCTGTCGGCCGACTGGGGCGCGCAACGCATCAAGGG
>DATGKD010000067.1:0-7866 GCA_035294855.1 Acidimicrobiales bacterium
TGTGCCGGAACGTCCTGCGGCGCGGCGCCACGCCCGCGGTGCTGCGCCTCTACGACCAGACGGAGTCGAAGCGCAACTTCGACGTCGACGACCGTTGCGTGCTCATCGTGCTCGACGAAGCCGACGACGAGTTCCTCGGACCCACGTTGCGGTCGTGGACGCCGAAAGCGCGCGAGCCCACGGTTCGCCGCTCGACGTCGCGCTGGTGGAGCGCTGGCTCGGCCACCGCAACGACGTGTCCGCATTGGCTCCGCTGTACCGAGCGGGCGTCGTGGTCGACACCATCGAGGTCGCGGCGCGCTGGGCCGTGCTGCCGTCGTTGTACCGGCAGTGCGTCGACGCCCTGTCATCCCTGGACGGCACCCTGGCCGCGTCCGCGCACCAGTCGCATTCGTACACCGATGGCGCCTGTCTGTACTTCACGTTCGGCGGTCGAAACCCGGCGGGTGACAACGCCGATTCTGGTGGGACCTCGAAACAGAGCGATGGCGAGTGGGCAGAGCGGTACTACCGCGCCGCGTGGGACGCCGTCATGGGTGTCGTGCAGGCCCACGGCGCGGCGATCAGCCACCATCACGGCATCGGGATCAACCGCGCACGCTTTATGAACCCTGCGCTCGGAGACGCCTTCGACGTGTTGGTGACGCTCAAGGATGCGCTCGATCCGCGCGGCATCCTCAACCCGGGAAAGCTCGGGCTCCCCTCGCCCTTCGGCGAACCGGGCTGGCCGTGAACATCCCAGGTCTGAGCACCCTGTCGTGAAGATCCTGACGTGAAGATCCTGGTCGTCGACGTCGGCACGTCGGGCGTGCGAGCCGCGGTGGTGAACGACGCGGGCTCGGTGGACCACATTCACCACGTGCCGGTCCTGCCGTCGTCCCCGGCACCCGGATTCGTCGAGTTCGATGCGGCCGCCATGGCGACGGCCGTCTTGGAGGTTGCCCGTGCCGCCCTTGCGGCCGGTGGCCCCGTGGACGGCGTCGGGATCGCCAACCAGCGCAGCTCCACCATCCTCTGGGACCGCACCACCGGTGAGCCCGTCGGTCCCGGCATCGGCTGGCAGGACCTGCGCACGGTCGGCATGTGCCTCGTGCTGCGGGACCAGGGAGTGCGCGTCGCGCCGAACGAGTCGGCCACCAAACTCGCCATGCTGCTGGACATGGCCGACCCCGAACGCACGCGAGACCTTTGTTTCGGGACCGTCGACACCTGGACGGCGTGGACGCTGACCGGAGGCGCCGTGCATGTCACCGACGCCACCAACGCGGGGGTGACGGGTCTCACGGATGCCGACGGCGCAGACTGGGACGACGCGAAGCTCGACCTGCTGAGCATCCCTCGCGAGGTGCTGCCCGCGATCGTCGATTCCTCCGGTGCCGTCGGCGAAGCCGGTGCGCTCGAGGGCGCGCCCGTGCTGTGCGGCATCGCCGGCGACCAGCAGGCGTCGCTCGTGGGCCAGGGCTGCGTCCGGCCGGGCCTCGCCAAGGCGACCTTCGGCACGGGCGGCATGCTCGACTGTTGCCTGGGGAGCACGCGTCCCTCCTTTGCGCGACGCGGTGGTGCGGGCACGTTCCCGATCGTGGCCTGGCAACGCGCCGGATCGAGGACCTGGGGTGTCGAGGCCGTCATGCTCACGGCGGGAACATGCATCGAGTGGCTCCGCGACGACATCGGGATCATCGGGAGCGCGGCCGACTCCGAACGGGTGGCCGCCGAATGTGAGGACACCGGTGACGTGTGGTTCGTGCCCGCGCTGGTGGGACTGGGCTCACCTGTCTGGGACTTCGGCGCGCGGGGCACCTTCGTCGGCATCACCCGGGGGAGCGGGCGTCCCGAGATGGTGCGCGCCGTGATCGAGGGGGTCGCCCACCGGGGCGCGGACCTGCTGGAGGCGGCTGAGGACGACACGGGCTTGTCGATCGGCAGCTTGCGCGTCGACGGGGGCATGTCGCAGAACGGGGTCTTCGTGCAGTCACTGGCGGACGTCATAGGACGCCCCGTGGAGATCGCTCCGGTCACCGAGGCCACCACGTTGGGTGCCGCGTACCTGGCAGGCATGGCGGTCGGTGCGTGGAAGGACGAGCACGAGGTCGCCGCGTCGTGGCGTCCGTCCAAGGTCGTGACGCCGCGTTCGAGCGACGTCGCGCGAGCCTCAGCGCGGTCGCGCTGGCTCGAGGCCCGCGAGCGGGCCCGCAACACCGTGCCGGAGCTGACCGCTCTCGAGTTCTGACGGGTTCGGATTGCGTCCTGACCAGGGAGGGCGGTTCAGTCGGCCGCGGACGCTGCCGATAACTTGGGCCTGATGGAGTCCGCCCCCTTCGGCGACCAGCCCACCGTCGGCGTGCTGGCTGCGGCCCCCGACCAAGGCGGCCGCGTGGAAGACGCCATCGAGCTCGGCCGCTCGCTCGTCGACAACCTGAGCCGGGTGCTGCTCGGTACTCCGGGACCGCTCACCGCGGCCGCCATCGCCGCGCTGTCGGGCGGCCATCTGCTCATCGAGGACGTGCCCGGCGTCGGGAAGACCGTGCTGGCGCGGGCGCTCGCCACATCGCTCGGCTCTGAGTTGGCGAGGGTGCAGGGCCACCCCGATCTGCTGCCGTCCGACGTGACCGGGGTGTCGGTGTTCTCGCCCGACGCCGGCACGTGGGACTTCCGTCCCGGACCGGTCTTCGCGCACGTCGTGCTCGTCGACGAGCTCAACCGCACGCCGCCGCGGACCCAAGCCGCGCTGCTCGAGGCGATGGAGGAGCAACAGGTGAGCGTCGACGGCGAGTCGTGGCCGCTGCCTCGCCCGCACCTCGTCGTCGCCACCCAGAACCCGCTGTCGCAGTTGGGCACCTACCCGCTCGTCGAGAGCCAGCTCGACCGCTTCGCCTTGGCGACCGCGGTCGGCTACCCCGACTCGGACACCGAAGCGAGGCTCGTGCGGCACGCCGGTGGGAAGTTCGCGCTCGGCGAGCTCCGGGCGGTGTGCACCGCCGAGCAGTGGCTGCGCGCCCAACGGGCCACCGAGTCGGTCGAAGTCGACAGCCGTGTGGCGGAGTACGCCGTGGCGCTGTGTCGGGCGACGCGCCACGCCTCCGGCGTCCGGCTCGGCGCCAGCCCACGTGCGGCGATCTGGCTCATCCGCGCCGCCCAGGCACACGCGGTGTTGTCCGGACGGTCTTTCGTGACGCCGGGCGACGTCAAGTCGGTCGCCGTGGCTTGCCTCGCGCACCGGCTGCTCACCGACGACGGCGTCGAACGCGGCGTTCTCGTTGTGCGCGAGCTCCTCGACGCCACGCCGACACCCCGGCCGTGAACCGACCGGCCGGCCTCCGCTTGGCCGGCCATCGGGTCGCGCGGCCGGTGCGCCCGGTCGTCCCGATCGTCAGCAGTGCCGCCGTGCTCCTGGCGTGGGGTCTCGTCGCCCACAACAGCGGAGCGGGATGGGTCCAGGCGATCGGTGACGCCCTGGCCGGCACGCTCGTCGTCGGTCTCATTGGTCCCGCGTTCGTGGCACAGCGCGCCCGCGTGCTGGTCACCGAATGCCCCGCGGACGCCACCGCAGGGCTGCCCGCGGCGATCGTCGCGGTGGCCTCGACCCGATTGCGCGTCCAGCCCCTCGACCCCGAGGGGCCCGTGACGTTCGTCGGTCCGCGCCGCTCGGCCGAACCCACCGACAGAGGTTTCTCGGTCGTCCCGGTGGACGACAGTGTCATGGTCGTCCCGGTGGACGACAGTGTCATGGTCGTCCCCGCACATCGCGGTGTGTACCGGTCGGTCAGCTTCGAGATCGCGAGCGCCGCGCCCTTCGGCTTGCTGTGGTGGACCCGGCGCGTCGTGGTGACACTGCCGCGCGAGCTGGTCGTCGCCCCCCGCTTGGGCGTGCCCGAGC
Organism: Acidimicrobiales bacterium; assembly: GCA_035294855.1. Lineage (GTDB taxonomy): Bacteria > Actinomycetota > Acidimicrobiia > Acidimicrobiales > UBA8190 > DATGKD01. The sequence continues at coordinate 3,878 of DATGKD010000067.1, forward strand.
CCCTGCCACCGCGTCGCGAGGACGGCCGCGGCGAGGCCTCGGCCCGCACCGCGGCGCGCGTGGGCGAGCCCCGCGGCGTCCGTCCCTACCGTCCCGGCGACCTCCGACGCGTCGTGCACTGGCCGGCCACCGCACACACCGGCGATCTCATGGTGCGCGAGACCGAGGGCCCGGCCGCAGCCTCGTTCTCCATCGAGGTCCACCTCCCCGAGGACACCGGCGAGGCGGAGCGGATGGCCGAGCGGGCGCTGGCTTCGATCGTGAGGCTGTTGGACCGGGGATCGGCGGTGGTGCTCACCACCACGGAGCCATCCGGCCCGCGCACCGGTGTGGTCACGGACAGGCGCGCCGCCGGCCGCCGCTTGGCGCGCGCCGTCGGTGAGCGTCACGGCGCCGGTGGCGTCACGGCGCAGCCGCCGGCGGCTCCCGGTGGGGCGGCGGCACGGTGATCCGGCTCTTCGAAGCCGTCCGGCGCGCCAATCGCCCCGGACCTCCGGAGCACTCCGTGTGGCTGCGCGTGGCATGCGCGGGCGCGGTGCTCACGGGCATCGCCGCCTGCCGCGCCGAGAGCGAGCTGTCGTGGGGCGTGGCCGCGGGATCCGCGGTCCTCGTCGCGTCGGGCATGGCGTTGTCGTACCGGACGCGCACCAAGCCGCTGCCGTGGATGAAGCCCATCCTCGCGGGCGCGGCGCTCGTCGCCTTCGTGTGGTTCTTCCGTCAGCTGACGGGCCAGCCGGTGTACGACATCAACACCGTCGAGAACCCCTTGGCCGTCTTGTTCGTGTGGGTCCAGGTGGCCCACGCGTTCGACGTCCCCGCCCGGCGCGACCTGTCGTTCTCCCTCGCCGGTTCGGCGAGCCTCATGGCCGTGGCCGCCGCCCAGGCGACGGATCTCACGTTCGGTGGGTACGTGCTCGTCTGGGCGGCCTTCGGTCTCTGGGGTCTCGTCGCCATGTGGGGATCCGCCAGCGAGGGGGGACGACTGCGGGCGCGCGGCGTCGCCGGTGCGCTCGGTGCCGTCGCCGTGGTGGGAGCGGGGGCGTTGGCGGTGTTGCCGGCCCCCCAGGTAGCCGGGCGCATCGACTTCCCCGCCAACGCCGGCCCCGGTGGCCAGCTCGGTACCGCGGGCGGGCTCGCCGGCGACACCGGTCGCGTGGGCGAACCGGCAAGACCCGGGAGCCCCGCGGGGCGCACGCGGATCGGCGGCTATCTCGGATTCGCGGGGCGGCTCGACACGGCGCTACGCGGCGCCCTCGGCGACCAGGTGGTCCTCCGGGTGCGCGCCCAGCGGCCGTCGTACTGGGTGGGCGAGACATTCGACCAGTGGGACGGGCAGAGCTGGAAGTCCACGCATCCCGCCACGCACGTCTCCGCGCCGGGCTCGCCGTTCTTCGTCGGGGGCCCGCCCGGCGGAGCGCCCCCCGGCGCGCCGGACCTGCAGACCTTCTACGTGGTCCAGTCGTCGCCGAACCTCGTGTTCCACGCCGACGACGCGCACGAGGTGTGGTTCCCCGCTCGGAACGTCTTCACCTCCGACGCGGACAGCATCGTGTCGCCCATCGGCCTGGGGCCGGGCGCCATCTACACGGTCGAGTCCTACGTCGAAGCGCCCACGCCCGAACAGCTGCGCGCCGCATCGGAGGGCGCCGCCGTCACGGCACCGCCAGGACTGGCGGGCTACGCGTCCCTTCCCCGCGCCTACGCGGCGCCGTACGCGCGCGTGCGGGCCCTCGCCGAATCCGTCACCGCCGGCACGACGAACACCTACGACAAGGTGCAGCGCCTCACGGCCTGGATCGGCGCCCATACCCGCTACTCGACGTCGATTCCGCCGCTCTCGCCCGGCCAGGACACCGTCGACCAGTTCCTCTTCGGCTCCCGCACCGGGTTCTGCGAACAGATCTCCACCGCCATGAACGTCATGCTGCGCTCGCTCGGCGTCCCCACCCGCGAGGCCGTGGGGTTCGTGCCCGGCCCCTACAACCCCATCACCGACCTCTACGACATCCAGGCGCAGGACGCCCATGCGTGGGTGCAGGTGTGGTTCCCGGGCTACGGCTGGCAGAGCTTCGACCCGACGGCGGTCGTGCCGCTCGCGAACCCGTCGCCCGGTGCGACGCTCCTCGGTGATGCGGGCCATGTCCTCGGGCACGTGCCGTGGTTGCTCCTGACCGCCACGGCCGGTCCGGCCGCCCTCGGCGCGCTCTGCGTCATGATCGCCCGCCGGCGCCCGCGCACGTGGGCAGAGCAGATGAGCCGCCGGCTCGAGGCCGCGGGCCGCCGCGCCGGTCGGCGTCGGCGTGCCGACGAGACGCTCGCCGAGTTCGCGGCGGCCCTCGACGCCGGCGCGGGCGACGCCTCCGAGACGTGGAGCGCCATCGCCGCCGTCGTCGAAGCGACTGCCTACGGCGGGCGCGTCTTGGCGCCCGAGGAGGAACGACGACTTCTGCGCGCCGCCCGCGACCGCCCACGGACCCGTCTGCACGTCAACGGCGGTCGGCCCGGTCCCTCGGGGCCTCGCTCCTCTCAGGCCTTGGCGCGGGCCAGCGCCTCGTCCCAGGAGGCGCCCGACTCGAGCAGCGGGCGGTAACCCATCAGCTGGCGGGGGCGCCCGAAGCCGAGCGCGGCGGTGAGCTTGCCCTCGCGTCCGTAGAGGGCCACGAAGCGCCGCTCTTCCAACGAGCCGTCGACCACCTCGACGGCGTCGTCGGGGCGAGGGAGCCCGAGCAGCTGGATCTTCACGTCGTACTGGTCGGACCACACGTACGGCACGGTGACGTACGCGGGAGCCTCGGCGCGCCCGAGGAGCAGATGGCGTGCCGCTTCCGAGCCCTGCTCGTTGGCGTTCGTCCAGTGCTCCACCCGGACGAGCGATCCGCTCGCGGCGTGGGGCCAGCGCGCCGCGTCGCCCGCCACCACGACGCCGTCGGCCGCGTGCAGCGTGGCGTCGACCACGACGCCGTCGTCCAGTTCGAGACCGGAACCCTCCAGCCAGCCCGTCGCCGGCACGACCCCGATTCCCACCACCACCACGTCCGCGTCCACGACGCTCCCGTCGGCCAGCTCCACCGCTGTGACCCGGCCACCCGAACCGTCCGCGCCGTCGTCGCGGCTCGTCAGCACGCGCGCCACCGCCACACCTGTGCGGAGCTCCACACCGTGGTCGGTGTGCAGCGCGCCGCACACCGCACCGATCTCCTCGCCGAGGGCCTGGGCGAGTGGCGTGGGGAGCGCCTCGACCACGGTGACGCGCGCCCCTCGCGTCGTGCAGGTGGCGGTCACCTCGGACCCGATGAAGCCCGCCCCCACCACGACGAGGCGCGCTCCTTCGGTGGCCGCCCGCGAGGCGAGCGCCAGGCAGTCGTCGAGGGTCCGCAGAGTGAAGACCCCGTCGACCTCCGCCACCCCCGGGAGCTGGCGCGGTTGCGCCCCGGTGGCGACGACCAGGCCGTCGTAGGACACGTCGGAGCCGTCCGCCATGTGCACCACCCGCGCTTCGAGGTCGAGCGCGGTCGCCGACTGACCGAGGCGCAGGTCCGCGCCGAGAGCGTCGATCTGGTCGGGCGTGCGCAACATGACCCGGTCGAGGTCCCACGTGCCGGCGAGGAGCTGCTTGGAGAGCGGCGGGCGGTCGTACGGCAGGTGCCGCTCGGCACCGATGATGACGAGCCGTCCCCCGAAACCCTCGGAACGCAGCGTCTCCGCTGCTCGGAGCCCGGCGAGGGAAGCCCCCACCACGACGATGGTCGAGCTCGAGTCGAGCGCCATGGGCCCGGTCACGCTCCGAACATCGCCATCCACTGCTCGGCGGATCGGGGTCGGAACACGTAATTGCGCTCACGGGTGGCGCCGAGCGTCGCACACGACTCTGGCGAATAGCGGTGGCCGGGGTACAGCACCGTATCGTCGTCGAAGCGGGCGAGGCGGGTGGTGATGGACTCGTACATCTGCTCGGTGTCGCCCCCGGGGAGGTCCGTGCGACCGCAGCC
>DATGKD010000068.1:0-6288 GCA_035294855.1 Acidimicrobiales bacterium
CTGCTTGGTGGGCAGCTCGGGCAGCGCGTAGACCGTTTCCCCTCCGGGGATCCGGACCTTCACGGCCCCGAGCTCCTCGAGGTCGCGTGACACCGTGGTCTGGGTGGCGACGACCCCCTCATCGGCCAGCATCGACACGAGTTGCGCCTGATTCGTGATGGCACTTGTCTCCAACAGGCGCGCGATGCGGTGCTGGCGCTGCGGCTTGCCGAGCTTCATGTGCCGGTCTTTCGCCGGGAGCCGGTGCCTGACCCTGGATCCCCGTGTCCGGCGCCGTCCGCGGACAGCAGCCAGGCCAAGAGCCCTCGCATGGCGTGCATCCGGTTGGCCGCCTGGCGCCACACGACACTTCGGGTTCCCTCGAGGACGTCGGCCGTGATCTCCTCGCCTCGGTGCGCGGGCAGGCAGTGCATGACCACCGCGTCCGGTGCCGCCCGGGCGAGCAGGTCCGCGTCGATCGTGTAGCCCGCGAACGCCTTGCGGCGCAGTTGCGCCTCCTCTTCTTGTCCCATCGACGTCCACACGTCGGTGTAGAGGACGTCGGCTCCGGACGCGGCCTCGTCGGGGTCGTTCGTCACCTCGACCTCCCCGCCGAGCCGGGCGACGCGCGCCAGGTCGTCGGCGTCCGGTGCATACCCGTCGGGCGACGCCGTCCGAACGCGCACCCCCGTCATGGCGGCCGCCAACGCGAGCGAACGCCAGACGTTGTTGGCGTCGCCGATGTATGCGATCGTCCGCCCCCCGACGTCGCCGAACACTTCCCGCACCGTCAGGATGTCGGCAAGAGCCTGACAGGGATGGGCCAGGTCGGACAGCAGGTTCACGACCGGCACGACGAACCCGCGCGATGCGCCCGGCACCCCCGGCCCGCCCGATCCATCCGACCCGCCCGCGAGGTCGAGGGCGTTCGCCATCCGGACGAGGGTGGTGTGGTCCATCACCCGCGCGCAGATGACCGCGTGGTAGCAGGCGAGCGTCCGGGCGACGTCCTCGGCGGTCTCACGTTCGTCGATCCCCACTTCCAGTCCCTGGATGTAGACGGGGTGCCCGCCGAGGGCAGCCACCGCGAGCTCGGTCGAGCTCCGGGTGCGGGCCGACGGCTTCTCGAAGACGAGCGCCGCGCCGCGCCCGGCGAGCACCGGACGCACCTCGGCGGCGGGTCGGCCCGCCAGGTCGAGCACCGCGACGAGCTCGTCGCAGGACAGGTCGTCGACGTCGAGGAAATGGCGCGTCACGGCCGGGCCCCACCACGCACGAGGACGTCGGACAGAGCGGCCGCGAGGATGCCGAGCCCCTCGTCCACCTCGGCATCCGAGACGAGCAGCGGTGGCGCCAGCCGGATCGTGTCCGGGCGGGGCGCGTTGACGACGAGCCCGCCGGTGAGCGCAGCCGCCGTCACCTCCCGTGCCCGAGGCGCCTCCAGTGCGGCGCCGAGCAGCAAACCCTCGCCACGCACGCCCACCACACCGGGCAGTCCGAGCAGGCCGCGGCGCAGCCGGGACCCGGCATGCCGCGCCCGCCCACACACGTCGTCCGCCTCCATGACCGCGAGCGTGGCGCGAGCCGCCGCGGCCGCCAGCGGTTGGCCGCCGAAGGTGCTGCCGTGGTCGCCGGGCCCGAAGGCGGCGGCCACTTCGGCGCGCGCCCAGCAGGCGCCGATCGGCACACCGTTGCCCAACGCTTTCGCCATCGTCACGACGTCGGGACGCACGTCGGCGTGCTGGAACGCGAACCACCGCCCGGTGCGCCCCAGGCCGGTCTGGATCTCGTCCACCATGAGCAGGATCCCGCGCTCGGTGCACAGCGTCCGCAGGCCGCCGAGGTAGTCCGAAGAGGGGACGATGACCCCGGACTCACCGAGGATCGGCTCGACGAGCACGGCGGCGACCCGCGCCGGATCGCAGGCGGCATCGAGTGCGTCGTAGTCGTCGTACGGCACGTGCTCGAAGCCCTCGGGCAGGGGCGCGAACGGGGCGTGCTTCTCGGGTTGGCCCGTGGCGTGCAGCGTGGCGAGCGTGCGCCCGTGGAACGCGTCCCACGTGGAGACGACGACGTGGCGCCCGGGGCCGGCCCACTTGCGTGCCAGCTTCAGCGCGCACTCGTTCGCCTCCGCCCCGGAGTTGCCGAAGAACACCTGTCCGCCGGCGCGCTCGGTGCCTCCGCCCACCAGCCGGTCGAGGGTGAGCGCCACCTCGGGGGCGATGACGTTGCCGAAGAGGTTCGAGGTGTGCACGAGCGTGCGCGCCTGGTGGGCCACCGCCTCGGCGACCACCGGGTGGGCGTGCCCGAGGGAGGTGACCGCCAGGCCCGACAGGAAGTCGAGGTAGCGCCGGCCCTCGACGTCGAACAGCTCCGTCCCCGCGCCGCGCACGAACGTCACGGGCGGGTCCGGGTACGTGTGCATCAACGCGCTGCGGTCGGGGACGGACCCGACCGACGCCGTCGTGAGCTCGCTCATCGAACGGCTCTCACTGGCCGGCTCTCACTGGATGGCCACCGCCTCGAGCTCGTCGCCCACGATCATGGTCCCGACGCCTTGGTCGGTGAAGACTTCCAGCAGCAGGGCGTGCGGCACGCGACCGTCGAGAATATGGGCTCTCCCCACGCCCCCCCGCACCGCCCGCACGCAGGCCTCCACCTTCGGGATCATCCCGCCGACCGCCGCACCCGAAGCCACCATGGCTTCGAGGCCGCTCACCGACACCGTCTGCAGGAGCGACATCGGGTCGTCGGGGTCGGCGCGCAGACCCTCGACGTCGGTGAGGTAGACGAGCTTCTCGGCACCGAGCGCGGCGGCGACGGCGCCGGCCACGGTGTCGGCGTTGATGTTGTACGTCTGTCCCTTGGTGTCGCTCGCGATGGTGGCCACCACGGGGATGAGCCCCTGGGCGAGGAGCCGCTCGAGGATGGAGGGGTCCACGACCGACACGTCGCCCACGAACCCGAGCGCCGCATCGCGGGCGGTGGCCGTGATCATGTTGGCGTCCTCGCCCGACAGGCCCACGGCGAGCGCGCCGTGCATGTTCATCGCCGACACGATGTCGCGGTTGACCTTGCCGACGAGCACCATGCGGGCGATGTCGAGCGTCTCGGCGTCGGTCACCCGCATGCCGTCACGGAATTCGGGCACCTTTCCCAGCCGGCCCATGAGATCGCCGATCTGCGGGCCCCCGCCGTGCACGACGACGGGGAGCATGCCGACCGACCGCATGAGCACGACGTCCTCGGCGAACGACGCCAACGCGCGTGCTTCGCCCGTGTCGGCCGCGCCCGGCGTCGGCACCAGAGCGTTGCCGCCGTACTTGACGACGACCACCTTCCCCCAGAAGCGGCGGATGTAGGGGAGCGCCTCGACGAGCACGGCCGCCCGGGCCGAGGAGTCCGACAGGTCGCCGGTCACGAGGTGGTCCGGTTCTCGTCGATGTAGCCGTGGCCGAGGTCGGTGCCGAGCACCGCCCCGCGCCCCGCGCCCAGCCCGAGGTCGCACCGCACCTCGATCGAGGGCCCCTTCATGTATGTGGCGAGCACGGCTGCGTCGTGCGGTGCGGCCACTCCCCCGCGGCACACGACGACGTCCCCGTACGCGACCTGCACAGCATCGGGGTCGAAGGCCACACCCGCCGAGCCGAGCTCACTCACCACGCGACCCCAGTACGGGTCCCCCCCGTTGATCGAGCACTTGACCAGCAGCGAGCCGGCCACCCGCCGCGCCGCTTGGTGGGCGTCTGCATCCGAGGCTGCTCCGTCCACCACCACCCGCAGCACCGTGGTCGCGCCTTCGGCGTCGCCGGCCATCATCGAGGCCAGCTGGTCGCAGGCGTCGGTCAGGGCGGTGGTCAGGTCACCGGCGTCGACCGTCATTTCGGAGTGGGCGGCACCGGATCGGGCGCCGGCCGCACCGCTCGCCAGCACGACCACGGTGTCGTTGGTGGACGTGCACCCGTCGACGCTCATGCGGTTGAACGTCTCGGCCACGGCGCGCCGCAGGGCGGACAACAGCGCGTCGGGTGGGCACGACGCGTCGGTGGTGAGCACGGCCAGCATGGTGGCCATGTCGGGCGCGAGCATCGCCGCGCCCTTGGCCATGCCCCCCACGCTGAAGCCGGGGGCCCGCACCACGACCTCCTTCGGCACGGTGTCGGTCGTCATGATGGCGCGCGCCGCGTCGGCCGCTGCCCGGCGGCCACCGGCGCGCGCGGCGACGAGCGCCGGGATACCCGTCTCGAGTGGAGCGGTCGGGAGCGGTACGCCGATGAGGCCCGTCTGGCAGACGAGCACCTCCTCGGCGCGGGCCCCGATGCCCTCTCCCGCGAGCGCGCACATGCGCTCGGCCGCGGCGATGCCTTCGGGTCCGGTGGCCGCGTTGGCGTTGCCGCTCGACAACACCACCGCGGCGGCCCGCCCCGCGGTCGTTGCCAGGTGCGCCCGGCTCACCTGCACGGGCGCAGCGGGCGCACGGTTGGAGGTGAAGACGCCCGCGGCGCTCACCGGCGCGCCGTCGGCCGTGGCCACGAGGGCGAGGTCCGGCTCGCCGGACGCCTTGATCCCGCACGCCACGCCCGCGGCGACGAATCCCTCGGGTGCGGTCACGCTCACGGGTACACCCCGGCGGTCGGCAGCCCCGCGTCCTCGGGGAGGCCGAGGGCGACATTGGCGCACTGCACCGCCTGTCCCGACGCGCCCTTGGTGAGGTTGTCCAGCGCACACAGGACGAGCAGCCACCCGGTGCGGGGGTCGACGCGCGCCGTGACGTGCGCACAGTTGGATCCGAACGTCGCCTTCGTCGACGGTGGCGCCGTCGTGACGACGACGAACGAATCGTCACGGTAGAAGTCTGACAGCAGGCCCAGCGCGGCGTCGGTCGTGAGATCCCCGCATGGCCGCGCGTAGCACGAGGCCAAGATGCCGCGGTTCATGGGGGCGAGGTGCGGCGTGAAGATCACCTGGGCACCGCTCGCCTGCTCGATCTCGGGCGTATGGCGGTGGTCGAGCAGTCCGTAGGCGGTGAAGTCCTCGTCGACGGTGTTGAAGTGCGTGGTGCTCGACAGCTTGCGTCCCGCCCCCGACACGCCGCTCGCCGCGTCCACGACGACACCGGTCGTCTCGACAACGCCGGCACGCGTGAACGGCGCGAGCGCGAGCGCGGCGGCTGTCGGGTAGCACCCCGCCACGGCCACCCGACGCGCGCCTCGCAACTCGTCACGGAAGAGCTCCACGAGCCCGTAGGTGAACGACGGCACGAGGTCGGGAGCACCGTGGTCCTGCCCGTACCACGCCTCGTAGGCGCGCACGTCGCGCAGCCGGAAGTCGGCAGACAGGTCGACGACGGCACCGACCCGGTCGACGAGGTCCGGCGCCAGCAACTGGGATTGCCCGTGCGGCAGGGCCAGGAACACCAGGTCGAGCCCGTCGAGCTCGTCGGCCCCCGCCTTGGTCAGCTCGAGGCCGGGATACGCCGCCGTGAGCGACGGGTACACGTCACCCACCCGCTGGCCGGCCTGCGTGTCGGCACCGGCCACGGCCACCTCGAAGGCGGGATGGCCCACGCACAGGCGCAACAACTCGGCCCCCGTGAAGCCCGACGCCCCGGCGATGCCGACTCGCATCCGCAAGAAAATACGCTGTTATGCATGAATATGCAAGGGCCTCATAATGCCCCGAGTAGTCCTATGGCTTTCAGCCCTCTCTATGGGTCTTGATATCGGACCGTTGCTCGCCATAGCCTGTGAGTGTGGTCGACCCCGACGAGCACGTGGTCGACCCGGTGGTGGAGACGATCCTGGGGGCCGTGGCGGGTTTCGGCGACCGCTATGTCGCGCTGGCCGAGGCCTGCGACGGCGACCCGGGGGCGGCCGCCGCCTTCGCTGAGCTGGCCGACTACGTGGCCGAACTCCTCACGGACCCCGTCCGCCACCGCCGCGTGCTGGCGAGCTGTTCGGCGGCGATCGACGCGGTGGCCGAGGCGTCGGAGGACGGGCGCGAAGCGGTCGCCTGGTCGTTCCTCGAGGCCTTGTCCCCCGACGACCGGTGCGCGCTCGAGCCGTGGCTCGGCCCGCGCGGCCGGTTACTGCTCGCCGAAGTCGACGCCGGCCCGCCGTCCTGACAGGTCGGACAGCGCCGACGGCCCCGGGCCGGCAGCCTCGGGCCCCCGCGCCGCCTCTTGTTCTGCGGCCGCGTCGAGCTCGGCATCCAAGAGGGCCGCCCTTTCGTTCTCGTAGCGCAACCACTGCACGACGACGGGGATCATGGCGAGCACCATCAACGTGTCGCCGCCCACCCACATGATCG
>DATGKD010000069.1:0-4277 GCA_035294855.1 Acidimicrobiales bacterium
CAGTCAAGCGCGCTAACCAAGCTGCGCCACAGCCCGCGTCGTAACTCACCTGCACATCGCCTTCTGTCCCGTCGCCGTGCCGCATCCCCGCATGACCGAATCGAATCGCTCCAACGGATGTCCAGCCCGACCTCAGGGGACTTTTCAAGGTTACCCAGGCACAGCACGGGAACGACAAAGGGGGGCCCGAAGGCCCCCCTTTGGCCGGAAATGAATGCAGTCAGTTCAGAAGAGATGCCTTCTGATCAGCTGATCTTGAGCGGCTTGCGAGCCGTGATGTTCCCTGACTGGTCGATGCACACCTCGCCCTTGTACTTGCCGGGAACCTTCATCCCGGTGGTGTCAGCGGTCACCTGGCCCGAGAACTTCTCGTCCGAAGGCTCGCTCGAGGCGCCCTTGGCGTATCCCGGGCAGTGCTTCGGATTCCCTCCCACCAGGTTCGGGGCACCGAATGTCGTCGTTTGGTTGTTGATCCACGTCACGGTGCCACCGGCTGCCAGGACCGCAATCGAGAGCGGCTGGGAGCTGCCTCCCGTACCCGGCGTTGCGGTGCCGGAGCACCCGCTGAGCGTGATGGTGCCGCTGCCCGTGGACCCGTTCATCGAGGTGCAGGTGACCTTGCCGTGCGGACCACCCTTCGCCGACGCCGGCCCCGCCAAGGCCGTCACGATCCCCGAGGCGGCGAGCGCGACGGCGGCGGCGGACATCCCTACCTTTGAGAAACGACGCATATCTCTCCTTGTCATCTAGTCAGTTGTGTGGTCACGTGGACCACTGCTTGCCGGACCCGGCCAAGAACGCGTGCCGACGTTCACGCGCCTAGGCCACGCCCCCTTCGTGTGTCGAAGCCCCCTTTGTGACACGAATGTCAGTCTCAGTGTAAGCCGTCCGGCTACGGCGGTCCCACTGTCAATATTTGGGAGATCCGACTGCGAGGAGGACGTTGGTACCGGCAACCGCCGGCCTCACGATGCGTCCATCAGCACTATGCGTGATGGACCAGCCACGCGATCCCCTGGTACGCCCGGTACCCCAGATACACGACGGTGGCGGCGATCATCGTCTTGAAGGTCCAGGGGATGCTGCGTTTGGCGAGTGACGCCCCGCAGTCCGGACAGGACCCGTCGGCGGTGAGGTCATCGTCGTCCACGACGCGGTTGCAGGAGTCGCACCACGGCACGTCAGGAACCTGTCGCCGCCGGCGTCCCGACCCCACCCGGGGTCACGACCGCGTCCGCACCCGCAGCTTCAACGGCGTGGGACCGAGGTCGAACATCTCCCGGAGTCTCCGCTCGACGTAGCGCAGGTACGGGGCAGGAAGCCGCCGCGTGGCGAACAGCGTAAAGGTGGGTGGATCGATCCCCCCCTGCACCGCATACCGGATACGCGCCCGCGGCGCCGGATGCGCCGCCTGGATGGCCCGGACGGCCCGGTTGAGCTCACCGGTGGGGACGCGCTGGTGGTAGGCCTCCTCGGCGGCGCGCAGCGCGGGCATGAGCTTGTGGACGCCGAGACCGGTGCGGGCGCTCGTCTTGAGCACGGGCGCGGACCCGAGGAAAGCAAGACGATCCTCGACCGCGTCGACCACCTCCCGGCGTCCTTCGGCGTCGAGGAGGTCCCACTTGTTGAGGACGACCACGACGGGGCTTCCCGACGCGCCGATGCGTTCGGCGAGCCGCTGGTCCTGGTGCGTGACGCCGTCGGTGGCGTCGATGACGAGGAGGACGATGTCGGCGCGGTCCAGCGCCTGGAGGGCGCGGACCATGGCGTAGTACTCCGTTCCGTCCTCGGTCCGCGACGCCCGGCGCATGCCTGCGGTGTCCACGAACCGGATCGGCCCGTCCTCGGTGTCGACCTGGGTGTCGACCGAGTCGCGTGTCGTGCCCGGCAGGTCGTGGACGATGGAGCGCTCTTCACCGAGGATGCGGTTGAACAGGGTCGACTTCCCCACGTTGGGCCGGCCCACGATGGCGACTCTTAAGGGGCCGTCCTCGGGCGCGGTCCCCCCTTCGGCCCCCTCGTCGCCGGGAGAAGGGAGGCGGCGAACGATCTCGTCGAGCAGGTCGCCGGTGGCGCGGCCGTGCAGCGCGCTCACCGGCCAGGGGTCTCCCAGTCCGAGTGAGAGGAACTCCCAGGCATCAGCTTCGCGGCGCTCGTTGTCGACCTTGTTGGCCACGAGCAACACGGGGGTGCCGGCGGTGCGCACGATGCGGGCGACGTCGTCGTCCTCGGTCGTCACCCCGACCGATGTGTCCACCACATGGATCACGAGGTCGGCCCCGGCGATGGCTCGACGCGCCTGCTCGCTGACCTTGGCGTCGAGGGAGTCGCCTGACAATTGCAGTCCCCCGGTGTCGACGACGCCGAAGATGCGTCCGTTCCACTCGGCGCGCAGCTCCACCCGGTCGCGTGTCACCCCGGGCATCTCCTGGACCACCGTGGCGCGCCGCCCCACGAAACGGTTGACGAGGGTCGACTTGCCGACGTTGGGCCGGCCGGCGACCACGACGACGGGGACTCGACCTGGCGGTCCGTCGCCGAGTGACGCCGACGCTGGGGTCGTCGGCCGCGAGGGGGCGACCATCGTCATGCGCCGGTGTGCAGCGCGACGCGTACCGGCACGGGCATCGAGGCTTCCCTGGCCGGCAGGGCGTCGAGGGCCGCCCTGAGCGACCATCCGTCGGTGGGAACGACCTCGACGGCGCGGGGCAGGTCCGCCACTGTCGTCCCGTCCAAGAACCGACCCTCGGACAGACACACGTCAGGCAGGAGATAGCGCGCGTCACGCGGGGCGCCTGCCAGCGTCGTCGCGATGTCGGTGCCCGTGAGCAAGCCCGTCACGGCGATGTTGCCGCCGAAGAACCGGTTGGCGACCGGCAGCAGGTGCACATGGGTGCTGCCGGCCGAGTCGAGCAAGGGCGCGAGCACGGTTGCGCCGTACTCGCCGGTGATGACGAACACCGGCCGACGACCTGGCGCGCCCCGGCCAACTCCGCCGTCTCGCGACCCGTCGGGTGGGACCTCCCCCGAACCGGACCGTCCATGGTCACCGTCGTCGGCCGCCGCTCTGGGCGCCCGGTAACCCGCGGCGGGTGCACCGTCGACGGCGGCGAAGAAGCCCGCCCGGACACCGATGGCCGAGGCCCGATCGCCCCGGAAGGCAGCCTCGAAGGCGCGGGCCATGCCGATGCCGTTCTCGTGTTGCGGGAAGCCCTCGTACGACGGGGCGGACGGGAAGGGCCGCCGGGCGAGGAGGTAGTACTCGTCGGCGGCGAAGAACATCCGGCGGCCGAGCACCTCGAGACACCAACGTTGCCACTCCTCCACCGTGTCGATGACGGCGGCGGCCTCTGACGCGCTGTGCGCCCGCATGGCGGGCTCCTTCGTGTGCGCGCTCACGCCGAGCGGGACACACGCGACCGTGGCGAGCTCCGGGTACTGGTCGGTGATCCCGGCGAGGGTCGCCTCGAGAGCGGCGCCGTCGTTCACCCCCGGACACACGACCACCTGGCCGTGCACCTCGATGCCCCCGTCGAGCAACGCGCGCAGCCAGCGGAGGCTGACCGCGCCGCGCGGGTTGCGGAGCATCCGGGCGCGCAGTTCCGGGTCCGTGGCGTGGATCGAGACGAACAACGGCGACAGCCGTTCGGACAGCACCCGCTCGAGGTCCAATTCGGTGAACCGGGTGAGCGTCGTGAAGTTCCCGTACAGGAACGACAGGCGATAGTCGTCGTCCTTCAGGTAGAGGCTGCGCCGCATGCCCTTCGGCAGCTGGTAGATGAAGCAGAACTCGCAGTGGTTGTCGCAGGTGCGCACCCGGTCGAAGACCGCGGACGAGACCTCGATCCCGGCCGGCTCGCCGGCTTCCTTCACCAGCGCCACGGTCAAGAGCTCGTGCCCACGGCGGACCTCCAGCTCCGGATCGGCCTCGTCGACGAGCAGGCGGTACTCGATGACGTCGCGCGGGACAGTGCCGTCGATCGACACGAGTTCGTCGCCCACCTGGAGACCCGCGTGCTGCGCGGGGGACGCGGGCGCCACCGAGACCACCCGGGGCGCCGACATATCGGCCAGATTACCTGGTGGTCCTGGCCGCTCCGCGGGCGCGCTTGCGCCGCCGTCGGGGCGGGTCGGCACTCCGAAGCCGACGTTCGGGACAGTGCCGATGGAGAGTGGTGCGGCGAAGCGCGCCGGTAGCCTGGAGTCGTGGAGGTCGACCGCGTCCTGCTGGCGTCGCCGCGAGGCTTCTGCGCCGGCGTCGAAAAGGCGATCAAGGC
>DATGKD010000070.1:0-32119 GCA_035294855.1 Acidimicrobiales bacterium
AGCCCTTCCTCCACCTCGACCGGAAGCCGCTGCGTCGCCTTCCGCAGCTCCCCATGGAACATGGCACCGTGCTGCCGCAGCGCGTCCAGTACGTCGCGCGCCGGCCCGTGGACCGGCTCCGCCGGGTACGCGTCACCGCGAGCCGCGGACAGAAGCCACGGCAGGTCGTCGCGCAGTGCGAACGTTACCGGTGTCGCTCGTGACGGCGTCGCCGATCCGCGCCGTGGCGGGTCGTCGGAGTCGGCGGCCCGCAGCGACAGGCGACCCCAGACGAGCTCGCCCGACCGGCACAGGTCTTCGAGCCAGCGGTGCTGGAAGCCCTCGACGCGCGCCGGCAGGATCGCCTCCTCCCACGCGCCCGCGGGGATCTCGAACCCCTGCAGCTGGTCGACGACGGCGAGGACACCGGCGCGGCCCTGTCGCTGCGTCCCACCGGCGACGTGTTGCCACCGCAGCAGGAATCGCATGAACTCCTGCGCGGTGACGGGCTCGATCTCGCGCCGCAGCCTGTGCTGTGTGTAGGAGTGGATGCGAGCCAGCAGACGCCGGGCGCACCACTGTTCCTCCCCGTCGCCCCCGGTTTCCTCGCCCGGGCCCGGGTCGAAGCGCCCCCGCAAGGCGAATCCCTCGGCTTCGAGCCGTGCCAGGCCCACCTTGATCGCGCCCACGCGCAAACCGGTTCGTGCCGCCAGCTCGGTCGCCGTCACCGGCCCGGACACGTCGAGGTGGCCGCGTACCACCTCGGCGGCCACGATCTCCTCCTCGGGCGCCGCGGGCGCCTCCCACTCCGTGCTCGCCCCGCCGTTGAACCCCTCGGCGTTCATCCTCACGTCGGCAGGGAACTGGGCGCTCTGCCACAGCACCTCCACCCATGCGCGCCGCTCGACGGCGCACCAGAGCCCCGCACCCTCCGGGCCGGCGTCGCTCACGGTGACGAGCGCGGCGCGCCCCGCCGATGCCAGCGCGTCGAACCACTCCTGGTACTCGGGCTGCGGTCGCCATACCACCGCGGACAGGAGAAGGTCGTGCAGCTCCTCGGGGCCGCGCACGTCCGGAGCGGCCTCGGCGCGCACGCGCGCCACCGCGTCGGCGTCGAGGCGCCCGAGGGCCTCCGCGTGCAGTGGCAGGCCACGCCGGAGTTGCACGGCACGCGTGCGGCGCTCCTCGAGCGGCGCGTCGTCCAGGAACGTGTACGGCTTGCCGTTCAGGATCTCGTGCGACAGCACCGAGGGCTCCGAGGACTCGACGAAGTGCAGCCGCACCTCGCCCGCCTCCATCTGGCCGAGGATGTCGACCAGGCCGTCGACGTCCATCGCCTCGTGCAGGCAGTCGTGCATGGTCTGGCGCACGATGACGTGGTCGGGGATCTCGATGGGCCCGGTGGGCGCGTTCTCCTGGCAGGCGGCGAGGGCGGGGAAGATCGCCGCCATCAGGTCGTCGGACTCCATGCGCTGGATGGGCAGGGGGTTCTTCTTGCCCCCCCGGAAACGCAGCACCGCCAACGAGCGGTTGAGGTTCCAGCGCCAACGCGACGCGAACATCGGCGACGCCAGCACCGCCTGGCGGAGAACGGTTTCGGCCGTCTCCGAACGCAGCAGACGGGGTGCGCTGTCGAGGGGGAAGCTGTGTTGCGGCCCGAGCGACAGGACGAGTGCGTCGTCGGTGGCGGCCGCCTGCAGCTCGAAGTCGAACGTGGCGCAGAAGCGCTTGCGCAGGGCGAGCCCGAAACCCCGGTTGACGCGCCCGCCGAGTGGCGCGTGCACCACCAACTGCATGCCGCCTGCCTCGTCGAAGAACCGCTCGAACACGAGGTCGCGGCGGGTCGGCAGGATGCCGAGCTCGCCGAGCCCGACGGCCAGATAGTCGACCAACTGTGCAGCGGTGTCGTCGTCGAGGCCGCAGACTTCGGCAACCCGCTTTCGCGCCGGCAGTCTGCTCGGTGGGCCTTCGCCGGATGCGCCGGAGTCGGTGAGGAGCTCGGCGACGGTGCGCCGCAGCTCGGACACCTCGTCCGAGAGCTCCTCGGTCCGGCTCGGCGCCTCGCCCACCCAGAACGGAATAGTGGGATGCGCGCCCTCGGCGTCCACGACACGCACCTCGCCCTGGGTGACGCGCCGGATCCTCCACGAGTGCGTGCCGAGCAGGAACACGTCGCCCACCATGGACTCGATGGCGAAGTCCTCGTTGACCGTGCCCACGGGCACCTCGTCGGGCTCGGCCACCACGCGGTAGTCGCCCACTTCCGCGATCGCCCCGCCGCTCGTGAGTGCCGCCAACCGTGCGCCCCGCCGCGGGCGCAGGACGCCGTTCACCTGGTCGCGGTGCACGTACGCCAGGCGCTTGCCCCGGCCCGTCGTGATGCCCTCGGACACGAGCGCCACGACGTCGTCGAAATCCTCCCGCGAGAGCGTCTCGTACGGCGCCGCCCGGCGCACCAGGTCGAACAGGTCGTCCTCGCGCCACTCCTCGCTGCCGGCGACCTCCGCCACCACCTGCTGGGCGAGGATGTCGAGCGGGGCGACCGGAGGGTGGGTGGCGTCCAGCCGGCCGCTCTTGACCGCGGCCAGCAGCGCCGCGCACTCGACGAGCTCGTCGCGTGTCATCGGGTAGAGGATCCCCTCCGGGATCCCGCCCCGTGAGTGGTTGGAGCGCCCGACGCGCTGCAGGAACGTGGCGATGCTGCGCGGGGAGCCCACCTGGGACACGAGCTCGACGGGGCCGATGTCGATGCCGAGCTCGAGCGACGCCGTCGCAACCAAGGCCCGGAGGTCTCCGGCGCGCAAGCGCGACTCCACGCGTTGACGACGGTCTTTCGAGAGGCTGCCGTGGTGCGCGGCCACTTGGTCGGGTCCGAGGCGCTCGCCGAGAAGATGCGCCAGCCGTTCCGACATCCGCCTCGTGTTCACGAACACGAGCGTCGTGCGATGGTCGACCACGTGGGCGGCGATGCGGTCGATCACCTCGTCGAACTGCTCCGTCGACGCCACCGCGGCGAGCTCGGTGTCGGGGAGTTCGATGCGGACCTGGAGTTGACGCGCGTGCCCGCAGTCGACGATCGCGGCGTCGCCCGTCGAACCGGCACCGGACAGGAGCCGGGCGGTCCGCTCGATCGGGCGCTGGGTCGCCGAAAGGCCCACCCGCTGGGGCCTCGGGCCTGCCTGCAGATGGTCGAGCCGCTCCAGGGTGAGCGTCAGGTGCGAACCTCGTTTGTCGCGCGCCAGCGCGTGGATCTCGTCGACGATGACTGTGGAGACATGGTCGAGGACCGCGCGGCTGCGTGCCGCGGTCACGAGGAGGTACAGGCTTTCGGGCGTCGTGACGACGAAGGTCGGCGGGGCCTTCACCATCGCCGTTCGAGCGCCCGGGGTGGTATCGCCGGTTCGCACCGCCACCGTCACGGGCGCGGGGGAGAGCCCCAGCGACTCGGCGACGGCGGCGATCTCGCGTAGCGGTCGTTCGAGGTTCTCGTGGATGTCGACCGCCAACGCCTTCAGGGGCGAGACGTACACCACGCGGGTGCCGGCGAGGTCCTCGCCCCGGGCGTGGGCGCGATAGGCGGCGTCGATGGCGACGAGGAAGCCGGCGAGCGTCTTGCCCGAGCCGGTGGGCGCGGCGATGAGGGTGTCGACGCCGCTCGCGATGAGCGGCCAGCCCTGGGCCTGCGGCTCGGTGGGGCCGTCGGGGAACCGGCGCGCGAACCACGTGGCGACCGCGGGATGGAACCCGGCCAGTACGGGCCACCGGTCGAGGGTCCCCATTGCGCTCATCTCATCACGGGGCTGTGTTGTCGGGGGCTGTGTTGTCGAGGGTTGCGTCATCGAGACTGGGCGGAGCGTACCGGCCGGCCATGCCCCGCCCACCTCGCAGGTGGCCCGCCGTGACACGGGCGGGTACCGTCGGAAAGTGGCCGAAGAGGAGCTTCCCTCCCTCGAGATCCCCCAGGAGGTGCTGGACGCCGTGCCGGAGTACGAGGCCGGCACCGACGCGGTCGTCATCGTGGACTTCCAGGGTGTCGTCCTCGGGTTGAACAAGGCCGCTGAGGAGCTCTTCAAGATGGAGAGTGACGACATCGCCGGGGAGTTCGTCGAGATGTTGGTGCCCTCCAGCAAACGATGGGGACACCAGGCCTACCGGCGCGGCTACCTCGCCGAGCCACGGGACCGTGAGATGGATCCTGGCTTGTACCCCGAGGCCGAGACCGCCGATGGGGAGATCGTGCCGATCAACGGCCGCTTGCAACCTGTTCGCGTGGACGGCCGACTCTTCGTGGCCGCCCACCTCACCCGGGACGACAGCCCACGACCTGGCTGAAGATGCCCGCGCCGCCGACGCCTTTTCGGAGCGTGCGATGAGCGAAGACGAGCAGCACCCGTCCCCACCTCCGCCCCCTCCTCAACCGTCAGGCGACGACGCCCCGCCGTCGTATGGGCCCCCTCCCGGCTGGAGCCCACCCGCCGGATGGACTCCACCTCCCGCCCACGACGAGCCGCCTGGCCGTGGCCCGTCGCCGGAGGACCCGCCTCCGCCCCCTCCCGCCTACGGGCAACCTCCCAGCTACGGCCCGCCGCAGTACCCGCCTCCGCCCCCGCCCGCCTACGGGCAACCTCCGGGCTACGGCCCGCCGCCGGGGGACCCGCCTCCGCCCCCTCCACCGCCTTCTACCTACGGTTCGTCTCCGGGTTACGGCCCCTCGGGACCACCACCCGGGTATCCGCCACCCGGGTATCCGCCACCTGGATACCCGCCACCGTCGCCCCAGCAGTGGGGGTACCGGGTGGGCCCGACCGATCGGTTCGGCCGACCGTTCGCAGACTGGTGGCAGCGGGTCGTCGCCATCCTGGTCGACGGGCTCATCGTTGCGATCCCCGTCTACTTCTTGGCGGCGGTGGTCGCGGGGGCGCTCGGGTCGGCATCGCCGGGCGGCAGCTGGACCAACAGCACGGCTGCGGGGACGATCGCCAACGTCATCGTGCTGGCCGGGGCGCTGCTCTATTTCGGCATCCTCGACGGGCGCGGCCAGACCGTGGGCAAGCGCGCCCTCGGCATCGCCGTGCGAAGCGAGCAGACTGGCTACCCGATCGGGATCGGCCGCGCCATGGCGCGGCGGGCGCTCTATGTCCTTTTGTGGGCGGTGTTCTTTCTCCCCGGTCTGCTCAACGCGCTGTCGCCGTTGTGGGACACCAAACGCCAGGCGTGGCACGACCACGCCGTGGGATCGGTCGTCGTGAAGGTCCGCTAGACCGGCTTCTTCCGTCGCCGCCCCGCACGGCCGACGTCAGCGTCGTCGTACGTAGAGGAACCCGGGTCCTTCGTCGCTCGGGTCCCCGGAGTCGATGGTCCCCGCGAACACGCGCCGGTAGCCGGCGTTTTCGAGCGCCCGCCACGACGCCGCGTTCTGTTGTTGCACGGCCACGACCACCTGGTCGACTTCCGGATGGCGCTCGAACGTCAGCACCGTGAATGCGTCGATCATCCGGCTGCCGAGCCCGCGTCCGGTCATGTCCTCGACCCCGATGAGGTAGTCGATCCCCGCCGCGTGTTGCAGGGACAGACCTTCTGTTCGCTCCGCCGCTGGGACGCCCGGATTCCCCAGGGCGGCCTCGACGGATGCGGCCCACTCCCGCTCGTGTGCCAGCCGATAGCGCTGGATCATGCCGACAGGAACACCGTCTGCTTCCACCACGAAGAGCTCGGTCGGGTCCGCGCCGTCGATGCAGGGCCCGTAGCGCGCCTCGACGGCATCCGGGTCAGCGTCCTCGCGCCACCAGGCGGCCACGTGGGGGGCTGCCAGCCAACGAACCAGCAACGCGAAGTCGGCGCGCTCGAGCGGACGGAAGCTGAGCTTCACCTCACCTTTGCGCTGTTGGGCACGATCGCACGACATGAGACCGCGGCGCCGCCTCGTCTCACCGGGGATCGGGCATGTCGACGTTCCAGTGGCGCCCGCTCTGGCAGTACCAGCCGTCGTCGGTGGTCGGCAGCACGAGGTACCTGCTGATCGTCCGCTGGCCACCGATCTGGTCGCCGTACAGCAGCTCGAGTGCGAAGCCGCGGCGCTCTTTGATGACGGCCAGGAACTCGGCGTGCAGAGGGTCCTCTTCGTCGCGGACGGCACTCTCGAAGAAGCCGTTGTCTCCCGCTTGAACGTAGAGGTCGATGGTGAGCGTGCGGAAGTCTTCGATCGCGGCGCGGTCGCTTTGCGTGAAGGTCTCCTCGCCAGGCCGCGGGTACCAGCCGTGCAGCAGCGCGATGCCGGAGCCCAGGTTGCGCAGCGACATGGCGATGTAGATGACGCCACCCTCCTCCTCCACCACCGCCCGGCCGCCCGGGATCTTCGCGGTGTGGCCGCCCCGCCACAGCGCCTTCTGTACGGGGGCGTCGGCGAGCGACGGCACGAGCACCGGGCGCATGCCCGTGAGCAGCGCCTGCTCGGCGATGCGCGCCGAACGATTGGACGAACGGACGGCGGAGAACGTCGCCACCGCCAGCACGAGCGTGCCGCCCGCGGTGGCCAGCGCCGACACCGTCTGCCAGTTGACCTTGGCGACCAGGGCGCCGGTGGCGAGCGGGTCGGCGACCACGGGCCGACCCTACGTCACGACCCCGATCGCGCACTCCATGGCGATCTCCATCCGTCCGGCGCACTCGGCACTGCCGGTGACGCGGAAGCCGTACCGTTCGTACAACCGGCGAGCGCGGGCGTTCTTCTCGACGACGTGCAGCCGAACCGTCGTGGCCCCGTGATGCCGGGCCCACCCCACGACGGCGTCGACGAGCGCCCCCGCCGCTCCCGTGCCCCGGGCAGCGGGCTCCACCCACATGGCCATGAGCCACACCACCCCGGGCCGGTCGGGGTCCGGCTCGTCGTCGTCGGGCACGGCGGCAACCAGCCCGACCGGGTCGGGACCGTCGCCTCCGACGACGCCTCGGTCCTCGAACACAAAGGTGGCGCCGGTCTCGATCCACCGTTGCCAGTCCTCGACCGTGCGAAGTGCCTCGCGCTCCCAGGTGGACGAGAACTGCTCGGGGGAGTCCGCGAGGGCCCGCAGTCGGATGCTCCGCAGGGTCTCCACATCCTCGGGTCCCAGGGTGCGCACCCCCACGAGCGGGGACGTTAGACCGTCGGCCGTCGTCCCCCGCCGCAAAGGCGCAGGTCACTGGCATCGTCCCCGGGGAATCCCGTTACCCTCCAATTGGTTGTATTTGCAACAACCTGGCGGGGGAGAGTCTCCGCCGGCGGAAGGATGAAGATGCCGCAGCTCAGCCAGACCTTGCCGTTCCTGCCCCTCACCTCGGGTGTCGTCCTCCCCGGCATGGTGTTCACCATGGCGCTCGAGACCGACGAGGCCCGGGCGGCCGTGGACGCCGCCGGCTCCGTGGGCGGGGAGCTGGTGCTCGTGCCCCACATCGACGGGAAGTACTCGACGGTCGGCGTCGTGGCCAAGATCCTCGAGGTGGGGGAGCTTCCCGGCGGTCCGCTCGCCATGGTCGTGAGCGGTGAGCGCCGGGTGACGATCGGAAGTGCCGCCCCGGGGACGGGACGTGCCCTGTGGGTCCAGGTGGAGCCCGTCACCGCGGTCCCGGACAGCCCGACCGCCATGGAGCTCGCCCGCGAGTACCGCGCCGTACTGGAGAACATCCTCCTCACGCGAGGCGCCCGCCGCATGGCCGAGCGCCTGCGTGACGTCACCGAGGCCTCGCGTATCGCGGACCTGGCCGGGTACTCGCCCGACCTGAACCTCGCCCAGAAGGTCGAGGTCCTCGAGACCCTGGACCTGGAAGCCCGCCTGCGACTGGTGCTCGCCTGGGCGCGCGAGACGCTCGCCGACCTGACGCTGCGCGAGCAGATCAAGACCGATGTCGAGGAGGGCATGGAGAAGACCCAGCGGGAATTCCTGCTGCGCCGTCAGCTCGAGGCCATCCGCAAGGAGCTCAACCAGATCGACGGCGCCCCCGAAGAGGGCACGGTCGACGACTACCGCAGCAAGGTGGAGTCGCGCGATCTCCCCGAGGCCGTGCGCACCGCAGTGCTGCGCGAAGTGGACAAGCTCGAGCGCACGAGCGAGCAGAGCCCCGAGCACGGATGGATCCGCACCTGGCTCGACACTATCCTGGAGCTTCCCTGGGACGTGCAGTCCGAGGACAACCTCGATGTCGAGTCCGCGGCCCACATCCTCGACGAGGACCACGACGGCCTGACCGACGTCAAGGAGCGCATCATCGAGCACCTCGCTGTGCGCAAGTTGCGCAACGAGCGCGGCCTCGTCTCGGTGGGGCCGAGGGGGTCGGGCGCCATCCTTGCGCTCGTCGGGCCGCCGGGAGTGGGAAAGACGTCGCTCGGCGAGTCGGTCGCACGCGCCCTCGGCCGGAAGTTCGTGCGGGTCGCGTTGGGCGGCGTGCGCGACGAGGCCGAGATCCGCGGCCACCGCCGCACATACGTCGGTGCCCAGCCCGGGCGCCTGGCGCGTGCGTTGCGCGAGGCGGGGACGATGAATCCTGTCATCGTGCTCGACGAGGTGGACAAGCTGGGCTCGGACTACCGCGGCGATCCGTCCTCGGCGCTGCTCGAAGTGCTCGACCCGGCCCAGAACCACACGTTTCGAGACCACTACCTCGAAGTCGAGCTCGACCTGTCCAAGGTGCTCTTCCTCGCCACGGCCAACGTCGCCGAGACGATCCCCGGTCCGCTCTTGGACCGCATGGAGGTGATCCGCCTCGACGGGTACACCGAGGACGAAAAGGTGGCGATCGCCAAGCACCACCTCGTCCGCCGGCAGTTGGAGCGCGCCGCGTTGCACGCGGACGAGGTGGCCATCACCGACGAAGCGCTGCGCACCATCTCGGCCGACTACACGCGTGAAGCAGGGGTCCGGAACTTGGAGCGCGAGATCGGTCGTCTGCTCCGCAAGGTGGCGACGAAGCTCGCGTCGGGCGACAAGACCGCGCCCGTCACGATCGACGCCCCGGGCGTGCGCGGGTGGCTCGGCCGGCCGCGCTTCTGGTTCGAGGCGGCGGACCGCACGAGCGTGCCGGGAGTGGCCACCGGCCTGGCGGTCACCGGCACGGGCGGCGACGTCCTGTTCGTCGAGGCGACCGCCATGACGGGGAACGAAGGCCTCACCCTGACCGGTCAGTTAGGCGACGTCATGAAGGAGTCCGCCGAGATCGCCCTGTCGTTCGTTCGTTCGCACGCCGAGGAGTTGGGTATCGACACCTCTGTGTTCGAGGGCAAGCGGTTCCACCTCCACGTGCCCGCCGGCGCGGTTCCCAAGGACGGCCCCTCCGCCGGTGTCACCATGACCACCGCACTCGTGAGCCTCTTGCGCGATCGCCCGGTCCGCTCCGTCGTGGGCATGACCGGCGAGGTGACGTTGCAAGGACGGGTGCTGCCCATCGGTGGCGTGAAGCAGAAGGTGCTCGCCGCCCACCGCGCCGGTCTCACCGACGTGGTGTTGCCCGTGCGCAACGGTCCCGACTTGGAAGACGTGCCCGAGAGTGTCCGGCAGGAGATGACCTTCCACCTCGCCGACAGCGTGGCCGACGTCTTGGCCGTGGCGATCGACGGCGAGTCCCGGGTGCCCGCGGGCGCCGATGCCGGTGCGGCTGGGCAGGGGTCGGCGGCGGCGTAGGAACACCGCGCCCCGGGAGGACGCATCAGCGACGAACCGTGTGGGGGCTTCGCGGAGCCCCCGACACGGTTCACCTGAGATTCTCCTGAGCGTCGCGTGGGGTTCACCTGAGTGTCTTCGCTACCTCGCTGTTCACGGCCCGTTTGCCGTTCGCTCCCACAGATGGGTGATGGCGCGCGGCGACATAGGTGATTTCCCGCGCGTCGGGAAGGCGCTGTCCACAGAGTGTGGATCGTGCTGCGGAAAACCAGAGAACTGACGGGGACGTGCTGAGTGCTGACGGCGCCGTCAGCGGAAGTCGAACGCGACCTTGATCGCGCCCGAGTGCTCCTGATCGGCCAGCGCGGTGAACGCCTCCCGCCACTCGTCGAGGGCGAACGTGTGGGTGAGCATGTCGGACAGGTCGACGCGTCCTTCTTCGACGAGTTGCAGGTAGTGCGCGATGCCGTGCTGGCGCACGCCGTCGACGTCCTCGACACCGAACGCGTTCGAGCCCACCCAGGTGATCTCTTTGAAGTACAGAGGCGAGTACTCCCACCGTCCCGGGGCGTGCACGCCGCTCTTCACGAGCGTCCCCCGCGCTCGCAGCAACCGCACGCCGACCTCGAACGTCTCGGGCTTGCCGATCGTGTCGTACACGACGTCGATGCCGCCGGGGTGCGCCATCGGCAGGCCGTCGTGCACCGGATGCAGGACACCACCGGACCACGCGGCGGCTTCTTCGATGAGCTGCAGACGCGGCTCGGGCGCCATGACGGTGGCGCCCAGTTTGCGCGCCAAGGCGGCCTGGGACTCGAAGCGCGCCACCACCAACACCTCGACGTCGGGGTGCAGGGCGCGCAGGATGGCGGTGGCGGTGGTGCCGAGTGCGCCCGCGCCGTAGACGAGGGCGCGGCCACCGGGCGGCGGGGGGTGGCGCGTGACCGAGTGCAGCGAGACCGCGAACGGGTCGGCGAACACGGCGAGCTCGTCCGGCACCGAGTCGGGAATGGCGAAGAACATCGACTCGTGCGCGGGCAGGTACTCGGCGAAGCCGCCCGTGGCGTCCCGGCACGTACCGGTGTGGATGCCGGCTGCGATCGGGCCCGTGGTGAAGTGCCAGCACAGGCTGAGGTCGCCCGATTGGCACGACGGGCACGGCGGGTCGATGCCGCGGGGGATGCACGACAGCCACGGGTTGAGCACGACGCGCTGGCCGACGTCGAGCGCGTCCGCGCCGGGCCCGAGCTCGACCACGTCCGCGACCACCTCGTGTCCGAGAATGGTCGGGAACGTGAACAGGTGGGCGAGGGGGCTGTCGCTCCCGCCCTCGCCGAAGTCCATGAAGACCTGCTTCGCCTCCGACCCGCAGATGCCGGTGAGACGGGTCTTGGCCATGACCCAACCGGGCCGCTGCGGATGCGGGTCGTCCACGTCGGTGAGCTTCATGGGCGTGCGCGCCAAGCCGGCCAGCAACGGGTTCTCCGGGTCGGGCGGGTCCCACGGCTCCGGCCGCACCCCGAAGAGGAGCCCCTTCATCGCGTCGCCGAGAGACGGCGTGCCGGGTTCGGCATCACAGGTCGGCGGTGACGAGGTCCATGAGTCCCTCCCACCCCTCGGGAGGCGGGTCGAGACGCCAGAACTGTTCGGGGACGTTGGCGTCGAGCCGCTCGTCGAGCGCGTGGTCCTGCTGCAGCGGCGGGATCTGGCTCTTGTAGAGCCCGATGGCGGCGCGCTTGCGTTCCATGTCCGGTTCGACCGGCACGACGGCCGGGGTGGGCCACAGCCCGCTCAGGAACAGCTTCGCCACGCGCCACGCCAGGATGCCGGGGATGTGCTTGTAACCGTGGTCCTCGTAGCAGAACCACACGCAGTCCGGACGGGAGTCGACGAGCTCGGCACGCGCCAACAACCCGGCCCGGTGGGTGACGTCGTGGTCGGGGTTGGCGAGCCCCATCGGAAGAAAGACGGCCGTCGGCGCCAGCTCGGAGATGGCGCGCGCGAGGTCGGGTGCGACCGCGTCCGGTGTCGGCCGTTGTGTCCTCTCCAGGTACTGATGGTCGGGGAACTCGAGCCACACCGGGCTCGCTCCCAGAAACGTCGCGGCGGCCCGGTCCTCCGCGCGCCTCGCCGCCACGACGTCGTCGCCGGCGCGGAAGCCCCCCAGCGAGTCCCAGGGCGTCGGCTCGGCCGGGTAGGCGGGGGGGCGCCCGCCCATCACCGTGACGACCACGCTGCCGGGGTACGTCGTCAGCAGGTGGGCCGCCCCGAGCACGGCGTCGTCGAAGTGGGGCGACACCACCACGATGCGGCGGAGCACGTCCGGGTCGACGAGTCCCCACGTCGCCTCGGCTACGGCCCCCATAGAGGCGGACCGTATCGCACCGGGACTCGGCGGACGTCATCGTTTATCGTCGCTTCGTCGTGACCGATCGGACCCACGGGAGGACGTCCATGAGGCTCTGGGACGACGAGCTCGAGGCAGCGCGGGACACGCTCGCCGCCGAGTCCAAGGAATTCATCGCCGCCTTCCCCGACCCGGTCGTCGCCGAGGGGACACCGCCGCTCGAGCGGGCACGGATCCTTCGCGAAGCCGAGGCGGCTTGGGTCCTGCGTTCCGACAAGGCGGTGGACCGCACGATCGCGGGCCCGGCCGGCCCGCTCCGCCTGCGCGAATTCCGGCCCCAGCGTGCCGAGGGTGCCATGTTGCACATCCACGGGGGTGGGTGGACGACGGGGACGCCCGAGATGACCGACCTGCTGAACGAGGCGCTGTGCGACCAGTTGAACGTGGCGATCGTGAGCGTCGACTATCGCCTGTCACCCGAGCATCCCTACCCGGCCGGGCCTGACGATTGCGAGGCGGCCGCACTGTGGCTCGTCGAGCACGCCGAGGACGAGTACGGCACCGACCGGTTGTTGATCGGCGGCGAGTCGGCCGGCGCGCACCTCTCGGCGGTGACGCTGTTGCGACTACGCGACAGGCACCAGGCAGCGAGCCGGTTCGTCGGAGCGAACATGGTCTTCGGCGCCTACGACCTGAGCGGCACGCCGAGCGCGATGGGCGTCGGCATCGACCCGGAGCAAGACATCTTGCAGCTCGACTTCATGAGCTTCGCGATGGACCACTTCGTGGGCGACATGACGACGGACGAGCGGCGCCAGCCCGACTTCTCGCCCATGTACGCGGACCTGCACGGCATGCCGCCCGCCCTGTTCATGGTGGGGACGGCGGACCACCTGCTCGACGACACGCTGTTCTTCTCGGCGCGCTGGGCGGCCGCCGGCAACGAGACCGAGCTCCTCGTCTACCCGGGCGTCCCCCACGGCGGCATCGGGGTCCCCACGGTGTTGAACCACTGGTGGCCGCGGCTGGTCGCGTTCCTGGGTGCTCGCCTCGACCCGGCCGGCGCTCAGTCCTCGTCCTGATCGGTACGGCGGCGCGCCCGCACCAACACCGTGCGCCGGGCGATCCGCCAGCCCACCGGCGACCCCACCACCTCGTCGTGGTACTCGCCGCTCCCGGTGCGGCCGTCGCCGAACACGACGAGGAACTTGCTCCTCACACGGGCGGTCGTCGCGCCGGTGGGCTCGACGACGACGTTCGTGGTGTGGTGCGCCCGCGGATGGTCGAGGCGGGCGAAGCACGCGCGCAGCTCATCGATCCCGGCGGCCGTCCCCATGCCCACGGCGTCGAGGTCGAAGACGCCGTCGGTGGTGAACACGTCGGTGAGGCGCTCCCAGTCGGCGTCGTCGACGACGTGCCCGTAGCGCGCCACCAATTCGTGGATGGCAAGGGTGTCCACGGCGTCCATGGCGTGTGACAGGGTAGGGGCCATGTGCCGAAGCATCATCACGCTCCGCCGCCCCGACCCCGCCACCGAAGACGAGGTGCAGGGGGCCGCGCTCCAGTACGTCCGGAAGATCAGTGGCTACCGCGCGCCGTCGCAGGCGAACCAGGAGGTCTTCGACCGCGCCGTGGACGAGGTGTCGCGGGCCACGCGGCGCCTGCTCGACGAGCTGGTGGTGGGCCACCCCAGCCGGACCGGGTAGCCACGCTCCCTTCCGATATCGGAGGGCTACCCCACGGACAACGCGAAGAGCTGGAGGGCGACCTGACGCGCCCTCCCCGACCCGAACACCGCCTTCAACCTGAGGTGGAAGACGCCGGGGTGGTGGTTCGTGGGCACGCCCGACAGCGAGGCGGTCCCGTTCCGGTTGTCGTGGAACGTGATCCCCCGGGGCAGCCGTCCCACGACCTTGATGCGCGGGGGTGGGCTCCCGCTGGCCGCAATCTCGAACGTGAAGGGGGAACCGCGCGTGGCGCTGGCCGTGGCTGCGCTCGTGAAGGATCCGGGCACGGTGCCGCCTCCGGCGCGCGTCCGAGGCGAACCTGGGCCGGTGACCCTGATGGCGACATCCTGTGTCGCGTCGGGCGCGACGCCGTTGGCCGCGGTGACCTGGATCTCGTAGCGCCCCGCCGACCCCGGGCCCGGGGTGCCCGACACGGTCGCGGTGCCGTTGCCGTCGTCGGTGAACGTCACCCCGGCGGGGAGCGCGCCGGATTCGGAGAGCCGCGGCGTCGGTGAGCCCGATGTCGTGATCGTGAAGCTGCCGAAGATGCCGACGTGGAAGGTGGTGGCGCCGGGGCTCGTAATGGCGCTCGGTTTGCTCGGCGACAGGCTCAGTGCCACCACCGACGCCACGACGAAGGCGACCACCAGGAGCGAGTAGGCGAGGAACTCCGTCGACGCACCCGCCGGACAGGCGTCGGGGACCGAGCGCCGGACGATGTCCGGGTGCGTCTCCAGGGCGGCGTCCTCGCTGCGCAGGCGCGGCGGGAACAGGATCGTCGCCGCCGGACCCCACGGACCACCCCACCGCCGACCCAGCGCCGACGCGGGCGGAGGGGTGGTGGCGCCGTACGGCGGCGTGGACGGCCCGAGGTCGGCAGTGCCGGCTGGCGCCGCCGGTCCATCGGTCTCGAGCGTGGCGGACAGGGCGCGGTCGTACGCCCTGGCGATGCGGCACGCCCAGTCGCGCTCGTTGAACTGACGGCGCGCGTACCCGAGGGTGATGAGGAACGCCAGCGCCAGCGCGACCTCGACCCCGGTCCGGAACACCCACACCGTGGAGTCGGGGTGGGGCAGCGTCGTGATGACGACGACCATGAGCGCAACGAAGACAGCGACACCTGCCCAGGCCATGACCTCGGCGTGACGCTGGCGCGCGGCCTCGGCGTCGCGTTGCCGGGAGAGGTAGTCCAGTGAGTCGTGCAGTGTCGTCACTGCCACGACCGAAGCGTATGTCGCGAACTAACGCGCCGCTCCGTAGCGGACCATGGCACTGATCGCCACGTCGCCCGCAGAATGCGAGGAGTACCCGTCGACGCCGGTTCGGTCGGCACGTCGCAAGTCGGTGGCGCCGCGTGCTCCGGAGGGGCGGGCCCTGGCGCGCACGAGGAGGCCCGGCAGCGGCGAGTCGGGGGGAGGGTCGAAGGATTCCCGACCGGCGTCCCTGACGAGCTTCGTGGGCCGCCCGTCGGAGAAGTAGCGGTCCTCGTGTCGGCGGAAGGGGTCCCAGTACCACCCTTGCGGAGCCCTGCCCATCGCCGACACGGCGGTAGTTTACCTGACGTTCACCTTGCGTTCAGGTTTCGTTAACCCGCTGCTGGTCACCGGAACTCGGGGATGACCTCCTTGCCCATGAGCTCGATGGTCTGCATGACGGACTCGTGGGGGATCTTGTACGGGTTCACCAGGCAGAGGAGCAGATCGATGCCCGCCTCCTCGTACAGCCGGCAGGTCTTCACGCAGTCCTCGGGCGTGCCGAGAACGCAGGCGTTCGCTTCGACCAGGTAGTCGAGGGTCAGAAGGTCGAGGGCGCCTTCGTCGTCCACCTTCTTCATGTCGGCCGCGTAGGCGTACGAGCCGAGGTCCTGGTGTCGCTCGATCATCCAGTCCGTCATCGAGGCGATGTGGCGCGCGCCGGCCTTCGGGTACCACTCGAACGACTCGCGGGCCGTGGCGTGTGCCTGCTGCCGGTCCGGCGCGCACAGCGCCATCGTGAACGTCGCCGCACGGTTGTTCACGAAGGCGCCGATCGGGTCGGTGCAGGCCCTGACGGCCTCGCGGTAGATGTCGACTTTGCCCTTGACCTCCTGAGGAGAGACTCCCACCGCGAACGAGCACAGGCCGAGACCGAGGGATCCGACCTGGCGGTGGCCCTCCTCGCTGCTCGTCGCCCCATAGATCGGTGGGTGGGGCGACTGCAGCGGCTTCGGCTGCACGCGCCGCTTGGGCATCTGCCAGTACGTCCCCGCGAATTCGTACTCGTCGTTCGTCCAGCACCCCACGACGTGGCCGATCGCCTCCTGCCACATGGCGCGGGTGTGCGCAGGATCGATCCCGAAGCCTTCGAGCTCGGCGCGCGTCGAGGAGCGCCCGGTGCCGAAGTCGACGCGCCCGTCGGACAGGAGATCGAGGACGGCGACCGATTCAGCCGTCCGCACGGGGTGGTTGTAGGGCCCCGGCATGAGACGCACCCCGTAACCGATGCGGATGCGCTCGGTCAGGGCGGCGACCGCTCCGTAGAGGACCTCGGGGTTCGAGCAGTGCGAGAACTCCTTCAGGAAGTGGTGCTCGACGGTCCAGAAGGCGTCCCATCCGTAGCGCTCGCCCGCGAGCGCCTGTTCGAGGACGTTCTTGTACGCGCGGTGCTCGCTTTCGGGGTCCCACGGGGCCGCAACAGGGATCTCGTAGAAGAGTGCGAACTGCACGGAGCACTCCCTATCATCCAGCCCACCCCGCCCACAATCGCCGGCCGCCGCGGTCGGTGCCCAGCGAAGATCGGGGTGGGACCGATGATCAGTGGGAGGCGCCATGCGGGGGTTGGCGGGCAAGAGCGTGATCGTGACCGGCGCGGCGTCGGGCATCGGCAGGGCGTGCGCGCTGCGCCTCCTCGAGGAGGGCGCCCGTGTCACCGGCGCCGACGTGGTGGGAGCCGACGATCCGCGGGCGAAATCCGACACGGGCGAGTGGTGCTTCGAGCACGTGGACGTGACCGACGAAGGCTCGGTGGCCGCGCTGGTGGATGGCGCGGCAGACGCCTTCGGGCGCGTCGACGGTTTGGTCAACGCCGCCGGCGTGGCAGGCGGAGGCCCGGTGCACCTGTTGGATGCCTCGGACTGGCACCGGGTCGTGGGCGTCAACCTGCTCGGCACGTTCCTCACCGCCAAGCACGCTCTCGCCCAGATGGTCGCCCAGCCGCTCGTCGACGGCGCCCGCGGCGCGGTGGTGACCATCGCCAGCATCGAGGGGATCGAAGGGACCGCCGGTGGCAGCGCCTACAGCGCGTCAAAAGGCGGCGTCGTGATCCTCACCAAGAACATGGCGATCGACTA
This sequence comes from Acidimicrobiales bacterium, assembly GCA_035294855.1. GTDB lineage: Bacteria > Actinomycetota > Acidimicrobiia > Acidimicrobiales > UBA8190 > DATGKD01. Next base: position 17,011 of record DATGKD010000070.1, read on the forward strand.
CGCGGGCCGTGGGATCCGGGTGAACACCGTGTGCCCGGGGTTCATCGACACGCCGATGACCCAGGCGATCTTCGGCATGGAGGGCATGGAGCAGGCCCGTCGGGAGATCGCCGTCGAGCACAAGCTGGGCCGGTTCGGTCAGCCGGAGGAGATCGCCAGCGCCGTCGCCTTCCTGTTGTCGTCGGACGCGAGCTTCATCACCGGCCATGCACTGGTCGTGGACGGCGGATACACCGCGGGGCGCGACCACGGGGTAACGAAGCTGTTCGGCCTGTCAGCCGACTCGCCCTGACACTCCTCGCCGGGACACCTCCTGGGCTTGTGAAACGGGCTCCTCCGCGCAAGAAGCCCTCAGCTGTCAAGGACTCCCGTCATGCGATCCAAGGATTCCGCGACCGCGCCGAGGCTGCGGGCGATCGCGAACAGTCCATCCACGACGTTGGCCGGTTCACCGTTGCGGTCGGACTCGTTCGGCGAGATCAAGGTCTCCAGAATGGCCTGCGGCAAATCGATGTTGTCGTCGTCGTCTTCGGACATCGCGTGCTCCTCCCGATCGGTTCTCCAGTTCGCCCGGCTCTTCTTAGCGTGATCACCGGGATGTCAGAAGACGAACGGGATGAGCATCTTCGTACGACGCTTGTAGGCGCCGTAGGCGTCGGGGAACAGCAGTTCCATGTTCCGCTCCTCGACCGTGGCGCTGTAGACGAAGTAGCCCCCGAGGAGCACGACCCCGCCGAGCCAGTACAGCGTCACCGCCATGGTCGTGCCGATCATCGCCAGGATGATGCCGGAATAGATGGGGTGCCGGACGAAGCGGTACGGGCCGGTCGTGACGAGCTCCGGGTCGACCTTCTCCGACATCGGCATGCCCCAGTTCCTGCCGAGGTAGGCCCGGGCCCACACGGCCAGTCCCAGCCCGGCCAGGAACACCGCGAGCCCGAAGCCCTCGAGCCACGGGTTGTCGATGGTGGCCGTGTGCCCTTTGAAAAGACCGGCCCGCGCCGCCGTGATGACGATGATGACGATCAGGATTCGGATCATGGCGCTCGACCGCGACCGTGTCTGCGTCGCCTTGGCGCCGAACGACGCCGCCAGCCAGTACAACCAGAAGACGACCCAGACGACGGTGATCACGACGTCAATGACGCGCATCGGCGTCGCTCCTGTGTTGGTGGTCAGCAGGATCTCAGTCGCCCGGCCTATTGCCCGAGGGCGAGCCCGCATGACGCCAGCGCCTCACCGAGGACACGGATCGCCTTGGGCCCGACGCCATGAAGCTTCGCCAGCTCCGCCACCGGCACACCGGCCAGCTGCTCGAGGTTCGTGAACCCCGCGGCGGTGAGAGCGCGCGTCGCGGGGGCGCCGATTCCGCTGGGGAGTCCTGTCATGTCGCCCACGTAACTTCTCCCGGAGTCGAGCCTCAAGGTCAGGGCCGCGTGGCCTCGCTGTGCTCTTTCTATAGCGATCTACAGCGGCGTCCAGCGCGAGCCGGAGGACGCGAGCCAGCGGGCCACCTGACGACGGGTGATCGGCGCCCGGGGCCGCCACGGTGGCGGCAGCGCCATGGTGCGCACCAGGTCGGCGTGCTCGTCCTTGACGTTCGAGACCGCGTCGCTCGCCAGTGCGCACCGGGTCGCCTGGGCATCGATGCTGTACAAGGTGGCGGCGTTCAAGCCCAGCACCTTGCGTTTCACGTCGTCGGTCAAGGCGGGATAGCCGAATGCTTCCTGGAAGGCCGGAGTGATCTCGAAGGCCCGGAACGCCATGATCTGCGGCTGCGGCGACCCGTACCAGATCGCGTCCGTCCCCCACAGCACGCGGTCCTCGCCGACCCGCGAGAGCAGCTTGCCCAGGGCGTGGGCGGCTTGGTCCGGCTCCGAAAGCAGCACCCTCCACGTCGTGCCGAGATCGGCCCACACGTTCGAGTTGGGCGGCACGTTGTGGTCGTCGAGCGCCTTGAGGAGCGAGTCGATCCCAGACGTCGGGTTCGCACGGTCGTAGGGGCCCTCCACGCGGTTCGGGTCCCAGGCGCTATGGAACACGACGAACTGCATGTCCGGGAAGGTCCTCGACACCGCCACCATGTCCTGGGGGCCGTTGTGGGAGAGGTCGAAGCGCATGAGTGGCAGGCCCTTGTGGCCGCAGAACACCTTGACGCCCAGGTCGTGCGCCCGTTGCACGACCGGGAGGCCGATCGACGGGTCGTCGAGCGCGAAGCCCCGCCCGCCGGGTCCCCACGCCGTGTACACCTTGAAGGCGGCGACGTGCCCGCTCGTCGCCTGCGCCGTCATGCCGTCCAACTGCGGTGCGAGCGGGCCGAAGTTGGGCGCGAGGACGTCGTGGAGCAGCAACCGCGAGGCCCCACCATGCGCGAGCTGCGCGACGAGCGCCTGCGTCTCGACCGCGTCCCCGAACGGCAGCGCGGCGTCGGCGGGTCCGGAGTTGGGGACGTCGGACAGCAGGGCGACCGTCGTGTCACTCGCCACGAACACGTCGTGGACGTACGCGGCGCGATTGACGCAGTCGAGCGGGTTGGCTTCGCTGCACCCGGCGGGGAGCATGCCCAGGACGAGAGCGACCGTCTCCGGGGCATCGTGGGCCCACGGATCGGCCGGCATCACGTGGTGGGTGTGGCCGTCGAAGATGAACTCGCCCTGGCTGCCGAGCGCCTGCGCACACGCGTGCAGATCAGCGGGGGGCGGCACCCGGTAACGGCCCCCCGGCGTCGAGTGGGTGCCCGTCCGGCCGGGGCCGGTGCACGCCGAAAGGTCGAGCACCGACAGCAGGGCGGCCACCCCGCCGGCGCTCTGGAGGAACGTCCGGCGGTCCACGTGCAGACGGCGCGCCATGTGGTCGGCACGCGCCAGGACCTCCTCGACCACCATGCGGTGCCGGCGCGTCGCCGGCGGGGGCAGGAACTCGCCGTTGGAGACGGGGCCGGGCAGAAGAGGTAGCCCGCTCTGCGTCTCCCATCTGTCTCGCAGGCCCATCGCCCTTCCTCCTGCTCGGCGGACAGTACCCGGGAGGTCGGTGGGCGGCCGCGGGAGCATTCGGCGCGCGGGTCGCCTGTCTGCGACGATGCTCTCAGGGCCAGCGTGGTCTCAGGGCCAGCGTGATCTCAGGGGCCAGTGTGCACGAAGGAGAGGCACCATGGACGGTGACATCGTCATCCGGGGGGGCACACTCGTCGACGGTACGGGCCGGCCAAGGCGCTCGGCCGACGTCGCCATCGCCGACGGGCGCATCGTGGAGATCGGTGAAGGGCTGCGCGGTGCACGTGAGCTCGACGCCGGCGGGCAGGTGGTCGCCCCCGGCTTCATCGACATCCACACCCACTACGACGCCCAGGTCTTCTGGGACCCGTGGCTGACGCCGTCGGCGTTCCACGGCGTGACGTCGGTGGTCGCCGGCAACTGCGGCTTCTCGATCGCGCCGATCCGCAAGGAGCTCACCGGCCTCCTGGCCCGCACGCTGCAGCACGTCGAGGACATGAGCTTCGACACGCTGTCGGTCGGGGTCCCGTGGGACGAGTTCGAGACCTTTCCGCAGTACCTCGACGCCGTGGAGCGCCGGGGCACCGCGCTCAACTTCGGCTGCTACGTGGGGCACACCGCCGTCCGGCTCTACGTGATGGGCGACGACGCCTACGAGCGACCCGCCACCGAGGACGAGCTCGAGCGGATGCAGGCGGTGGTCGCCGAGTCGATGGCGGCCGGCGCCATGGGCTTCGCGTCGAGCGCGTCACCCACCCACAACGGCGACGGGGGCAGGCCCGTCCCGTCGCGCGTCGCCGACCTCGACGAGTTGCGCGCCCTGCTGGTGCCGGTCCACGACGCCGGCCGTGGTGTCGTGGCGCTCCTGCCCGGTGGCGTCATCCCCAATCGCGAGCTCTTCGCGCTGCAGCGCCACGTGGGGCGCCCGATCACCTGGACGGCACTGCTCACCGTGAAGGACTTCCCGTACCACGAGAAGGTCATCGCCGAGAACGACCAAGCCCGCCGGGACGGCGCCGAGGTGTGGCCGCAGGTGTCGTGCCGGCCGCTCGTGTTCCAGATGAACCTCGCCGAGCCCTTCACGTTGAACATGCGCCCGAGTTTTTCGAAGCTCATGGGTCTTGGCCTCGACGACCGCAAAGCCGCCTATCGCGACCCGTCGTGGCGGACGGCGGCCTGGGAGGAGTTGTCGGGCGGGGCGGGCGGCCTGCCGTTCAACTGGGCGTCGGTGTCGGTGGCCGAGTCCCCCTCACACCCCGAGTTCGTCGACCGCGAAGTCGTGGAGCTGGCGACGGAACGGGGTTGCACGCCGCTCGACGTGGTGCTCGACATCTCGCTCGACGACGATCTCAAGACCCGGTTCTGGTCGGTGCTCGCCAACAACGACCCGGACGCCATCGCCTGGCTTCTGCCCCGGGACAACGTGCTCCTGGGACTCGCCGACTCCGGAGCCCACGTCTCTCAGCTGTGCGACGCGTGCTTCGCCACCGACCTGCTCGGCAACTGGGTCCGGGACCGCGGGGTGATGTCGCTCGAGCGAGCCGTGCACAAGCTGACGGCCGAACCGGCCGGCGTCTACGGCCTCGTCGACCGGGGGAGCGTGGAAGTGGGCAAGCGCGCCGACCTGTGCGTGTTCGACCCCGAAACCGTTGCGCCCGGGCCGCTCCGCCGGGTGTTCGACTTCCCCGCCAATGGTGAGCGCCTCACCGCGGACGAACCCGTCGGCATGACGCACGTCCTCGTGAACGGCACGACCATTCGGGTGGACGGCGCGCCCGACGCCGCGGGCCTCGACGCTCGTCCCGGGGTGACCCTGCGGAGCTGAGTCGGCCGGTCAGGCCGAGCTCGCTGCACGGCCGGCGCGCCATGACCAGCGGGTCGCGCCGCCGCTGACGTGGCTGCGCACGGTGCGTTCCACGACGAGCTGGCAGGCCTCGGGCATCACCGTCACGATGCGCCCTGGGTCTCGAGTGCCCGGGAGCGCCGGGCGTGCCGGGCGTGCTCGCCGAGGAGCTGCGCCAGGCGATCGGGTTCCTCCAGCGGGATCATGTGCCCGGTCCCCTCGAATGTGACGAGCCGGGACCCGGGGATCAACTGCGTGATGCGGCGTGCGTGCGCCGGCGGCAGCAACCGGTCTCGCGAGCCGGCCACCACGGTGACGGGTAGTGCCACGCTGCCGAGGGTGTCCGACAGGTCCAGGGCGGCCATGGCCGTGAGCGCATCGGCGCGTACGTCCGCCGGGGTGGCCACGAACATCTCGCAGACCGCGTCGAGCTGGGCACGGCACACCGTGCGCCCGAAGGTCCGGCGCACGAGGAAGGGGGAGAGACGGCGCGCCGTCATGGCCCGCTCCACCCGCTGATGGGCGATCACCCGCCGGGCCAGGCGATCTGCGGCCGCGCGTCCCGTCCCGATGCGGGCGCATGCGGTGGCCACGAGGACGAGGGCGCCGACCCGACGAGCGGCGACCGCGGGTCGCGTGGTCACCATCACCTGCGCGGCCATGCCGCCCATGGAGTGGCCTGCCACCACCGCTTCATCCAGGTCGAGCTGGTCCACCACCGCGCACAGGTCCGCGGCCAACGCCTCGAGGGTGAAGCCGCTGGAGCCGACCGTGGAGGCGCCGTGGCCGCGCTGGTCGTAGAGGACGACGTGGTGGCCACTCGATGCGAGCCGGCGTGCGACCGGTTCCCACACCCTCCGGTCGTTGGTCCACCCGTGGGCGAGGACGACGTGGCGCCCGTGCCCGCTCGTTTGCGTGTCCGCCGCGTCGTCCGGCGCGACGACCGTCACGGCGATGCGCGCCCCGTCCTCCGAGGTGACCCAATCGTGGTGCAGACCGGGGGCGTCGGCGAGGCCGCCGCCCCCGGGGTCGACGGTGCGGTCCCAACGACGCGCGGCCCGCGCGGCGACACCGAGCCCCGCGGCGGCGCCGACCGCCGCCACGATCGCCAACCGGCTTGGAGAGCATCGGATCCGGGTCATACGCGGCCAGCCAGCCCGGACGCCACCCGGTCGACGACACGAGTGGGGACCAGACCGCGAACGAACCACCCTGCCCACGATTCGGCACCGACCGGCACGACGCCGCGATTGCGGCGGATGGCGTCGACGATCGCGTCGGCCACCTTGGCGGGCGGGTGGCCCCGGCGGGCGAACATGTCACGCAAGCGCCGCACGGTCGCGGGGTCCGCCCGTTCGCCGAGAAAGCGCGCGTGCTCGAGGATCGGGGTGGCGATCACGCCGGGGCACACGGCACTGACGCCGACGCCCGCCGCCGACCAGTCGGCCCGAAGGCACCGCGACAGCGCGAGAACGGCGGCCTTGGTGGTCACGTACGCGGGTTCCGTGGCGCTGGGGACATAGGCGAGGCCCGAGGACACGTTGACCACGTGGCCCCGGCGGCGGCGGACCATGCCCGGGCCGAACGCGCGGCAACCGTTGATCACACCCTCGAGGTTGACGCCCCGGATCCACTCCCAGTCGGCGGGGGTCATGTCGAGGAAACGCCCCGACAACCCGACGCCCGCGTTGTTCACCAGGACGTCGACCCCGCCGTGGTCGGACTCCACGGCGGTGGCGAGCTCCAGGACCGCCGAGCGGTCCGAGACGTCGGCCACGTAGGGGAAGCCGTTGCACTCGGCCGCCGTCGACTTGGCCGTCTCCGCATCGACGTCGACGGCGAGGACCCGCGCGCCCTCGCCCGCCAAGGCGAACGCCGTCGCCCGTCCGATCCCGCTCCCGGCGCCGGTCACCAGCGCCACGGCCCCCTCGAGACGAATGCCTCGGGGAGGACGCGACCTGAACGAGCTGCCGGAGGTGCCGCCCACACCGCTCGCCATCGGCGGCGATTGTGTCATTGGGCGATGTCAATGTCAAAGCGGAATGGTACAGTGGTCGATGGCAACGATGAGCGCGCCATGAGCGAGTACCGCATCGACGAACTGGCCCGGACGGCGGGGACGACGGTCCGCAACGTGCGGGCCTACCAGGACCGGGACCTGCTCCCCCCGCCGCGCCGCGAAGGGCGGGTGGCGTGGTACTCGGACGCCCACGTGGCCCGGCTCCGGCTCGTCGCCCAGTTTCTCGAACGGGGATACACGCTCGCCAACATCCACGAGCTGGTCGCGGCGTGGGAGTCGGGCCAGGACATGGGGGAGTGGCTCGGTCTCGAGGCGGCGTTGACCGAACCCTGGTCGGACCAAGCGCCCGTCACCATGACCGTGGAGGAGCTGGCGTCGGTGTTCGGCACCCCAGCCGACGACGATCGCGACGTCATCGCGGCCGACATCGACCGTGCCATCGCCCTCGGGATCCTCGAACAGCGCGGTGAGGAGTTCGTCGTGCACAACCCGCGCCTGCTGCGGGTGGGCGCCGAGCTCGTGACCGCGGGCATCCCCCTCACCGCCGTGCTGGAGCTCGGGCAGAGGCTGCGGGCTGACATCGACCGCGTGGCGGCCGCGTTCGTCGAGCTCGTCACCGCCCACGTCTTCGAGCCCGTCGGTGAGCCCATTCCGGCCGAGGAGGTGCCGCGCTTGGCCGACATCGTGCGGCGCCTGCGGCCGTTGGCGAAGGACGCCGTCGATTCCGAGCTCGCCGACGCCATGGAGCGGCATGTGGCGGTCGAGCTGCAGAACCGTCTGAGCCGCATGGTCGCCGAATACCAGCAGCGAGGCGAGGCGTCGTAGGGCGGTGAGCATCCGCTTCTCGCACGTCGGCGTGTGCGTCTCCGATCTCGAGCGTTCCGTCCGCTTCTACGAAGGCCTGGGGTTCGAGCGGGCTCAGTCCCATGAGGTGGGCGAGGAGTTCGGGGCCCTCATGGAGATCGACGGGGTCCGGCTCGAATCGCAGTTCCTGCGCCAGGAGGGCGTCACGATCGAGCTGCTGCACTTCGCAGCCCCCGGCCACAGCGGGGCCGGTACCCGGCGGCCCCTGAACGAGCTGGGCTTGACGCATCTGTCCGTGCGGGTCGACGACGTCGATGCCGCCATCCGCACCGTGGAGGCACTGGGCGGGAGCGTGGTGCGAGGCACGCGCACGACGTTCGGTGACGGCGAGGCGGCCCTCGACTTCGTCTATTGCACAGATCCGGACGGGGTGCGCGTCGAGCTCATGAGGCTGCCCGGCTAACGCGGCTACCGTCGCCGTCGGTGGGAGACGACGCGCGAGAGATCGAGAACCTCATCGTCGAATACGCCGAGTTGATCGACGCCGGTGACTTCGAAGGCGTCGGCACGCTCCTCGGCGACGCCAGCTTCGGCGGCGCGAACCAGGGATCGGTGCGCGGCGCCGACGCCATCGCTTCGTTGTTCGGCTCGACGGTCCGGCGGTACGAAGACGGCACACCGCGAACCAAGCACGTGACCACCAACGTGCACGTCGAGGTGGAGGAGAACGGTCGCTTGGCGCGGGCCCGCTCGTACGTCACGGTGTTCCAGGCCCTTCCCGACTTCCCGCTCCAGCCCATCGTGGCCGGGCGCTACCGCGACCGTTTCGAATGCGTCGACGGCGCATGGCGTTTCGTGGAACGGCTGTTCGTCACCGATCTCGTGGGCGATGTCAGCCGGCACCTGCGCGCCGGACCGGAGATCCTCCGCTGATCAGGGGGTGATCCCCGGGGGCGTGAACGCGCTGCGCGACCGTTCACGCGCGTGGCAGTGCGTTTCCCCTGGTCGTCGGCAGATCCCCTGGTCGACAGGGTGGGACGACGCAGCCTTGCCCACGAAAGTTGTGCGCTTCGTGGCGGGCGGGGACACAACGCGGCCAAATCGGCAACGTCGTGAGCCGGTTGTCGGATGCGCCTTCGGGCCCCGGGGTATGCGGATCCCGTGAGGTTGGAAGACGTCACCATCGTCGACGACGCCACCGGAGAGCCTCAACCCGGGGCGGACGGCTTGGACCTGCGCATCGAGCGCGGGGGCGTAACCGTCAGCACCGCGGGGAACGGCCACGGCCCCACCGACATCCACCGGTGGCCGTGGTCGTCGATCGGCGACCTGTCGGCACGGCCCGGGGCAGCAACCCCTGACGGGCGCGCCGCGGTCGCCCTCGACATCGTGGTCAACGGCTGGCCCGTGCACTTCGTCGTCCCGGCCAAGGAGCTGCCCCCGCCGGCCATCAGCGCGCTCGAGTCGATGGCACCGCAGGATCACGCGGTGGCGCGCCGCCTCGGCGACGAGGATGAGGGTCTCGCCTCGGAGGGCGGCCCGCTCGCGGGCGCAGGGGTGGCGGCTGGGGCCGCAGCAGACGCGTTCGCAGACGGAGAACACACGAACGCGGTGGCCGGTGCGGCCGCGCCCGTGATGGCCGCGGCCACCGCGGATCAGGACGTCGACCACGAGGGCGCGCCGTTGAACGGCGCCGACGACGTCGTTCCGCTCGACGAGGTGAGCCCCTCACCGACGTTCATCGCTCACGACGAGGTCCCCATCGCCGTTCCACCTCCGCCCGTCGACGACCCCGCGCCCACGACGACCCTCCCCGCGGGCGCGCCAATGGAATTCGCCGCCGACGCCGGAGCGGGCGTCGCCGCGTCCGACGCCGGGACCGCGCGACGGCGCCGTCCCCTCGCACTCCTCGTCGCGGTGGCGGCCGTGGTCGTGATCGCGGTGGTGGCGGCCACGTTCGCCCTCACGAGCGCGTCCCAGGCCGCGAAGCACGCCCACCACGGATTCGCCACCGCGGGGAACCCGCCCGCACCCGGCTCGACGACTGCCCAGGCGGCCCCCCCGACCGGGGACCCGGCCGGCGGTTCGTCCCCGGGCACGTCGTCCACGCGGGGCTCTTCGCCCACCCTGCAGGCTTCCCCCGCGGCGGTGGCGTCCCTGCCGGCGCGCGCCATACCGGTGACCTTGGTCAAGACGGGCTCGGTCTCCGCGTCGACCCCCGGGTCGGCGGCGGGGTCGTCGTCGCCCGCGGGTGGCGCGCCGGGATCGACCCCGGGCACCGGCGGAAATGCGGGCGGCGGGCACCCGGGCGGCGGGCACCCGGGCCAGGGCGGTGGCGGGCCGGGGCCGGGCCCGACAACGACGTCCCCCACCACCACCTCGACGTCGACCACGACATCCACGACCACCTCGTCGACAACGACCACCTCGTCCACGACCACCACGTCGTCCACGACCACCACTACCTCGCCGGTCGTGCCGTAGCGCCGCGTGCGCCACCATGGGCGCTATGACGCCCGCGGTGGACATGAGGCCGATGCTTCCCGACGACGCGGTCGCGTGCGAGGAGGTGTGGCGCGCGGCATTCACGTCGATGCGCCGCGCCTACCACCTACCGGCGCACTCCGACGACGATGCCGCCCGTGAGCGTTTTCGCCGCCGGATCCAGCTCATGTGCGGCACCGATCCCGGCGGGTCGTGGGTGGCGACCGACGGCGACGTGATCACCGGGTTCGCGCAAGCCGTCAAGCGGGAGCGCCTGTGGGTGCTGTCGCTCCTCGCGGTGGCCGTCGACCACCAGGGACGCGGCGTGGCGCGCCGGCTGATGGAGCGCGCTCTCGCGTACGGGGGCGGCGACGGCCCGGGGCTCATCATGTCGTCGCGCGACCCCCGCGCCATGCACCGGTACGTGCAGGCCGGCTTCGCCCTGCACCCCGCCATGGCGGCGTTCGGCTCGCTGCGTCGTGATCGACTGTTTCCCACGCCCCACGTGCGGGTGGGTGGAACCGACGACCTCGACCTCGTGGCGGACGTCGACCGGCACGTGCGGGGGAGCGCCCACGGTCCGGAACTGCAGTGGATGCTGGACATGGGGTGCCACCTGCTCGTCGTGCCCGGACGCGGCTACGCCCTCACGCGCGCGACCGGTATCGCCCTGCTGGCGGCCGTCGACGAGGACACCGCCGCGGCGCTTTTCGTGGCCGGCCTGGCGGCGACGCCCGAGGGGGCCGTCGTCGACGTCAACTGGATGACGGCGTCACAGCAGTGGGCGATCCGCCTGTGCACCCACCTGGGCCTGGAGCTCATGCCGGTGGGCGCCGTCATGGTCCGGGAGCGCCCGGGCCCGCTCGTGCCTTACCTCCCGAGCGGCGCCTACGGTTGACCCACGATGGTCGACCCCGACCTCACCGACCTCGACCTGTTCGTCGCCGGCTTCCCGCACGACGTCTTCGCCGCGCTGCGCGCCGAGGCACCTGTCTTCTGGCATCGGCCGACGCGCCACACCCCTGACGGCACCGGCTTCTGGGTCCTGAGCCGCTACGCCCATGTGGTCGAGGTGGTGTCGGACGCCGCCACCTTTACGTCGGACGCGGCACCCGGGGCGCCGGGCGGCGGGACGCTCATCGAGGACCTGCCGAGGGACTTCGCCGCCGGCGTGCTCCTCAACATGATGGACGACCCTCGCCATCAACGGATCAGGCGATTGGTCACGCCGGCGGTGGCGCCGCGCGCCCTGCAGGCGCTCGAGGGCGAGTTGCGGGCGCGGACGGCGGCCATCCTCGACGCCGTATGGGCACGCGGCGGCTGCGACTTCTTGACCGACGTCGCCGTCGAGCTCCCGCTCCAGGCGATCGCCATGCTCATGGGGGTGCCCCCCGCCGACCGGCACGACCTGCTCGAGTGGACGACTTCGACGCTGACCTACGACGACCGCGAGCTCGGGACCAAGAGCCCAGCCTCGGAGTCCGCTGCCCGGGCCATGACGACGTACGCCACCGAGCTGATCGCGGCCAAACGGGCCGGGGACGGGGACGACATCATGTCGATGGTCACGAGGGCGACGATCGACACCGACGAGGGCGCGAGCGAGCGCTTGTCGGATCTCGAGCTGCTCATGTTCTTCAACCTGCTCATCGCGGCCGGGTCCGAGACGACGCGCAACGCCATCGCCCTGGGCGTGGCCGCATTGATCGACCACCCGGACCAGTGGGAGGCGTTGCGGTCGGACCGGACGCTCCTCCCCGGTGCCGTCGAGGAGATCCTGCGGTGGTCGAGCCCGACGCTGTACAACCGGCGCACCGCGACGTGCCGTGTCGAGATCGCGGGGACCGTCATCGAAGCGGGGGACAAGGTCACGCTGTGGTGGGCGTCTGCCAACCACGACGCGGCCGTGTTCGACCGTCCCTTCGAATTCGACGTGCGGCGCACGCCCAACCCGCACCTCGCCTTCGGGCACCGCAGCCACTTCTGCCTGGGTGCCAACCTGGCGCGAGCGGAGATCAGGATCATGCTCGACGAGCTCCTCGACCGGTTCGACTCGTTCAGCTTCGACGGGCCGATCGAACGCTTCCGTACCAACAAGCACGCGGGGGTGAAGCACATGCCGGTGCGCTTCAGCCGGCGCCGCTCCCCGCAGCCGGCGCCGGCATGACCGATCAGGTGCCGGCCAACCGCGGGACGGCGGTCGTCGAGCGCTACCTGGACCGCATCGTGGCCCGGGACTGGGACGCAGTCGCCACGTGCCTGGCCGAGGACGTCGTGCGTGTCGGCCCGTTCGGCGACCTCTACACGCCGCGCGCCCCGTACCTGGCGTTCCTGTCCGAGCTCATGCCGAGCCTGGAGGGGTACTCCATGCACGTGGAGCGCATCTTCGGCACCGACCGCTTGGTCGTGGCCGAGCTGAGCGAGACGGTGTCGCTCGACGGGACGCCCGTCGAGACGCCCGAGTCCCTCGTCTTCGACCTGGACGACGACGGGCTGATCTCCCACATTTCGATCTACATCCAGAGACGGCCGTAGGCCGGCGGCCACGGGCATCACGGTGCTCGATTCCCTCGCCCGACAAGCGTGGTCGCACCAGCGGCGCTTCGCGCTCGGCGCCCTCGTCGTCTTCGTCGTGGCCGGGATCGTCGGAGGTCCCGCCGCCGGCAAGCTGAACGCGCGCAACGCGTTCTCGGACCCGGGCTCGCAGAGCGCCCGCGCTCAGGCGCTGGTGGAGCGGGTGACCGGGCGCGAGACCGATCCCGGGGTCCTCGCCGTCGTGTCCGCTCCGCCGGGCAGCGAGGCGGTGACGTCGGTGGCGCGCACCATCGGGGCGGTGCCGGGCGTGGCGAGCGTCGTCGCGCCGGTCGCCGGCGCGCCGTCGCCCCTGGTGTCGAGCGACGGCCACATGTCGGTGGTCGCCGCCACCCTGAAGGTGCCCCGGTCCGCGGACAACGCCGTCAGGGCGATCGAGAAAGCGCTGCACGGCCGCCGTGACGTCGTCCTCGGTGGTGGCGACGTGGCCAACCAGCAGGTGAACCAGCAAGCCGTGTCGGACCTCGGCTTCGCCGAGCTCGTCGTCTTCCCGCTGCTGTTTGTGCTCGCCCTGCTCATCTTCCGGGGCGTGGCTGCTCTGTTGCCGCTGGCGGTGGGCGGGCTCAGTGTGCTCGTCACCTTTACGGTCCTGCGGCTCGTCAACACCGAGCTCGCGCTGTCGACGTTCGCGCTCAACCTCGTGATCGGGCTCGGGTTGGGACTCGCCGTCGACTACAGCCTGTTCCTCGTGTGGCGGTTCCGGGACGAGATCGGACGGGGCGCCGCGCCGGAGGACGCGTTGGGCACCACGCTGCGCACGACCGGCCGCACCATCATCTTCAGCGCGCTGACGGTCGCCGCCGCCCTGGCGTCGCTCGGGGTGTTCCCTCAGCGGTTTCTCGTTTCGATGGGAATCGGTGGCGCTGCCGTCGCCCTCGTCGCGGCCGCCAGCTCGCTCCTCGTCCTTCCGGCGCTCGTCGCGCTGCTGGGCTCGAGGATCGCCCGGGTGAGGCCGGCCCCTCCGGCCGGTACGTGGTACCGGCTCGCCCGTGGCGTGATGCGCCGGCCGGCGCTCGTCGCCATCGTGACCGCCGGGGTGCTCGTCGCGCTCGCCTCGCCGGCCCCGCGCGTCACCTGGAGCGGCGTCGACGCCTCCGTGCTCCCGCACTCCAAGAGCGCCCGCGTCGTCCAGGACCTCGTGACGCAGGAGTTCCCCGCGCTCCATGGCGGCCAGGCGGTCCTCGTCGTCGCCCACGCCCCTCCGACGGCGGGTCCCGCCGTCGCCCGGTACACCGCCGGCTTGGCGCAGGTGCCCGGGATCCGCCTGGTCGCCCCGCCCCGCTACCTCGGCAGCGGCGTGTGGCGGGCCACGCTCGGCGGGCGGAGCGACGCCATCGCTCCCTCGTCGCAGCAAGGCGTCGAGCGACTCCGGGCCATGCCCGCCCCGTTCCCGGTGCTGATCGGCGGGGCCGCGGCCGACTTCTACGACCAGCGCGCGTCCATCGCCTCCTCGGCGCCGCTGGCGCTCGTGATCCTGGCGCTCGTCACCCTCGTCATCCTCTGGCTCATGACCGGCTCGGTGATCCTGCCGTTCAAGGCGCTCGTCATGAACGCGCTGACCGCCGCCGCGGCCACGGGCGTGCTCGTCTTCGTGTTCCAGGACGGCCGGCTGACCCGCCTGCTGTCATACGCCAGCCAGGGCGGCATCGAGGAGACCGACTTCCTCATCCTGGCGGCGCTCGCCTTCGCGTTGTCGACGGACTACGGCGTGTTCCTTCTGGCGCGGATCAAAGAAGCGCGCGCCGAGGCGCCGGACGAGCGTGACGCCATCGCCCTGGGCATGCAGCGCACGGGGCGGCTCATCACCTACGCCTCGCTCCTGCTGGCCGTCGCCATCGGGGCGTTCGGCACGTCGCGCCTGGTGTTCCTGAAAGAGCTGGGCGTGGGGGGAGCAGTCGCGGTGCTGCTCGACGCCTTCGTCGTCCGCGCCCTGTTGGTCCCGTCCCTGATGGCGTTGCTCGGGCGCTGGAACTGGTGGTCACCGGGCGCATTGCGCAGGCTGCACGCCGGCATCGGCGTCGTCGAGCGCGTGGAGGTTCCGGCGACGTCGGCGTCGTGAACGCGTGCACGCGAGATCAGACTCACGTCGCGGTCTGAGCGGGACGCTCGGGTTGCCGGCTCCGGGACGCATGGCGTCGTCGCCGCTCGATCGGGCCAGGCGGTATGAGCCGTACCGGGCGTGTCGGCCGAGCGACCGGCGTGCCGCGTCCGGGCCATCACCGGTCCACCTGACCGTGGGAATTGGGCCGTTGTCGTTGCCGGCCCGGAACCGGCCGCCCAGCAGAGAAACCTGGTATGGTCGGGTCGTAGCGACTGGCACCTCACGCAGCCGTCTGCTGTTGCCGGTTGACTCGTGTGTCTCCCGCCAAGCAA
>DATGKD010000071.1:0-7041 GCA_035294855.1 Acidimicrobiales bacterium
GAGGTTGCGGATCCTCGTGCTGGGGGGAGACGGGTACCTCGGTTGGCCCACGGCGTTGCACCTCTCGCGCCGTGGCCACCACGTCGGAGTCGTCGACAACTTCGTGCGGCGTCAATACGACCACGAGATGGGGGTCGACAGCCTCGTCCCCATCGCCCAGCTGCACCAGCGGGTCCGGCGTTGGGAGGAGCTGTCGGGAAAGCGGATCGAGGTCCTCAACGGTGACCTCACCGACGACCGCTTCGTCAGCCGGATGATCGACGAGTTTCGCCCCGAGGGTGTCGTGCACTTCGCCGAGCAGCGCTCGGCGCCGTACTCGATGATCGACCGGGCTCACGCCGTCTACACCCAGGTGAACAACGTGGTGGGGACGCTCAACCTCCTCTATGCCATCGGCGAACACGACCCGTCCGTGCACCTGGTGAAGCTGGGCACGATGGGCGAGTACGGCACGCCCAACATCGACATCGAAGAGGGCTTCATCGAGATCACGCACAAAGGACGGACCGACGTCCTGCCGTATCCGAAGCAGCCGGGGTCCTTCTACCACCTGTCCAAGGTGCACGACAGCCACAACATCCAGTTCGCGTGCCGCATCTGGGGTCTGCGAGCAACCGATCTGAACCAGGGCATCGTCTACGGCCAGGAGACCGACGAGACGACGATGCACGAGGACCTCGCCACCCGCTTCGACTACGACGCCGTCTTCGGCACCGTCCTCAACCGGTTCTGCGTCCAGGCCGTGGTCGGACACCCGCTCACCGTGTACGGCCGAGGTGGGCAGACGAGGGGGATGCTCGACATCCGCGACACCCTCGCCTGCGTGGAGCTCGCGCTGCTCAACCCGCCCGAGGAGGGCGAGTACCGCGTCTTCAACCAGTTCACCGAGTCGTTCTCGGTGCGGCAGATGGCCGAGCTGGTCGCCGAGTCGTACCCCGGCCGGGTCCGCATCGAGCACTTCGACGACCCTCGAGTCGAAAAAGAGGAGCACTACTACCGGGCGGCGCACACGAAGCTGCTGGACCTCGGCCTCGTGCCCCACCTTCTCGAGCCGTCCACGATCCGGTCGCTGCTCGCGGTCGTCGACCGCTACCGCGACCGCGTCGACCTCGAGGCCATCTCGCCCACGGTCAACTGGCGACGCACAGCCAGCGTGCTGCGGGCGCGCGATGAACGGCCTTCAACCGACGACGTTTTCGCTCCGGAGGGCTACTCGACGCGCTGAGCGCATCGGCATTACCCCGGCGGCGGCTCAAGGGTCGGGCTCTACGCGCCTTCCCCGCCCGAGGCGGTGCACGACCGTGGATCGAACGGCGCGAGCGGCTCGTTCGACGACGTCGGCGCCGCGAGTTGCGATGACGCGTGAGTGCCCGAGCTCGAGGTGCCCGTGCTCGAGGTGCCTGCTTGGGAGGAGGCCGACGAGCTGCTCCCGCCCCGGGGGGTGGCCGGTGTGCTCACCGAGAAGTTGCTCCCGGTGACCACGGTGACGTCGGCCCCGTCGGCCGTCGGTCCCATGCCCAGGGCGACCGCGCCCGACAGCGAGCGCATGACCTGCTCCGCCTCGGCGAGGTGGTTGGAGGAGTTGTAGTAGACGATCGTCTCCGACGGTGTGCTCGACGATCTCGTGTCACCCGCGCCCACGACGTTGTAGCCGAGGGCTTGCAGCGCACTCGAGGTCTGACCGGCCTGGCCCGAGTGTCCCGTGCCGTTCAGCACCGACACCCGGATCGATCCCCGCGAGGGGAGCGCCTTGTTCGACATGGTGTCGTTGGTCGCCGAGGTCCCGAGGAAATGCTGCACGATCTGCATGTCGTTGGGCTGGCTGGCGAATTCCACGCTGCCGTAGTCGTAGCCCTGGAAGTAGTAGGCGAGGCTCGGGTCGACCATGACGGGCATCGTCTGCTGCGGTGCGGACGCCGCATTCACGCCATGGAACGTAAGGACGAGCCCGAGCATGTCCCCCAACGAGAACGTGGAGTCCACGTGCAGCTGCGGGGCGACCGCGCCCACGAGGTCGTTGTCGGTGATCGGGTTGCCGAGGCCCCGCTTGGACACGGCGCTCGCGAGCACGCGCAGGAATTCGTGGTCACGACGGATCCGGCTCAGGTCGCTCTCCGGGTCCTGTGGCCAGGTGCGCGGATTGTTCGACGTGACCCCGGGCCCCTTGTACTGCAGGTGCCGCGCCCGGACCACGGCCAGGGCCTGGAAGCCGTTCAAGTGCCGGCAGCCGGCGGTGGGCACGTTCAGCTGGGAGTAGGCGTCGTAGACGGGCTCCGGGAAGTACATGTCGATGCCGCCGAGGGCATTCACGACACCCTGGAAGCTGTCGAAGTTCAGCTCGACGTAGTGCTGGATCGGGATGCCGAAGTCCTGCTGTATGGCGTGGACCAGTTGCTGGGGCCCCTGGGCGAGTGCGGCGTCGATCTTGTTGGGGCCGGTGGACCTGGCATTGGGGACGAACAGGTCCCGGGGGATCGAAAGTATGGCTGCGGTGTGTCTGTTGGGGTCGAGGTGCAGGATCATGACGACGTCGCTGTTCACACCGTTGACACCCTGTGAGCACAAGCCGAAGACCGGGTTCTGCTGCTTGAGCTCGCACCGCGACGTCGAACCCACGAGGACGAGGTTTTCCACGCCCGATGGCGGCTGCGCCTGGAGCCCGTTGACGGCGACCCGGGAGATCTGGTGGTTGCGGTACTCCGCGTAGGCGAAGACCGCGCCGATCAACACGACGATCACCGCGCCGAAGACCAGGGCGACGCGTCCCCACCGGACGCGCATCCTCGAGATGTTCTTCCGGCGGATGTCGGCGCGACGGTAGACAGGCGGCGGCGCCGGTCGAGTCGGGGGCGGCGCCGGTCGAGTCGGGGGCGGCGCCGGTCGCGTCGGGGACTGCGCCGGTCGAGTCGGGGGCGGCGCCCCAGGGGCGCGATCGGGCACGACCGGCGAGTGTAGCGGCGTGACCCCCGCCGACCCCGTCTTTGGCGCGGCTGGCTGAGCGACGCGTCACGTTGCGCGCGTCGTTGTGCGCCACGGCGCGTCACTTCGCGTCGCCAAGCGAGTCGTGCGCGGTCGGCGCCGTGCCCTGGCGTGCTGGTGCCGGCGCGGGCGTGTGCTGGACGACGTGACGCAGCGCGCCCGGTGTGCTATCGCCGTCGTGATGAACCGAGGCCCAGCTCATGGCGGCGGGCGGGGTCAGTATGTACGACCGATGATCGGCGAGCGGCGTCGCTGGGGGCGGCGACGTGCGGTGGGCCCACGGCTCCGGCGACTGGCCGTTCCCGCTGTGCTGGTGGCGGCGCTCGTCGGAATGGCGGTGGCGGCGGTCGCGCAGATCGGGCCGTCGTCCGGTCCCTACCGGCGGACGGTCGACCGCGGGTATGCGGCTCTGGCGTTGCCGCTCGTGGCGGCGTCGAACCGCTCGGGGGTGAGCATGCGGGCGCTGCTCACGAGCGCGCGCACCTCGGCACGGTCACTGGACCGCGTGACGCTCTTCGCGCAGCTGGACCAGCTCGCCACCGACGCCGTCGCCGTGGAGCGGGCCTTCGCGGCGATCACCCCACCCCAACCGGCGACGACGGCGGCCTCGCAGTGCCGTGCCGCCTTCGGTGACCGGGCGACGGGCGCCGCCACGCTGCGCGACACGCTCGAGGGTGTGCTCGGCGGGCCGACGGGCCTCGCACCGACCGACCAGCCCACCGCGGTCGCTGGTCTGGAAGCAGCCGGTTCCTCCTTTGCCGCTGGAGACGCATCGTGGGCATCGTGCCGCCGAGCCCTGAGGAAGGCGCCCGGCTCGGCATCGCTGCCGCGGTCGCAGTGGGTCAGGGACCCGACCGTCTTCCAGCCGCCCACCTCGCCGCGCACCGTCGCCGCGCTGACGTCGTCGCGATCGTTGGCGGCCGTGCACCACCTCGTGCTCCTGGGCCTCGTCACGCAGCCGACCGCGCTGTCCACCGGGACGACCCGGGTCGTCCCGCCGACCCTGTCGCTCACGGTCGACGTGGTGGTCGCCAACCAGGGCAACGTCGACGAAGTCGGCGTGGAGGTGGGTGGGACCGCCATGCCCCAGGGCGCTCCCGGCAGCCCGGTGCCCGTGCAGCGCACCGTGGACCTGTCCGCAGGGGCGTCGACGACGCTCGGGCTGCCCGCGTTCGCAGTCTCGCCGGGATCGGCGTACGTCCTGCAAGTCACGGCGGAGTCGCCGCGCTCGACCGGGCCCGGTCCGATCGCATCGACGTCGCTCCCGGTGCAGGTCCAACAGGCGACGACGGTGACCGCCCTCGTGGCGACGGCGAACCCTGCACCGGTTGGCCGGGCGTTGACGTACACAGCCGACGTGTCGGCATCGCTCACCGGCGTGCCCAAGCCGACCGGCTCCGTCGTCTTCCAGGACGACGGCGTTCCGATCCCGGGCTGCTCCTCGGTCGTGCTCACGAACGGGCGCGCGCTGTGCACGACCTCGTATCAGGGCTCTGCGCTCCACGCCGTGACGGCCACGTACTCGGGCAACGCCCAACTCGCGGGCTCCGACTCGGGGGTGTACGCGGAGCGGATCGGCACCGGATGACGAGGGCGTTTCCCGCCGCGGACCGGGCCGCGGGATGTCCAGTCGCGCTGAGCCCGTCCTAGGATCTGTGGGGGAACGGACAGGAGGTCCCGAGCGTCGTGGCCGAGAGCATCACGATCATCGACAACCGGACCGGGAACCAGCTCGAGATCCCGATCCGTCATGGAGGGGTAGCGGCAAGCGAGTGGAGCAAGCTGCTTCCGGGGATCTGGTTCTACGATCCCGGCTTCGTCGCCACCGCCGCATGCGAGAGCTCGGTTTCGTTCGTCGACGGCGAAGCCGGGATCCTGCGATATCGGGGCTATCCCATCGAGGAGCTCGCCGAGCGCTCCAATTACCTCGAAGTCGCCTACCTGCTCCTCCACGGCGAGTTGCCCACCGCCACCGAGTTCGACACGTGGCGCCACGAGATCACCTACCACACCTACATCCACGAGAACGTCCGCAAGCGTTTCCTGGAGGGCTTCCACTACGACGCCCACCCCATGGGGATGCTCGTCTCCGCGGTCGCCGCCCTGTCCACCTTCTATCTGGACGCCAAGGACATCTTCGACCTCGATTCCCGCAGGCGACAGATCATCCGTCTCATCGCCAAGATGCCGACCCTCGCCGCCGCCGCCCACCGTTTCTCCGTGGGTATGCCGTTCGTCTATCCCGACAACTCGCTCGACTTCGCAGCGAACTTCCTTTCGATGATGTGGAAGGTGGCGGAGCCCCGGTTCGACGCGAACCCCACCTTGGCCCGGGCGCTCGACATCTTGTTCATGCTGCACGCCGACCACGAGCAGAACTGCTCGACCACCGCCATGCGCATCGTGGGGTCGTCACACGCCGACCCCTACTCGTGCTGCGCCGCCGCCTGCGCCGCGCTGTACGGCCCGCGCCACGGTGGTGCCAACGAAATGGTCATCAGGATGCTCACCGAGATCGGGTCGATCGACGAGGTACCCGCGTTCATCGAAGCCGTGAAGCAAGGGGCCGGCGGCCGCCTGCAGGGGTTCGGCCACCGCGTCTACAAGAATTACGACCCGAGGGCGAAGATCATCAAGCGCACCGCGGACGAGGTCTTCACCATCACCGGGAAGAACCCGTTGCTGGACATCGCGCTCAAGCTCGAGGAGATCGCGCTGTCGGACGAATACTTCACGTCACGACGCCTGTACCCGAACGTCGACTTCTACTCGGGGCTGATCTACCAGGCGATGGGCTTCCCCCTCGAGATGTTCCCCGTGCTGTTCGCCATTCCCAGGACCGCGGGGTGGCTCGCGCACTGGGAGGAGCTCCTCGACCAGGATTCCAAGATCGCCCGTCCCCGCCAGCTGTACATCGGCGAGGACGCTCGCCACTACGTGCCGATCGCCGACCGCTGACCTCGTCGCCGCCGGGTGGGCGTGAGCTCAGGACGCGGGCTTCGGCACCAGCCGCATCAGGCCCTCCTGGACCATCGACACGACGAGCGTGCCTTCGCGCGTGAAGAGGAAGCCCCGGGCGAGGCCGCGCGCGCCGTACGCATTCGGGCTGTCCATGTCGTACAACAGCCACTCGTCCACCCGGAACGGCCGGTGGAACCACATGCAGTGGTCCAGGCTCGCCCCCATGAACTCGGCGTCGTCCCAGCGGACGTCGTGCGGCGCCAACATGGTGTCGAACAGCGACATGTCCGAGGCGTACGCCGCCACGCAGGAGTGCAGGAGCGGGTCGTCCGGGAGCGTCCCGTCGGTGCGGATCCACAGACGCTGGACGGGGTCGCGGCCCTCGTGCTGCATCCAGGGCAGCTCGCCGACGTGACGCTGGTCGATGGGGTGGGGGCGGGCGAACCAATCCGCAAGCTGCTCCCTGAACGGCTCCAGCCGGTCGTGCAACGTCGGCAGGGAATCGGGCGGCGGCACGTCCGGCATCGCCACCTGGTGGACGAAGGCGCCCTCCTCCTGCACGTGGAACGAGGCCGCGAGGTTGAAGATGGCCTGTCCGTGCTGAATGGCCACCACACGCCGCGTCGTGAACGAGCGCCCGTCGCGGATCCTGTCGACCTCGTACAGGATCGGAGCGTTGGGATCGCCGGGCCGGAGGAAGTAGGAGTGCAGGGAGTGGACCCGGCCGCGTTCGACGGTCCGCCCCGCCGCCATGAGCGCCTGGGCGGCCACCTGGCCACCGAACACGCGCTGGCGTGACTCGTCGGGGCTCACACCGCGGAAGATGTTGACCTCGATCGGCTCGATGTCGAGCAACTTGACGAGAAAGTCGAGCGCTTCGCTCATCCGTACATCCTGACAGCCATCCTGACCGGGCCACCACCACTACGGTGGCGCTCGTGCCGCTCGTCGAGTTTCCCGAAGGGTTCCTCTGGGGAACGGCGACGGCCGCCCATCAGGTGGAGGGGGGCAACGTCAATTCCGACTGGTGGGAGTTCGAGCACGGGGCCGGCACACCGTGTGTCGAGTCCAGTGGGGACGCCTGCGACTCGTGGCACCGCT
>DATGKD010000072.1:0-3532 GCA_035294855.1 Acidimicrobiales bacterium
GTCGCCTCCGACCTCGCCGACGCCTACCGCCGCGCCCTCGAGGGCGATCCCGTGGCCGCGTTCGGCGGCGTGGTGGCGCTCGGCGGGACGTGTACCGAGGCGGTGGCCCGCACCGTCGCCGAGGGGCCGCAGGCCGACGTCATCGTGGCGAGCGCCTTCGAGCCCGCCGCCGTCGAGGTGCTCGTCGATCGGCGCAAGGCCACCCGGCTGCTGGAGGCGCCCCGGTACCGCGCGGCGGAGTTGGAGGTGCGCAGCCTGGGCGGGGGCTACCTCGTCCAGGAGATCGACCGCTTCGTGTCGGCGCGCTCGGACTGGCAGGTGCCCACCAAGTCCGGGCCGACGGCGGACCAGTGGCGCGACATCGAGCTCGCCTGGCGGGTGTGCGCGCGGACCTCGTCCAACGCCGTGGTGGTGGTGGGCGGGGGACAGCTGCTCGGCGCCGGCGCGGGCCAGCAGAGCCGGGTGGACGCAGCGGCGATCGCGGTGCGCAAGGCGGGACCGCAGGCGGCGGGCGCGGTCGCCGCCAGCGACGCCTTCTTTCCGTTCCGTGACGGGGTGGACGTGCTGGCCGAGGGCGGGGTGGTGGCGGTGGTACAGCCGGGCGGCTCGGTGCGCGACACCGAAGTGGTCGCCGCGGCGGACGAGCACGGCATGGCCATGGTGATCACCGGCGAGCGCCATTTCCGGCACTGATCGACGGCACGGACCCGACAACAGCACCCGATGACGGCCACCATCCTCGACGGCGAGTCGCTCGCGCAGCGCATCCGCGCCGACATCAAGGAGCGAGTGGACAAGCTCGCGTCCGAAGGCATCCGGCCCGGGCTCGGCACCATCCTCGTCGGCGACGACCCACCGAGTGCGCGCTACGTGGCGCTCAAGCACGAGGACTGCGAGTCGGTGGGCATGGCGTCGTTCGGGGAGCACCTCGACGCGGACATCGGCCAGAAGGAGCTCCACGCCGCGATCGAGCGATTCAACGCCGATCCGCGCATCCACGCCTACCTCGTCCAGCTTCCACTCCCACCCGGCCTCGACGAGGAGGCCGCGCTGTTGGCGGTCGACCCCGACAAGGACGTCGACGGGCTCCACCCGGTCAACCTCGGCCGCCTGGTCATGGGGGCCCGCGGGCCGGTCGCGTGCACGCCCGCAGGGATCGTCGAGCTCCTGCACGCGTATGACGTGCCGGTGGAGGGCAGGCACGTGGTGATCATCGGGCGGGGTCTCACCATTGGCCGCCCCCTCGCCCTCTTGCTCGCCCTCAAGCGGCCCGGGCTGAACGCGGCGGTCACCGTGGTGCACACGGGTGCGGACGACCTCGCGGCCCTCGTTCGCCAAGGCGACATCGTCGTGGCCGCGGCCGGTTCCCCGGGTCTGGTCACGCCCGACATGGTGAAGCCCGGCGCGGCCGTGGTCGGCGCGGGCACGTCGTGGGAAGGCCGTCGAATCGTTTCGGACGTCCAGGAAGCCGTCGCCGAGGTCGCGGGCTGGATCACGCCCCGCATCGGCGGCGTGGGCCCGATGACGCGCGCCATGCTCCTGCGCAACGCCCTCTCGGCGGCAGAGCGCGGGCGCGACGGGCCGCCCCCGGGGTAGTCCGAGCCCCACCACTAACATTTCAGGCACCATGGCCTGGATCTCCGAGCTGCTCGCAGCCGGGCGCACCTTCTCCTTCGAGTTCTTCCCGCCCAAGAACGACCAGGAGCAAGCCACGCTCGTCCGCACCCTGCGCGACCTCGAGCCGCTCGGGCCGTCCTTCGTGTCGGTGACCTACCGGGGTGGACGCGAGTCACGCCAGCGCACCCACGACCTGGTGTCCGCCATGCTGCGCACGACGACGCTCAATCCCATGGCGCACCTCATCTGCGTGGCGCACACCCGCCTCGAACTGGCCGACATCCTCGTGGCGTTCCGCAAGTCGGGCGTCGACAACCTGATGGCGCTGGGAGGCGACCCGCCCACCGACCCCGAGGCGGGACCCGGGGAGCTGCTCCATGCGATCGAGCTCGTCGAGCTGGCGCGCGCCATCGGGGGAATGTCGATCGGCGTGGCCGCGCATCCGGCCGGTCACCCGAACAGCCCCGACATGGTGAGCGACCGTGACTTCCTGGCGGCCAAGCTGCGTCGGGCCGACTTCGCGGTCACCCAATTCTTCTTCGAGGTGGACGAGTACCTGCGCCTCATGGACGACCTCGCCGCCCGGCACGTGGACAAGCCCGTCCTGCCCGGCATCATGCCCGTCACGTCGCTCAAGTCGGTGCCGCGCATGGCGACCATGGGCGCGGCGGTCCCGGCGTGGGCGGTCGAGCGGCTCGAGCGGGCTGCCGCTCAGGGTGGCGACGACGCGGTGCGGCGCACCGGGGTGGAGTTGAGTACCGAGCTGTGCGAGCAGCTGCTCGCGCGCGGTGCACCCGGCCTGCACTTCTACACGCTCAACCGCTCGAGCGCGACCCGCGAGATCTACGCCGCCCTGGGCCTGTCGACAAGCGCCGAAGTCTGACCTCGTCCGATCCCAGAGGCCGGGCTCCCGGCGCCCGTTAGTCTCGACGCCATGGCACAACGCATCACCCTGGGGGCGGACGGCAGGCTCTCGGTTCCCGACCAGCCGATCATCCCCTACATCGAGGGCGACGGCACCGGCGTCGACATCTGGCCCGCGTCGCAGCTCGTCTTCGACGCCGCCGCCGCCCGCCACGGCAAGTCGGTGGCGTGGAAAGAGGTGCTCGCCGGGGAGAAGGCGTTCAAGGACAGCGGTGACTGGCTTCCCGACGAGACGGTGGAGGCATTCCGGGACCACCTGATCGGCATCAAGGGCCCGCTCACGACCCCGGTGGGCGGGGGCATCCGGTCGCTCAACGTCGCGCTGCGCCAGATCCTCGACCTCTATGTGTGCCTGCGCCCGGTGCGCTGGTTCACCGGGGTGCCTTCGCCGGTGCGTCACCCCGAAAAAGTGGACATGGTCATCTTCCGGGAGAACACCGAGGACGTGTACGCCGGCCTCGAAGCCCAGGCGGGCACGCCGGAGGCGGAGCGGCTGGCCACGTTCCTGCGCGACGACATGGGCTGGGACATCCGGCCCAACTCGGGTATCGGGATCAAGCCCATCTCCGAGCTGGGCTCCAAGCGGCTGGTGCGCGCGGCCATCGAATACGCGCTGCGCCACGGCCGGCGGAGCGTCACCCTCGTGCACAAGGGCAACATCCAGAAGTTCACCGAGGGTGCGTTCCGCAACTGGGGCTACGAGCTGGTGCGCGAGGAGTTTGCCGACGTCGCCGTGGGGTGGGAGGACTGCGGCGGCGCCCCCGGGGGCAAGCTCCTCGTCAAGGACGCCATCGCCGACATCACGCTCCAGCAGGTGCTCACCCGGCCCGACGAATTCGACGTGATCGCCACGACCAACTTGAACGGCGACTACCTGTCCGACGCGCTCGCCGCCCAGGTCGGCGGCATCGGCATCGCGCCGGGGGCGAACATCAACTACGTGACGGGGCACGGGATCTTCGAGGCCACCCACGGCACCGCGCCGAAGTAC
>DATGKD010000073.1:0-10367 GCA_035294855.1 Acidimicrobiales bacterium
TCGACCCGCTACGTCAACTTCGACGCCCCGTACCTGCAGAAGGCGTTGCAGATGGCCGGCTACAGCTCGTCGCAGTTCAAGATCGACAACGCGCAGGGATCTGACGCCACAGAACTCGCCGACGCCCAGGCGGACATCTCCCTCGGCGCCAGCGTGCTCATCTTCGACCCGCTCGACAGCACGGTCGGTGCTCAGGTCCAGTCCTACGCCCAGCAACACGGCGTGGCGCTGATCAGCTACGACCGGGCGACCTTCCAGGGATCGAAGACCTACTACGTGAGCTTCGACAACGTCCAGGTGGGCAAGCTCATCGGCCAGGGCTTCGAGCAGTGCGTCTCGGATTGGAACGTCTCGAGTCCGAAGGTGTTCGAGCTCGACGGCGGTGAGGACACCGACCCCAACGCGGTGTCGTTCGCTCAGGGCTACAACTCGGTCATCTGGGGAACGACCAACACGCCGCTGTCGGCGGGCATGACCAACAGCAAGGGCTACACGTTGGTCGGCGACCAGATCACCCCCGGATGGACCAACGCCACGGGCGCGACGATCTTCCAGCAGCAGTTCACCGCGCACCCCCAGATCAACGCCACGGTCGAGGCCAACGACGGCCTCGCCAACGCGGTGATCACCGATCTGAAGAACGCGGGTGTGGGCGCCAAGAAGATCCCCACCACGGGCCAGGACGCCACGTTGCAGGGCATGGAGAACATCCTGCAGGGCTACCAGTGCGGGTCGGTCTACAAGCCGGTCTACCTCGAGGCCCAGGCAGCGGTAGCGCTGGCGACGATCCTGCGGGACAACAAGACGCCGCCTTCGGCGCTCGTGAACGGCACCACCAACCCGCCGAAGGGTGTCCAGGGGAACTCGCAACCCGCCGTCCTCCTCACCCCGACGTGGGTGACGACGACGAACATGAACTCCACGGTCATCAAGGACCAGTTCATCTCGGCGTCGTCGCTGTGCTCGGCGGTGGGCAACAGCGTGTGCACATCAGCGGGCATCACGCCGTGATCTAGGCGAACCGACAACGGGCACCGCCACCGCCACCGCCACCGCTCCACGCGGTGGCGGTGGCGCGTTGGTCCCCGTGCAATTGCTCAATTGCCGTAGGCTCACAGAGGGGGAGAAATGGCCGAGGCGCACATGGGCGAGCCGCTGCTCAAGGTTCGAGGTCTTTCCAAGAGCTTCGGCGCGGTGCAGGCGTTGTCCCAGGTGGACCTGGACGTTCCGTCGGGACACGTCACGGCTCTGTGTGGCGACAACGGGGCCGGCAAGTCCGTGCTCATCAAGTGCATCTCCGGCATCTACGAACCCGAGCGCGGCCACATCTCCTGGGAGGGTCGGCCCGTTCGCATCCGCAACGCCCATGACGCCTCCGCGTTGGGCATCGAGACCGTGTACCAGGACCTCGCGCTGTGCGACAACCTCGACATCGTCCAGAACATGTTCCTGGGCCGCGAGCGTCTCCGCCACGGGGTGCTCGACGAGGACGACATGGAGCGTGCCGCGGCCCAGACGCTCGCCGGGCTGCGCGTCACCACCGTGCGTTCGATCCGGCAGCCGGTCGGCTCGCTATCCGGTGGCCAGCGTCAGTCGGTGGCGGTCGCCAAGGCGGTGATGTGGAACTCCAAGCTCGTCATCATGGACGAACCCACCGCCGCCTTGGGCGTGGCCCAGACCACGCAGGTGCTCGACCTCATCGGCCGGCTGCGCGACCAGGGGTTGGCCGTCGTGGTGGTCTCCCACAACCTGAACGACGTCTTCGCCGTGGCCGACCGGATCGCCGTCTTGCACCTGGGGCGGATGGTCGTGGAGAAGGCGACGTCGGAGCTCGACCGCCAGAGCGTCGTGGAGTACATGACGACCGGCGGCTTGGGGGTCACCTCGGCCGGCGCGGCCCGCGGCGACGGGGCGCTGCGATCATGACCCGAGCCGACCCCGATCCGACCGCCACCGGTCCGGGTGCGCCCGCCGGCGTGGGCGCACCCGTGGAGCCGGGTGACGACCTGACGGCGGCCGAGAGCAGCGCGCCCCTCGTCCCCCCGGAGATCATCGCCCAATCGCTCGGCGACTACCTGCGCGCGCAGGTCGTCCGGGTGAGAAGCGGCGAAAGCGGGGTCCTCCCCGTCCTCCTGGCGCTCGTGGTGATCGTCGTCGTCTTCCAGATCATCAGCCCGGGCCACGTCTTCTTGTCGGCCGGCAACGTCGTGAACCTGTTCCAGCAGAGCTCGTACTTCATGGTGTTCGCCATGGCCGAGATCTTCGCCCTGTTGCTCGGTGAGATCGACCTGTCGATCGGCTTCGTCGGACCGGTCGGCGCCGTGATCGCGGTGCAGCTCGTGCAGCCCGCCACCACCAACTGGCCGTGGTTCCCGGCCATCGTGGTGGCGTTGGTCGCGTGCGCCCTCATCGGTGGAGCACAGGGCACGCTGGTGACCCGCCTGCGGCTCCCCTCGTTCATCGTCACCCTGGCCGGTCTGCTCATCTTCAACGGCGTGCTGCTCATCGTCCTGGCCTACGGGCCGTTCTCGGGCTACCCCAGCCTGGGCGGCATCCATGCCAACCCGCACGCCCTCTACGACCTGATGTGGGGCCACGTGAGCCCGGGGGTCGGCTGGATCGCCATGGCCGCCATCGTCGGGGCGTGGGGCCTCATGACGTTCCTGCGTGACACGCGTCGGCGGCGAAGTGGCCTGGTGGCCCCTCCACTCAGCCTCACCTTCATCAAGATCGTCCTCATGGCGGTCGTGGGCATCGCGGTGGTGTGGGTGTGCAACGTCAACCGCGCCCACATCGGCACCCTGGAAGGGGTGCCGTGGTCGATCTTCATCGTCCTCGGCGTGTTCGCGGCCTGGACGTTCCTGCTCCAGCGCACGACGTACGGGCGTTACGTCTACGCCATCGGGGGCAACCCCGAGGCGGCCCGCCGCGCCGGGATCAACGTCGCCATGGTCCGGACGATCGCCTTCGTGCTGTGTTCGGTCACCGCGGGGATCGCCGGCCTGCTGTATGCGTCCTACCTGGGAGGGATGTCCAACAACGTGCCCGGCGGGCAGCTCGTCCTCTATGCAGTCGCCGGAGCCGTCATCGGTGGCACCTCGCTGTTCGGGGGGAGGGGCAAGATCGCGCACGGGGTTCTCGGAGGACTCGTCATCGGCGGTATCTACAACGGCACGTACCTCTTAGGGCTGCAGGTGCAGTGGCAGTTCATCGTCACCGGGTGCGTGCTCATCGTCGCGGTGACCATCGACGCCCTGTCGCGCCGGGGCACGACGACGGGCGCGTCAGGCCGATTCTGAGCCGCGCTCGATCGTTGACGTCGCCCGCGTAGCCGGCACGGGGCGTGCCCCCGCGTCACGCCCGAACAGACGGCAAGCCGGCGCCTTGGCGCTCGTCGAGGCTCAGGGTCGCTTTCACCGGGTAATGGTCGGAGCCGCCGATGCGGAGCACTTCGCCGTTCGTCACCCGCAGCGCGCCTCGCACGAAGATGTGATCGCTCTGCGCCAGCGGCCACGCCGACCAGCTCGGCCACGTCCGGCCTCGCACCGCTTGCTCCCAGCCGGGGAACAGTGCCCGCAGGGGTGGGCCCCACAGGTTCATGTCGCCCACGAGGACGATCGGCGCGCCCGCCGGATCGTCGGCGCGGGGGATTTCGGGCGGCACGCTGCCCGCGCGTCCGAGGCCCGAGGAGACCGGTTGCCCGGGGCCGGGCACCGCGGAGGCCTCGAGCGCCCGCCGCAGCCGGCCCACGTGCAATGGCGAGCCATGGCTGAGGTGGGCGAAGTGCGTGCCGACGACGGTGACCCGCGCCCCCGCGTCGAGCTCCGCCACGATGGCACCACGGCGCGCCGGGTCGTTGCGCAATTGGCCGAGGTCCACCGTCCTCGTGCGCAGGACGGGCAGACGCGACAACACGGCGATGCCCCAGCTGCCGCGCTCAGCCGGGCGCCCGGCGGTCGCCCGCCATCGCCCCCGCACCGGGGCGCCCGCCCGGTTGTGGTTGAGGCGCATGCCGTGCGCCCGCCGCTCCCACAAGCGAGGTCCCCAGCGGGGCCCGGGGTCGGGCGGCGGGGCGAGGATGCGGCCCCGGGCGAGGGCCAGCTCGCACAGGCCGTAGCCCAATTCGTCGGCGACCCGATGCGCCAGGGGGCGGCCGACGTCGGGTGACCACGCCTCCTGGAGGACGAGCACATCCGCGTCGACCTGCGCGCAGGGGCCGACGACGTCGAAGGGCCGACCCCATCCGTCGACACCGCCGTGCACGTTGTAGGACGCGATCGTCACCTCGGACATCGACCGAGCAGGCTACGACGCGGGCACGCCTCGGCGCGCCACCCGGCGCGGTGCCGACAGGCTCGGTCGGTGCACTCGGCATCGCGTGGCCGCCACGGCGCGTGTCGAAGCGTGCGCCCGGCGGCCGGCGACGGCGCCCACCGTCCGACACCCTCCGTGACCTGCTCAACCACGGTCACGGCGTGCCGATATCAACCTGGTGCGCCGGCGGGGGGCGGTTGCACGGAGCAGGGGGACGGGATGGCCGTACCAGGGGTGCTGGGGATCGTCCGGCAGGACCGGGTGTCGCTCCTCCATCGGCTCGCGGCGGTCGTCATCGACGTGGTCAGCCGGGTTCGGATTCCGATGGTTCGTGCCGGGGCGCCATCGGGGACGACCGAGCAAACCGCGCCTCGGGCGCGACCCGATGCCGTCCGGCGGTGGCACAGCCCCGTCCTCGCCCCCCCCGGCGCCTTCCGAGACCGGGCCGTCGCCGACGGGCTCCTCACCTCGGACCTCGTGCCGCGCCCCGGCGACACCTGGGACTGTGTCTTCGACTTTGCGTTGTCCTACGACGGCAACGCCTACTGGGACGGCCTGTCGGTGCTCGCCGCCCGGATCCACACCACCTGGAGGCGCGACGAGTCACTCCCCGGTGAGCTCGGAGCGCTGCGCGCCTGCCTCTTCCACGAGCAACGGCGCTGGCACCACTTCGGAAGCGAACCTGACGGGCGTTCCGCGGCGTACATCTGGGCTCTCGTCGACGCCATCCGCGCACATCCCGCGGTCCGTACCGGCGAGCCCCCACCGCCGACGAGCACGCTGACGTCGCCGACGGCCGCACCGGCTGCTCGGGACGAGCTGCGTCGTCCTCGCCACGGACGCATCGAGCTGGTGCTCCGAGCTGAGGTGGGTTCCGAGGGCGACGAGCCCGCCGCGGCCCCGGTGGTGGCGCTGCGGCCCGCAACCGCGCGCCAGCGGGCGGAAGCCGGTCCGTGCACCGACGTCCGGGTGGTCGCCCTGCCGGCCGTGAACGCCTTGGCGGGAGACGCCGCGGTGGCCCCGACGCAGGGCGCGCCCGCGTCGAGGCGCGCGCATCCCTCCATGGGGAGGGTCGGTGCCGCCTCGGCCGTGGCGCCCGAGGTGCGTCCCCGCCCGGCCACGGTCGTCGCTCTCGAGGGTGAGCGCGGCGCGCGGGCCTTCACCCGCGACGACCCTCGGCTCCGACGGTGGATGACCGCGCACTCCGACGGCTACGTGCTCAACGTGCGACGTCGGTCGGCGACGGCCGCGACCCTGCACCGCGTGGGGTGCCCGGCGCTCGTGGCGAGCGACCGAGGAGCCTCGCCGGGGGCGCCGGTCGTCTGCGCATCGGACGTCGCGCCCGTCCGGGCATGGGCGAAGGCCGAGCTCGGCCTGTTACCGACGACCTGTCGCCGCTGCCGGCCCGGTTGACACCGCTCCCGGAGTCTTCGGGCGGTGGCCGACGCGCGGCACCGAGGCAGGCTCGGGCCGGCTCTCGGTGACGGGCGTGGGATGCACGGTCGCGAGGACCGCGTCGGCATCGGCCAACCAGGCTTCCAGGGCGGCTCGGCGCAGGGCGCGCCGCAACGACGTGCTCATCGGGCACCTCCTCATCGTTCCTGGCTGGGGCACCGCGCCGATGGCCGGATGCCGGACCGTCACAGGGCCAGGTCCCTCGGGTCGCTCTGGATGAGACGACTCGATGATAGCGGGCGCCGCGCGCCCCGTAGCCTTCGGCAATGGGCGCAGTCCGCGCCGTGGGGATCGACGTGGGAACCGACGCCCATCACGTCGTCGTGGTGACGGGGCCCGGACCTGCGCCGCATGTCACGAACGCGCCGGCGGTGAGCGCGGCGCACGTGACCGTTCTCGACGAGCCGGGGGCGCTCGAGGAACTCGAAGCCGTGTGCGCCCACGCCGACGCGGTCGGCATCGACGCTCCCGACCAACAGACCGACGGCTGCTCGTTGCACGGTGGCGGGCGCGGCCGGTGTGCCGAGGTGGCGCTCGCGGCCAGCGCCCACGGTCTGGCCACTCGGCTGCTCGGCGGCCCGGTCGGCATGTTGACACCGGCGCGCCAGGCGCCCTTTCCGGCGCGCCTCGGATGGATGCACACCGGTTTCGAGCTGTGGCGCCGGCTCCGCGCCGCCTGCCCGGGGGTCCCTTTGTTCGAGGCCTATCCTTCGGGCTCGTTCCGGCGCCTGGCAGCCGCCGCCGCACCACCTGTCCGCCTCGTACCGCGCGGCAGCCGCGTGGCGGCGGTCCAACGTCTCGCGCTCCTCGCCGACCAGGTCGAGCTGCCGCCCGGCGCGGCCCTGTGGTGCTTGGACGGTGTCGACGCGCTGGCGGCGGCTCTCGCCGTGTACCACGTGATCGTCGGCGCGGGGTCCGTCGTGGCCGAGCACGACCACCCTGGCCACGACGGTTCGCGCATCGTGCTGATGGCCTAGCTCGGCCCCGTGTGCCTGCCTCCTAGTCTGATGGCGTGCTCCTCGTCGGAGGATGGCCCGACCTCGACCACCACGACACCGGGGTGGGGCATCCCGAACGTCACGAGCGCGTGCGCGCCGCGCTGGCGGGGATCGAGGCGGCCGGGCTCGACGACGCGGTGGTGTCGTTGGAGCCGCGCCGGGCCAGCATCGACGAATTGGCGCGCGTCCACGACCGGACGTACCTCGAGGCGCTGGCGTCGTTCTGCGCGTCGGGCGGGGGGCACCTCGACCCGGACACCGTCGCCGTCCGGGACTCCTGGGACACGGCGTCGGTGGCCGCCGGCGGCGTCCTCGGCGCGATCGACGCGCTGCGTGCCGGCGACGGCACGCTCGCCTTCGTGGCCGCCCGCCCGCCGGGTCACCACGCCCTCGCCGACACGGCTATGGGCTTCTGCCTGCTCAACAACGTGGCGGTGGGCGCGGCCGCGCTCGCCGATCAGGGCGAGCGCGTGGTGATCGTCGACTGGGACGTGCACCACGGCAACGGGACGCAGGCCATCTTCTGGGACGACCCGCGGGTGCTGTACGCGTCGACGCACCAGTCGCCGCTGTATCCCGGGACCGGGCGCGCCTCGGAGACCGGCGGCCCGGGCGCGCCGGGAGCCACGATCAACGTGCCGCTCCCACCGGGCGCCACGGGTGACGTCGTGCTGCGCGCCTTCGACGAGGTGATCGCACCGGCCGTCGACCGGTTCGACCCCACCTGGGTGCTCGTGTCGTGCGGCTTCGACGCGCATCGACTCGACCCTCTGGCCAACCTGGCGCTCACCGCGGCCGACTTCGCCGCCCTGGCCGCCCGGGCCCGCTCGTGGGCACCGGCGCCCGGACGCCTGGCCTTGGTCCTCGAAGGCGGCTACGACCTCGAGGCCCTCCGGATGTCCGCCGGCGCCGCGGTGGCCGCCGCGCTCGACGTCGACTACCGCCCCGAGGCGCCGTCGGCCGGCGGGCCGGGGACCGATGCCGTCCGCGCCGCGCGCGCGGCGCAGGAGGCGGTCACGGGCATCGCGCCCACGTCATAAGCCAGAGCCCCGTCCCCGGCGCCGGCCCGGTGATAAGACCGCGCGATGACCACGACCCGCCACGACCATCCCGAGGCCCACCGCCTCCCGCCGCCGCGCACCGAGCGGGTCGCCGACGGCGTCTTCGCCTACGTACAGCCCGACGGCGGGTGGTGGATCAACAACACGGGATTCGTCGTGGGCGAGCGGACCGTTCTGTGCATCGACACCTGCGCGACCGAACGCCGGACGCGGGCCTTCCTCGACGCGGTGTCGACGGTGGCCGGTCACGACCGCGCACCGCGCCTGGTCGTGAACACCCATCACCACGGGGACCACACCAACGGCAACAGCCTCGTCCCGGCCTCGGCCATCATCGGGCACCGGCTGTGCCGCGACGCCATGTTGGCGACGGGCATCCTCCGTCCCCGGGGAATCTGGGACGACGTCGAGTGGGGCGAGCTCGAACCGGCGCCCCCCTTCCTCACGTTCGACCACCGGATGGACGTCTACGTCGACGACCTCCTGGTCGAGCTGCACCACATCGGCGTGCCCGCGCACACCACCAACGACGTCGTCGCCTGGATCCCCGAGCACCGGGTGCTGTTCACCGGCGACCTCGTGTTCAACGGCGGCACGCCTTTCGTCCTCATGGGCTCGGTCTCGGGCTCGCTCGTCGCCCTCGACCGCCTCATGGACTTCGACGCCGAGGTCGTCGTGCCCGGCCACGGGGAGCCGTGCACGCTCGACGTCGTGGACACCATCGGCGAGTACCTCAGGTTCCTCCAGGACACTGCGAGCGAGGCGGCGCGCGCGGGTGCCACACCCTTGGAAGCGGCGCAAGGCGCCGACCTCGGGCAGTTCTCTTCGTTGATGCACCCCGAGCGGTTGGCAGGCAACCTCCACCGTGCCCTCGCCGAATGCGCCGGGGCCCGACCCGGCGATCCGGTCGACCTCGCCGCCGCGTTCGTCGACATGGTGGCGATGAACGGGGGCGCCCCCCTTCCCTGCCTGGCGTGAGGGCCGGCAGGACGACGCCATCGACAGCCGCTACACCGTCGTGAGCTGGACGCCGGACGCGGCCATCTCGTCGAGCGCCGCCTCCGAGCTCGCCTCGGCGACGCCCGCGCACAGGTTCGTGATCACCGACGCGGTGAACTTGGCCGCCACCGCGTCGAGCGTCGTCGCTCGGACGCAGTAGTCGGTGGCGATGCCGGCGATCTCGACCGACTCGATCCGCCGCGCCCGGAGCCAATCGACGAGCGGCGTCTCGTCGTCGGTCGCCAGCGTGGCCTCGAACGCCGAGTACGCCCCCGAGTGCTGGCCCTTCAGGAACTCGGCTTGGGCGCAACGGTGCACGGCGTCGGCCACCGCCGGGTGGTACGCCGCGCCGCTCGTGCCGGCCACGCAGTGGTCGGGCCACGTCACCGAGAAGTCGGGGTCGACGTGCAGCGTCGAGGCGAAGTGTCCGCCGGGAGCGATGTGCCAGTCACGAGACGTCACGACCGCCTCGTACGACGCGGCTCGGTTGGCGAGGTGGGCGGCGATGCCATGGGCGACCGCGGTGCCGCCCGCCACGGCGAGCGATCCCCCTTCGCAGAAGTCGTTCTGGACGTCGACCACGATCAGCGCGGTCCGCTGACCCTGCACGCTCACCGGCTCAACAGGCCAGCCGCCGCCTCGACGAGTCGGTGTGCCAGGTCCGACAGAGCGCGCGCCGCCGCGAGCTCCGCGCCGACCTCGGAGAGCTCGGTGTCTTCAGGGTTCCGCCGCGCGCGTCCGTTCCCGGTGAAGGTCGCCCCGCCCAAGGTGAGTGATGCCCGCGCCCGGGTGTGGTCACCGCCCTGCTCGAACACCATGGCGATCTCGGCCCTCTCGGTCATCTGCTCCCCTCGTCTCTCCCCACCGTAGGCCGGGTGCGACGGTTCGTTCCCGGAGAGGCGTTGGCCGATTGTTGAGTCCCGATAGAGCTTGTGGTGAGCCTGGGCCGTCACAGTGAACCCTGGAAACGAGGTGCGGTCCGGCCGGCGCGGTCGGTGATGCAGGGGGACACATGTCGATCTTCGATGCTCACTCCGAAGAAGCGAGTGCGCGGAGCGAAGGACTGTGGCAGGAACCGGGCCAGGCGCACGCGGCCGGACCCGCCTCGGCTCCACGACGTCCGGCGACCGTGACCCCACTGCCTTCGGCGGCGTGGCACCCCTCGGTGGCCCCGGACTGGCACCCGTCGGCCGCCCGGCATCCGAGCAGCGTCGAGGTGCACACGAGCGAACATCCGGCCTGGGCCGAGCGCCTCGACGACGCCCTGTCCTCGGGCATGTCGAGCGACACGCAGCGCCGGGCGCAGCTCGACGCCGAGCACGTCCGGCAGCATGCAGCGTTCGATTCGTGGCGTGCCCGGTGCGCGGCGGAGCTCCTGCCCGTCCTCGAGCGCAGCGCCGAGATGCTCCGGGCGTGGGGCCTCGACGCAGGAGTCACCGAGGTGCTCACCGACCAGCCGTGTCGTCTCCCGCGGCGACTCGACGTCGCTCTGCGCATCGCTCGCTTCGGCGACCGCGGCCCCGGCAAACTGACGCTGTCG
>DATGKD010000074.1:0-9714 GCA_035294855.1 Acidimicrobiales bacterium
TGCGCTACGGGGGAAAGCTGCGCCACCTCAGCGTCGGTCAGGCGCACAACGGCAAATACGTTGTGATGCTGGTCCATGACCGCGACGTCCGGGTGCACTCGGTGGAGGGCGAGTTCCTACGGGAGCTGCGGATCGACCCGGAGAAGATCTATCAAGGTCAGGGTTAGGGTGGTCCGCGATGTCTCGAGAGAGGCGTCCGGGATGTCTCGCGAGACCGCAAAACGTGTCGGAGAGGGGACTTGAACCCCTACGCCCTTGCGGGCACTAGCCCCTCAAGCTAGCGCGTCTGCCTATTCCGCCACTCCGACGCAGGACGGCTTCGCGTACGAACGCCCTCCGGGCAATCTACCGCCTGCGGCCATCGGACCTGATGGCCTAGGTGGTGCCGGTGACAGCGGAGCGTGGCGCGGCGGCGAGCCGCGCCCACACGCGCATGCTCCACATCGGCCCGAGGCCGCCCGGATCGTCGCTCACCGCGGAGAGCGATGCCGACCACACGAGCACGGTGGGCTCGGCGAACAACGGCAGGGTCGGCATGGCTGTCCACAGCGCCTGGTCGATCTGCTGGTAGAGGCTCTGGTCGTGCGCGGCCGCCAGCTCCTGTGCCGCCTGGGTGAAGAGCGCGTCGATGTGCGGGTCGTCGAAACCCGACCAGTCGCTGACGGTACCCACACCGGTCACGGCCGACGCGCTCGAGAACGCCCGCGCCACCGCCGTGGGATACGCACCGGCATGGACCGCCACCAGGGCGAGGTCGAAGGCGCCGGCGGGGAGCACCGCGCCGACCAGGTCGGCCGCCGGCACCGGCACCGCCGTGACGTCAAACCCCGCACCGACCAGCTCGCCGACGATCAGAGGGCCGGAGGCGGCCGACCACGGGTCGTCGCTCGCCCACACGACGGTCAGGTCGACGGGCGAGCCGCGCAGCGTCCATGTCCCCCGGGCGTCGGCCACCAGTCCTCCCTGCTCGAGGAGTCGGGCCGCGGCCGGCAGGTCGAGCCGCTGGTATCCCTGCGCGTCGTCCGCGTACCACGCCTGGCCGTTGGAGAAGAGATGGTCGTTGTCCTCCCACACCGAGTGGTCCTCCGGTTGTCCGGCCATCGTGGCGATGGCGGCGCGGTCGACGGCGTGGGCGACGCCCTGGCGGACCGCCACCGAGTCGAGCGGCGCGTGCCGCACGTTGAACTCGAGCTGGAGCATGCGCGTGCCGAGTTGGGCCTGGGTCTGCAGCGACGCCGACGACGACACCTGGGCGAGGAAGGACGCGTCGAACGACGCGGGGTACGCCACCTGCACCTGCCCGCTACCGAGCGCCGAGGTGAGCGCGTCACTGCCCGGCGCGGCGCGCATCACCACCCGGTCCAGGCGCGCCGGGCTCGCCCACCAGTGGGGGTTGCGCACGAGGACGATCTGCACCCCGGGTTGCCACGACTGCACGAGCCACGGCCCGGCGGAGACGAGTACGGCCGCGTCGAACCGGTCGAAACCGTGGTTCCATCCCACCGTGTCGGCGACGTGGGCGGGCACCATGTCGTCGAACAGCGACGCCCAGTCGGTGAACGGCAGCCGGAACACCACGGTGACGGTGCGCCCGTCGTTCGAGCCGGTGACCGACGTGATGTCGCGGTACCCGAGGGTCGACGCCACCGAGTCCGGCGTGCCGTCCACGTCGGTGGCCCCACCGCGCTGCGACTGCCAGGCGTAGACGAAGTCGTCCGCGGACAGTGGCACGCCGTCGGACCACGTCGCCCGCGGGTCGATCTGGTACACGACGGTCTGCGGGTTGACGCTCACCACTTCGGCGCTGTCGACCACGTTGGTGTCGAGCTGGGGTGTGGTGCCGGGGGCGACACGGAAGACTTGTGGCCACACCGCACTCGCAACCATGCGCGTGGCGTCCGTGGCGCCTGCCAGCGTGTGGTCGTTCAACGTGGTGGGCACGGTGTCGAGGGCGACGGTGGTGGTGCCCCCGTTCACCTGGACGAGCGGGGGCCGGTGCGCGACCCCCCGATGGGACGCGCCCGACGCAGTGGGCGAAGAGGGCGCGGCCCTCGCCACGCCGCTCAGGGCGAGGGTCACCACCGCGGCGACGACCACCCCCACGACGCGCCTGGCGCGAGGCAACGGGGCCCGGCGCGTCACGAGGATTCCTCCGCCGGGCGCCGGGGCGTGCCGCCGGGCGCCCCTGCGTTCACGAAACCCGCAGCGACAGGATCACCGTCGTAAAGGCGAAGATGATCGCCACGGTGATGGTGATGCGGTCGAGGTTCTTCTCGACCACCGTCGACCCTGCGGCGGCCTGGCCCACGGAGCCGCCGAACATGTCGGACAACCCCCCACCCTTGCCCGAGTGCATGAGGATGAGGAACACGAGCGCCAGCGACACCATGATGTGGAGGATCACGATCAGGATCGTCAGCACGGCGCGCTCCTCAGGAGTCCCGGACCGTGCAACGCTAGCAAAGAGCCGCCGTCAGCGGCCCGCGGGCACCGCGGACGCCGCCCCCTGCACGATCGCCGCGAACGACGCCGCTTCGAGGCTGGCCCCGCCCACGAGGGCGCCGTCGACGTCCGGCTCGGCCATCAGCTCGGCGGCGTTGTCGGGGCGCACCGAGCCGCCGTACTGGATGCGCAACGCCCCGGCGGCTTCTGCTCCCGCGAAGCCGGCCACCACCGACCGGATGGACGCGCACGCGTCCTGAGCGTCCTGGGGGGTGGCGGTGTTGCCCGTCCCGATGGCCCAGATCGGCTCGTAGGCGACCACCAACCCGGCCACCTGCTCGGGCGTGAGGCCGCCGAGGGCGGCCACGGTCTGCACGCGCACGCGGTCCTCGGTCTCGCCGGCGGCGCGCTCCTCCTCGGTCTCGCCGACGCACACGATGGGCGTCATGCCGTTGCGCAAGACCCCGCGCACTGTTGCCGCGACCTGCTCGTCGGTCTGCCCGAAGATCTGCCGGCGTTCGGAGTGGCCGACGATGACCAGTGACACCCCCAGGCGCGCCAACATCGGCGGGGCCACCTCACCGGTGTAGGCGCCATGGTCCTCGCTGTAGCAGTGCTGCGCGCCGAGGATCACGGGGATGGCGCGATCCTCGAGCACCGTCTGGACCGACCGCAGGTCGGTGAACGGCGGATGCACCGACACGTCGACCGACGCCACGTCCGCAGCGCTCAAGCGCAAGCCGAGGTCCTGCACGGTTCGGATGGCCTGCAGGTGATCGAGGTTCATCTTCCAGTTGCCGCTCACGAGCGGCCGGCGCCGCGTGGAGGCTCGTCCCGACGCCACGTCACGCACCCCGCGGCGCGTTGGGCGCCTGCCGCAACGCCTCGAGCCCCGGCAGGTCGCCGTGCTCGATCAGCTCCAGGGTGGCCCCGCCTCCCGTGGACACGAAACCCACCCGGTCGGCCAGACCGAGCCGATCGAGGACATGGACGGAGTCCCCGCCGCCCACCACGCTGAACGCCGGCGCGTCCACGACGGCGCGCGCCACCGCCTCGGTTCCCGCCGCGAAACGGTCGTCCTCGGCCACGCCCATGGGGCCGTTCCACAGGATCGTGCGCGCCTCGGCCAGGACGGCGCCGAAGCCCCGGGCGGTCGCCGGGCCGATGTCGACCCCGCGCCACCCCTCCGGCACATCCAGCCCGACGGCGCGCACCTCGCCGGTCCCACCCGCCCCGTCGGCCAGGTCCCCGTCGGGCGAGAGCACCGTGATGTCGGTGGGCAGCACCACGCGGTCGCCGGCCTCGCCGAGCAGGCGCCGGCAGTCGTCGACGTGGTCGCCGTCGAGGAGCGACGCCCCCACGCTGTGGCCTCGCGCCGCCAAGAAGGTGAACGCCATGCCGCCCCCCACCAGGATGCGGTCCACGCGGCGGAGCAACGACCGCAGCAGCCCGAGCTTGTCGGCGACCTTCGCCCCACCGACGATGGCCACGAACGGGCGAGCGGCGCCGGTCAGCAAGCCGCCCAGGACCTCGACCTCTCGCACGAGCAGGCGCCCGGCCGCCGAGGGCAACAGCTGCGGCGGCCCGACGATCGAGCCGTGCGCGCGGTGGGAGGCGCCAAAGGCGTCGTTGACGTAGCCGTCGAAGTCGTCGACCAGGCGCTTCACGAAATCGGGGTCGTTGCTCTCCTCGCCCGGGTCGAAGCGGAGGTTGTCGAGGAGCTCGACGCCGTCGGCGAGCTCGGCCAGCCGGGCCCGCACTGGCGCCACGTCGTAGGCGGGGTCGGGACGTCCTTTCGGCCGGCCGAGGTGCGTGCAGGCCGTCACCGACGCTCCCCGGCCACCCAGCCACTCCAAGGTGGGCAGCGCGGCGCGGATGCGATGGTCGTCCGCCACCTGCACGGGCTGGCCTGTCCGGCCCGGAGAAGTGAGCGGCACGTTGAAGTCGACCCGCACGAGGACGCGCCGGCCGTCCAGTTCGGGCAGGTCCTCCAGCACCGGCAGCCCGGCGAGCGGGTCGCCGGGGGCGTGTCCGTCGGTCAACGGCGTGTCCCGGGCGGCACCATGGTCACGAGGGCTCGCCGTCCGAGCCGACCAGCACCACCAGGTCGACGAGCCGGTTGGCGTAGCCCCACTCGTTGTCGTACCAGCCCATGACCTTGACGAGCGTGGCGTCGTCGCCGACGGCCACCGCCATGGTGAGGCCGGCGTCGAAGGTGCACGACGCCGCGCTGCCGACGATGTCGGACGACACGATGGGATCCTCGGTGTAGTCGAGCACCCGGGCCAGGCGGCCTTGCGCCGCCGCGTCGCGAAACGCCTCGTTGACCTCGGCCACCGTCACGGCGCGAGGCACGAGGGCGGTGAAGTCGGTGATCGAGCCGTCCGATACCGGCACGCGCAGCGCGGTGCCGTCCAGGCGACCCTTCATGGACTCGAGGACCAGGCCGGTGGCGCGGGCCGCCCCGGTGGACGCCGGGACCACGTTCTGTGCGGCCGCCCGGGCCCGGCGCAGGTCGCGATGCGGGAGGTCCAGGAGGTTCTGGTCGTTGGTGTAGGCGTGCACCGTGGTCATGAGGCCGCTCGACAACCCGAAGGCGTCGTCGATGACCTTGACCAACGGCACGAAGCAGTTGGTGGTGCACGAGGCGTTCGACACCACCCGGTGGCTCCCGGGGTCGAAGGTGTCGTCGTTGACGCCCACCACGAACGTGGCGTCGGCGTCGGAGGCCGGGGCCGAGATCACCACGCGGTCGGCTCCCGCGTCGAGGTGGGCGGCGGCGTCGGAGCGTGCGGTGAAGCGGCCGGTGGACTCCACCACCACCTGCACCCCGAGCTCTTCCCACGGCAGCGCCTTGGGCTCGCGCTCGGACAGGACCCGGATGCGGCGGTCGCCGATCACGATGTGGTCCCCGTCCACGAACACCGGGGCGTCGAAGCGCCCGTAGGTGGTGTCGTAGCGCAGCAGGTGGGCGTTGGTGGCCGCGTCGGTGACGTCGTTCAGCGCCACGATCTCGACCGGGGCTCCCTGGGCGCGTGCCGCCCGCAGGAAGTTCCTGCCGATGCGCCCGAACCCGTTGATACCGACCCGTATGGCCACGTCGTTCCCTTCCGATCCTCTCCCTATCCGACCAGACCTTCGAGGGCGGTCGCCAGTCTCTCCGGGTCGTGGGCCAGCCCGTTGGACCGGGCGAGGGGCGCCTCGACCACCGCCACTCCGCCCGCGGTCCCCGCCACCGTCCCGAGCGGCATGGCGCGGGGGTCGGCCAGCACCACGTCCACGACCACGCCGTGGGCAGCCAGGGCGGTGACGTGCGCGGCCACGTCGTAGCCCTCGGTCTCGCTCGCCTGCGGCCGGAGGTTGGCCACGTACACCCGCCGTCCCGGGGACCGGCGGATGGCCTCGGCGATGGCGGGGACGGCGGCGGCCGCCAGCACGCTCGTGAACAGCGACCCCGGCCCCACCACCACCTGGTCGGCCCGGGCGAGCGCCTCCAGGGCGGCGTCCGGCGCCGGCGGGTCGGCGGGCACGAGGGACACCCGACGGATCCGCACCGCCTGCATCACCGCCGTCTGGCCCTCGACCTCGCCCGCTTCGGCGTCGGCCTTGAGCACCACCGGCTCGGTGGTGGCCGGGACGACCCGGCCCACGGCACCGAGCAGGCGCCCGGCCTCGTCGAGGGCGTGCTGGAGGTCCCCGGCGGTGGCGGTGAGCCCCGCCAGCACGAGGTTGCCGAGCGCGTGCCCGGCCACCTCGTCGGCGTCGAAGCGGTGCTCGAACGCCTCGGCGAAGAGCGACCCGTCCTCGGCCAGGGCGACGAGGCACTTGCGGAGGTCCCCCGGCGGCGCGATCCCGAGCTGGCGGCGCAGCCGACCCGACGACCCACCGTCGTCGGCGACCGACACCACCGCGGTGAGCTCCCCGGCGTACCGGCGAGCGGCGCGCAAGGTGACCGCCTGGCCGTGGCCCCCGCCCACGGCCACCACCCGGGGAGCCCTCGTCACCGGTCGATGTCCCGGTGGACGACGACGGGGTTCTCCCCCCGGGCCCCCAGCCGGCGGGCGAGCTCGTCGGCCAGCACGACCGACCGGTGGCGGCCGCCGGTGCAGCCCATGGCGACGGTGAGGTACGACTTCCCCTCGGCCACGTAGGCGGGGAGCAGCATGGCGAGCAGGTCGTCGACGCGGTCCAAGAACGCGTGGGTGGCGTCCTCGGCGAGGACGAAGTCGCGCACCGGGTCGTCGAGGCCGGACAGCGGCCGGAGCTTCTCGACCCAGTTCGGGTTGGGCAGGAAGCGGCAGTCGAAGACGAGGTCGGCGTCGCGTGGAACGCCGTGCTTGTACCCGAAGGACACCACCGACGTGCGCATGGCCCGTTCGCCCTCGGGTGCGAACAGCTGCATCATGCGCTGCCGCAGCTGGTTGACGTTGAGCTCGCCCGTGTCGATCACCATGTCGGCCCGGTCGCGGATGGGCTCGAGCTTGCGCCGCTCGTCGGCGATGGCCTCGGCCACCTGGAGCTCGGCGATGGGGTGGCGCCGGCGGGTGCCCTCGAACCGTCGCACGAGGACGTCCTGGGGGGCATCCAGGTACACGATGCGCACCCGGTCGCCCCGGGCCCGAAGCTCGTCGATGGCCGGCAGGGCGTCCTCCACCTGGGCGTCGCCACCCCGGCCCATGACGAGGGCAACGCGCTCGGGGTCGGAGCCGGGGCGCGCCACCGCCTCGGCCACCTCGGTGAGCAGAGACGGTGGCATGTTGTCGATCACGTACCAGCCGGAGTCCTCGAGCGCCGCCGCGGCGGTGGTGCGCCCGGCCCCCGACATTCCCGTGATGAGCACGAAGTCGCTCACAGCCCTCCATCCTCCCGCGCCTGCGGGGGTTGCGGTGGCGCCGGGACCGGCGTCCTCGGTGGCGGCACGGGCCCGGGGTGGAGGTGCTCGTAGACGGCGTCGGCGACGGCGTCGGGCAGCCACGACAGGGCTCGCAGCTCCTCGAGCGGCGCCTGACGGGCGGCCTTCACGCTTCCCAGCTCGCGAAGCAGGCGGGCGCGCCGGCCCGGGCCCAGGCCCGGGACTCCCTCCAACGCGGTCTTCGTCATGCGCCTGCCCCGGAGGTCGCGGTGGTACGTGATGGCGAAGCGGTGCGCCTCGTCCCGGATGCGCTGCAAGAGGAAGAGCGCCTCGGATCCCCTCGGAACCTGCACGGGGTCCGGGCGACCGGGGACGAAGACCTCTTCGAAACCCTTGGCCAAGGCGGCGACGGGGATCTCGTCGGCCAGCCCGAGACGCTCGAGCACCCGGACCCCGACACCCAGTTGACCCTTGCCCCCGTCCAGCAGGAGCAGCTGCGGCGGGTAGGCGAAGCGTCGGACGCGCGCCCGTCGCCGGCCGATGTCGGCGGGGTCGTCGGCGCCCGTGTCTGCCGGAGGCGTCGCCTCCGCCCGGCGC
Organism: Acidimicrobiales bacterium; assembly: GCA_035294855.1. GTDB lineage: Bacteria > Actinomycetota > Acidimicrobiia > Acidimicrobiales > UBA8190 > DATGKD01. The sequence continues at coordinate 7,892 of DATGKD010000074.1, forward strand.
GCCTCGAGCAACGCCGTGAGCCGGCGGGTGAGCACCTCCTCCATGGCCGCGTAGTCGTCGTTGCCGGGCACCTCGCGCAACTTGAACCGCCGGTACTCGGACTTGCGCGGCAGGCCGTCCTCGAGCACGACCATCGAGCCGACGTAGTCGGTGCCCTGGAGGTGGCTCATGTCGTAGCACTCGATTCGCAACGGGGCCTGCTCGAGCCCGAGCACCTGACGCAGCGACTCGAGGGCCCGCGCCCGGCTGTCGTGGTCCGAGGCCCGCCGCAGCCGGTGACGGGCGAGCTCCTCCCCGGCGTTGCGCGTCACCGTCTCCAGCAGCGCGCGCTTGCCACCGCGTCGGGGCACGTGCAGCGTCACCGGACCACCGCGCCGGCTCACGAGGAAGCGGTCGTAGACCTCGGGCTCGTCGGGGAGCTCGGGCACGAGGACCTGGCGGGGCACGCCCGGTGCCGCCGTCCCTTCGGTGCCCCACGTGCTCGGGTCGCCCGCCCCCGACGTCCACCCCGACCGGTCGCCGCCGCGCACGTGGGTGGTGCGCGCCGGCGGGGGTGCGGGCTCGGCGTCGCCGTACAGCTGCTCCAAGATGCGCCCCACGAGCTGGGGCCGGTCGACCTCCTCCACCTTGTCGAGGACGAAGGCGCGCCGCCCGACGATGCGGCCGCGCCGCACGTGGAACACGCAGACGGCCGCTTCGAGCGGGTCCTCCTCGATCCCCACCATGTCGAAGTCCTCGGGCCGGTCGCTCACCACCTGCTGGCGTTCGCAAGCCACCTGCAAGGTGTGCAGGCTGTCGCGCAGGCGGGCGGCACGCTCGAAGTCGAGTTCGGCCGCGGCCTCCTGCATGTCGGCGCGCAACCGCCGCTCGACGTCGTCGGTGTCCCCCGCCAGGAACGCCATGAGGTTCTCGACCATGGTGTCGTACAACTCGTGGTCGACGGCGCCGATGCACGGGGCCGAGCACCGCTCGATGTGGTACAGCAGGCAGGGCTTGCCCATCTTGACGTGGCGCTCCAACTTGGCGTCAGAGCACGATCGGATGGGGAACGTCCGCAGCAGCAGATCGAGGGTGTCGCGGATGGCGCCCACGTGCGCGTACGGGCCGAAGTACCGGACACCCGGCCGGCGGCGGCCGCGCACCACCGCGGCCCGGGGCCAGTCGTCGGCCAACGTGACCGCCATCCACGGGTAGGACTTGTCGTCGGCCAGCCGGATGTTGAAGCGCGGCCGGTGGCGCTTGATGAGGGCGTACTCGAGGAGGATGGCCTCGACCTCGTTGGCCACCTGGATCCACTCCACGTGGTCGGCCACGGCCACCATCTGGGCGGTGCGCGGCGGCAGGGTCGACGGGTCGCCGAAGTAATTGGTCAGCCGGCTGCGCAGCGACTTGGCCTTGCCCACGTACAGCACGCGGCCGGCGGCGTCCACGAACTGGTAGGAACCGGGTGTGTCCGGGATGGACCCCGGGGCCGGACGCGTGCGCACACCCCCACTGTGCCGTACCGGCCACATGACCCAGGCCGCGCGACCCGGGCCGGAACCCTTAAACTCCTGGGCAAGCGCCGGCCTGGTACCCCAGCGTACATACCGCTCCGAGGCCGACAACCCCGCGGATGGGCGACCAGGCTGTCCCCGCCGGCCGTGAATCGGAGCGCTCCCCGAAGGGAGACCTGCCATGCTCCGGCTTCAGCGAGCGCTCCCCGAGCGCTACCTCCACGCGACCCCCGGCGAGCTCGCCGAGTGGATCGCCGCGGCCAAGGAAACGCTCGGTCCCCGGGTCCTCGTGCTCGGCCACCACTACCAGCGCGACGAGGTGATGCG
>DATGKD010000075.1:0-4834 GCA_035294855.1 Acidimicrobiales bacterium
ATCACCGTGGACGGCCAGGGTTCGACCGCCACCATCTTGAAGACGACCGTGACGGGCATCGGCGAGACCACCCAGATCGCCCAGAACGGCATCCAGGTGAGCAACGGAGCCGTGGCCACGATCACCAGGGACACCGTCACCGGCAACGAGTGCGACGTCTCGGTGTGCGGCCCGAACGGGCTCACACAGACGCAGTCGACCGGTTTGCTCTTCTTCGGTGCATCCCCGGGCTCGAAAGTCACCAAGTCGAAGCTCAACAGCAACGACATCGGCATCTACTACTCGAGCGCCAACCCGGGCTCCGCTCCGAGCTCCTCGGAGGTCTCGTTCGTGGGCAACACGCTCAACGACCGCTACGAGGGCTTCGTGCTCGACCAGGGCTTCTCGACCCAGAGCAAAAACACCATGAGCGGCGGCGAGGTGGGGATCGAGATCATCCAGTACAACGGCCAGAGCTGTGGCATCCAGGGAAGCGCCACCCACGACACCATCTCCAACATTACCGTGGCGGCCGTCGACGTCATGTCAGACCAGGCGGGCAGCGGCGACCTCCCGGGCTCCTACTCGATCTCGAACAGCAAGATCAGTGTCGGGAACGCGGCGAAGGTCCTGAACAACAGCTCGAACATCACGGTCACCCAGAGCCACAACTCGTAGGCGAGGGCAACAGCCCGGAACGCGCGCCGGGCGGCAGCGCGCGCTCCCGGGCAGGCCACGCACAGCGTCCAGGCGAGACCCACCCCGCGGAGGCCGGCTTCGCGGGACGCGTAGGTCGAGGGAGTGTTGGACGCGAGCCAGATCAGCCCGGTCGAGCATCGACCGATCGCGCGGGTCGAGCGTCGACCGATCGCCCAAAGGGACCTTTGCCCCTGTTGGTCGGAGATCCCTCGGCCGACGCTACAAGCGATCGATTGCGGCGTACGGGAGGTGGCGTGGAGGTTCTGATGACCGACCTTGCGAGTGGGGCTGCCCCAGCCGTGGCGGCTGCTGCGGCCGCCGACGTTGGTCCGAGGTGGCTGCCATGTCCGGTTCCGACAAGAGCCTCCGACCTCTGATCTGTCGGGCCTCATCGATCTCGAACCAGCTCCCATGTCGACTTCACGTTGAGCTCTCGATTTCCTTCCGGGGACGAGGCGGGCTTTGAGATCCTCGACGATGAGGAGTGCCTGGCGCTCCTCCGTCTCGCCCACCTGGGCCGGGTGGCCGTGACGATGGGGGCGTTGCCCGCCATCTTTCCCGTCAACTACTTCGTCCTCGACGGCCGCGTCGTCTTCCGCACCGGTCAGGGGATGAAGCTCCGGGCGGCTCTCCAGAACACCGTCGTGGCCTTCGAAGTCGACAATGCCGACGAGCCCTCAGAAACCGGCTGGAGCGTCCTGGCAGTCGGCCGGGCCGAGGAGGTGCAGGACCCCAGGGTGGTGGACCACGTCATGCGGCAACCGGTCCATCCCTGGGCTCCCGGGGACCGAAGCCACGTGATCGCCATCTATCCCGAGTTCCTGTCGGGACGACGGATCCGGAAGACCTCTCACCGGTGAGCGAGCGCCCGGGCGGCAACGGCCGGGCCGATCCATCGATGGAGATAGGCACGCTGCTGCTCAGGAGTGCGCTCGGGATCACCGGGGTCGACGATGAACGACTGCAGTGTGCGCAGCATGAGCTCCACGAGTTCGTCAAGGTCGTCGCTGTCGAAGCCCGCCGCCAACCAATCGACAGATAGCCGTTCGAGGATCGATCGTGCGAGGGCGAGCGCCGTCGGCGAGGTGATCTCGTGGGCTGCCCCGTCGTGGCACGAGATCAACAGAGCGAGGTCCGGGCGTCTCGGGATCTGCTCGTAGGTGTAGGCGACCCCTTCGACGACTGCTTCGGGAGCACTCGTGATGTGGCCGAGATGATCGGCGATGGCGTCGAGGAAGTCGTTGATGCCGTCGGTGACGGCGGCGACCAGCAACGCGTGTGAGCTCGAGAAGTAGCGGTAGACGGTCTGCCGGCTCACCGACACGCGCTCGGCCACCTCGGAGATGGCCGGCACCTGGTCGGGCCGTTCCCGAAGGAGTTGCTGAGCGGCGCTGACGATCCGCGCATTGGCAGCCTCGTCGTCTTCGGGGATGTCGCCACCCCATCCATGGCGCCGCATGCGCCCAGGTTAGGGGCGCCCCGGCAGACTTGACAATCCTAATTTGTGTATGGTCAGAATGGGTTGGCCCCCGAGACGGAGGTACCCGTCGTGCCCACCGAGACCCGTCCGACGTGCGATATCGACGTCCTCGACCGCCGCTTCTATCTGGACCCGCACCCCCAGTACGCCCGGATGCGGGCGCGTCACCCGATCTTCTGGGACGGCACCCACCAACTGTGGGTCCTCACCCGTCACGCCGATATCTCCTACGTCTCCACGCACCCTGAGCTGTTCTGCTCGGGGCGAGGGATCCGTCCCACCCAGTCGGTCGATCTCTCGCTGGTCGGGCTCGACGGAGAGCGCCACCTCCGTCAGCGGCGTCTGGTGAACAAAGGATTCTCCCCGAGAATGATCCGGGCGATGGAGGCCCGGGTTCGTCAGGTCGTGACGGAGGTGCTCGACGCCATTGCGCCTCGTGGCACGTGTGACTTCGTGGCCGATGTGGCGGTACCGGTTCCTGTCGTGGTCATCGCGGAGCTCATGGGGCTCCCGATCGAGGACCGGGCGATGCTCGGGGAGTGGTCCGACCGCATGATGGCCGGAGAAGGGCGCGCCGATCCCGAGGATCCCGTGCTGAGCGACGCCGGCGCAGCCTTTGCCGAATACGTGGCCTACCTGGCGGAGCTGATCGAGTCTCGGCGCCAGGCCCATCGGCGCGGCTCGGAGCTGCCCGACGACATCATCAGTGTCCTCGTCGCCGCCGACGAGGACGGGGTCCTGGAGTCCCACGACGAGCTCACCCAGGACGAGCTCACGATGTTCCTCGTCGTCCTCCTCGTGGCGGGCAACGAGACGACGCGCAATGCCATCGCCGGTGGGATGTGGGCGCTCAACCAATTCCCCGACCAGTGGCGGCGACTGTGCGAGGACCGGGCGCTGTTCACGACGATGGCTGACGAGATCATCCGCTATGTCAGCCCGATCATCAGCTTTGCCCGCACGACCACACAGCCCGTGGTCCTTCACGATGAGCAGCTGGATGCCGATGAAAAGGTGCTGCTGCTCTACCAGTCGGCCAACCGGGACGAAGACGTCTTCGAAGAACCCGACGTCCTGCGTCTCGATCGTTCGCCCAATCCTCACCTGGCCTTCGGGATCGGTCCGCACGTCTGCTTGGGTGCGAACCTCGCCCGTCTCGAGGTCCGTGTCGTGTTCGAAGAGCTCACGCGTCGGTTCCCCGAGATGGCGGTCAGCGCGAGCGGGCCACCCCGGTACAACGAACACTCTCTCGTTCACTCCATCGAGGCGTTGCCTGTGGAGTACGAGCCCAGGCTCCGCTGAGGAGTCACTGCGCCCCAGCCGCTCACCGCCTGGCGCTGAACCGGCACCTCCAACGATCTCGGTCGCCACGCCACCGCACGAGCCGGTCGAGCGAGCCCGGGGACGTGGGTGAGCAGGAGGCGGTCTCAGCGCCCGGAGGAGGCGGGGGCAGAGCGTGGGCGGGGAGACGGGAGCCCCTCACCGCCGGGAGGTCCCACCGGCGAGGTCCCATGCCGAGGAGCGAACGCCCCGAACGCCGTAAATTGGCCGGCCATGCTCTTCCTTCACGAGGTCCACCACGTCAAAGGCGCCGTCGAGGAGGAGTTCGAAGCCGCCTTCCGGGACGAGTGGATGCCGACCCTGGCCGAGGGCAAGGACGCCCGGCTGCTGTGGTTCTGCCACCACGCCCACGGCAGCGGGCCGGCCTACAACGTGGTCACGATCACTGCGCTCCGAGACGGCGCCGCGTGGGAGGACCTCGCCCGGAGGGTGCAGCGGGGGGACCTCCAGAAGTGGGCGCGCCGGGTCGACGAGCTGCGCCACGGGGTGACCGGCAAGCTGCTGTTCGGGGTGTCGTGGTCACCGATGGGCGACCTCGACCTGGCCGCCGTGCCCACCGACGGCGCCACCCACGAGCTCTCGATCTACATGGAAGACACGGGATGGCCCCACGCCCCCATCGACGACTACGTCCAATTCTGGGGCACGGGTTACTACGAGCCCATGAAGGAAAGGGCGGCAGGCCTCCTCGATATCCAGGCGGTCTTCCAGGTGGCCTTCGGGACCGGCCGTCGCAAGGAAGCCATCCTCATGCAGAAGATCGTGAGCGACCGGGCGCTCCTGCACCTGCTGACGCACGACACCGATCCCGAGCACCGCAAGCCGGGGCAGTTCATGCACGACGCGCTCGCCTACCGCGACCAGTGGGAGAGCAAGCTCCTCCGCACGAGCGCGTGGTCCCCCCTGTTCTGAGCCGAGCGTTGGGCACCGGGCTGTGAACACCCAGTCGCTCGGCACGAAGCGCCTCCGGTCGGCCGGCACGAGCCGGTCCGGCGTCGTCGGCCCGGTCACGGGGCGAGCGGGCGGTGACCACGGCGCGGGGCATGCCCGCGGCCGTCCCCGTGGGCCCGGCGGGCCTGGCGGGCACGCCGGTCACGGGCGTGGGCGCCGGCGCCGGCGCACGGCGCTTCGTCTCGTCGTGGTCGTGGCCATCGCTGCGGGCGGCACCGCGGTGGGATTGGTCGTCACGCGCATCCCGCCCCAGCCCGTGCCGGCGTCGTGCACGGTGTCGGCATCGGCACTCAGAAGCGCGGGAGCGGCGGGGCCGGCGGTGACGGCAGGATCGGGCACGTTCTCGCTCACTCCCGACCAGGCGCAGAACGCGGCGATCATCAG
>DATGKD010000076.1:0-13824 GCA_035294855.1 Acidimicrobiales bacterium
CGCGTCGATGTCGAGCCCTGAGTCCGTCTCGTCCAGCACGGCCAGCTCCGGGTCGAGGAGGGCCATCTGCAGGATCTCGTTGCGCTTCTTCTCGCCGCCGGAGAAACCTTCGTTCAGGTGGCGCTCGCCGAAGGACGGGTCCATGCCGAGGCGCTTCATCCAGTCGAGCATGTCGAGGCGCACCTCGAGCACGGAGCGGTCCTCGCCCACGCGGGCGGAGACCGCCTGGCGCAGGAACTGGATGACCGGGACTCCGGCGATGGCCTCGGGGTACTGGAACGCCAGGAACACCCCCGCCTTGGCGCGCACGTCGGCTGGCCAGGCGGTGACGTCCTCGCCCCGGAAGCGGATGGTGCCCTTGGTGACGCGCAGGGTGGGGTTGCCGGCGATGGTGTGGGCCAGGGTCGACTTGCCCGAGCCGTTCGGGCCCATCAGGGCGTGCAGCTCGCCCTCGCCCACGCTCAACTCCACCCCGCGCAGGATTTCGGTCCCGTCGGCGGCGGCGACGTGCAGCCCCTCGATTTCGAGCACCGGGGTCACAGCGCGAAGTCTACCGCCGGGGGTGAATTTCCACTACGGCCGTAGTGGCAATGCCCGTTGGCCCCGGTGGGCCGGGGACTGCCCCGGTGTCAACCCTGGTGACCAGGGACTTCGGTAGCTCACGGGGGTCCGGTAGTTTCGCCCAGGATGACCCAGCCGTGGACCTTCGCCGGGAGCGTGCCGCGCCTGGGCTCCTCCGGGGGGACGGTGACCCTGGTGGACGAGTCCACCTTCGCCATCTCCGCCAGCGACGGGGACGTCGTCGCTCCCTCGGCCGACGGCCTGTTCGTGCGCGATACCCGCATCCTGTCGCGCTTCGAGCTGCGGGTGAACGGGGCGCGGCCCGAGGCGCTCGCGGTGGTGTCCGACGACCCGTTCTCGGCGTCGTTCGTGTCGCGGTGCCCGCCGCGTCCCGGGCGGGCGGATTCCACGCTCATGGTCTTCCGTCGCCGCTACGTCGGCCAGGGGATGCGTGAGGACGTCGTCATCCGCAACTTCGGCGACGAGGCGACCTTCTGTCTCGTCGAGATGTTCATCGACTCGGACTTCGCCGACCTGTTCGCCGTCAAGGAGGGTCGCGTTGCGGAGTCCGACGGGGAGATCACCCGCGACCGGCGCGACGGCTACCTCGAGCTCGCCTACCGCCGGGGCTCGGTCAGCCGGGGGACTGCCGTGCACTTCAGCCCGACACCGATGCGGGTGGCAGACGACCTCGTCAGCTTCGAGGCCATCGTCCCCGCCCACGGAGAATGGTCCGGGTGCGTGGAAGTCCACCCCGTGATCGAGGGCGAGGTCATCGACCCCCGCTATCTGTGCGGGCAGCCGGTCGACCACGCCGCCCCCGCCGAGCGGCTGGCGAAGTGGAGGCGGCAGGTGCCGCAGGTCGAGACCGACCACGAGGCACTCGGCAATGCCATCGAGTGCAGCGCCGAGGACCTCGGGGCGCTCCGGATCTTCGACCCCGACTTCCCCGAGCGCGTGGTCGTGGCCGCCGGCGCCCCCTGGTTCATGACGGTGTTCGGGCGCGACTCGCTCATCACGTCGTGGATGGCGCTGCTCGTCGACCCCGACCTCGCCCTCGGCGTGCTGCAGACCCTGGCGCGGTTCCAAGGCGAGAACATCGACCCCCGTAGCGACGAGCAACCCGGTCGCATCCTCCACGAGATGCGCTTCGGCGACGCGCCGTCGCTGTCGCTCGGCGGCGGCAACATCTACTACGGGACCGCCGACGCCACGCCGTTGTTCGTCATGCTCATGGGGGAGCTGCGCCGGTGGGGCCTGGCGCGCGAGGTCGTCGACGAGCTCATGCCCAACGTGGAGCGGGCCCTCGAGTGGATCGAGGGCTTCGGCGACAGCGACGGCGACGGCTACGTCGAGTACCAGCGGATGACCGACCGGGGGCTCGCCAACCAGGGGTGGAAGGACTCCGGCGACGGGATCCGCTACGCCGACGGGCGTGTGGCCCATGCCCCCATCGCCCTGTGCGAGGTCCAGGCGTACGTGTACGGCGCCTACCTGGCGCGCGCCCACTTCGCGCGCGAGGCGGGCGACGAAGCGACCTTCGAGCGCTTCCGGGCCAAGGCGACCACGTTGAAGGAGGACTTCAACCGGGACTTCTGGCTCGAGGACCGGGGCTGGTTCGCGGTCGGGCTCGACGGGGACAAGCGGCCCATCGACTCACTCACCTCGAACATGGGCCACTGTCTGTGGGCCGGCATCATCGACGAGGACAAGGCGCGCATCGTCGCCGACAAGCTGCTGTCGCCCGAGATGTTCAGCGGCTGGGGCGTGCGCACGCTCGCCACGAGCATGGGCGGCTTCAACCCGATGAGTTACCACTGCGGGTCGGTATGGCCGCACGACACTGCCCTCGTCGCGGCCGGCCTGGCACGTTACGGGTTCGTCGATCACTCGCTCAGGCTCGTGACCGCCCTGTTGGACGTGGCTTTGGAGCTGGGGGGCCGGCTCCCCGAGCTGTTCTGCGGGCTGGACCGGGCCGAGTTCTCCTCCCCCGTGGCCTATCCCACCTCGTGCTCCCCGCAGGCGTGGGCGGCGGCCTCACCGTTGTTGTGCCTGCGCATCATGCTGCGCCTCGACCCGTGGATCCCTTATGGCAAGACGTGGCTCGCTCCCGCGCTTCCCGAGGGCATCAAGCGCCTCAAGGTGGAGGGCATCCCCCTCGCCGGTTCGCGCGTTTCGGTCGAGGTCGAAGGCGACGACGTCGAGATCTCCGGCCTGCCACCCGACATCGAGCTCATCACCGAACCTCGCGAGCCCGCGACACACGTCGGAGACGCGCCCGCGGCTTAGACCGTCCACGCGGCGTTTCCGTCGTCGCCACACGGCCGAGCGGTGTCCTTCACCTGGTCACGAGGCGACCCCGCCGAGGTGCCGACGGGCGACGGTTACGACGCGGCGAGCGTGTGCAGAGCGTCCACGGGTCCCACCGCCGCATGGGGCAGCTGCGCCTGGGCATTCGATCCGAGGGGCACGACGTCGTCGACGATGACGTCGTGTGACGACGTCGACCCGCATCCTGGGTCGTAGGGGACCCTCGCCACGACCTCCACCGCCTGGGTTGCGCTCGTTGGTCCGCTCATCTGGGTCCAGCCCGAGTACTCCGAGCACGCCGACAAGGTGGCGTGCACCGCCGTGCTGTTCGGGGCGACCGGCTGCCACGCCACCGACACCAGTTCGCTGGGGCGCCTCACCGTGGCGCCTTGGCGTCCGCTGCCGCATGTCGCCGCCGCGCTCGAGTAGGCGAGGACGTCGTGCCCCGTGTGGGCGTCGAAGAGCACGGCGATGTACTCACTCGTGTGCGAGGCCGCCGGGTGCGTCGTCGTTGTCGGCCCACAGGGCTGGGCGTCCCAGACGATGCCCACCCACGCCAGGCGATGGTCGTAGGTGGGGACACCTGCCTGCGTCACGGCGGTGCCGGCGGTGGTCGTGGTGGAGGGCGGCTGCGTCGTGGTGGACGAGGCCGGGGTGCTCGACGTCGACGCGCCCGGTGTCGTAGCGCCGGTCGTCGCCGTGCCTGGCGCGCTCGGCGCGCTCGACACCGCCACCGACGTGGACACGGTCGCCACGCCCAGGCCGAAGATGGCGAACCCTCGGTCGCCCTCGACGGCGTCGGCGGCCCGGAACATCGCTTCGGCTCTGGACGCGGAGATCCCCGGTCCAGCCCCACCGGGCGGGTCGATCTCGAGCGCGCCGTTGTCGAGGAGGACGGTGCTCACATAGCGCGCCTTCACCACCGCGGACAACGAGGGAGCCGTGGACGACGCCGCCGTGGATGGCGACACCGCGCGGTGCACGATCGAGCACCCAGCCGCGGACGGACAGACCACGCCGAGCACCGCGCTCCAAGTGACGAGGGCCCGGCGGCGCATCGGCTCCAGTCTGCCCGGGGCGCACCGGTAGTCTGCGGACCCGATGTCGACGCCGCCGGAAACCTCGGGTACTTCCGGGCGCCCGGTGGACGGCCAGTACGCGCTGGGCATCGACCTCGGCACCGGCGGACCGAAGGTCGCGCTGGTGTCACAATCGGGCCGAGTGGCGGCGAGCGCGTTCGAGCCCGTGGCCATGCATCTCGTCGAGGGTGGTGGCGCGGAACAGGACCCGGACGAGTGGTGGCGGGCGGTCACGCGCGCCGTTCGACGGATGCTCGAGGAGTCCGGTGCCCGCGCCGCCGACGTCGTGGGCGTGGGTTGCACGGGCCAGTGGTCGGGGACGGTCGCGACCGCCGAGGACGGCTCGCCGTTGCGTCCTGCCATCACGTGGATGGACTCGCGCGGCAGCCGTTCCATCCGGCGTCAGGCGGCCGGCAGGGTGAATGCCTTCGGCTACGACGTGCGCAAGTTGCAGCGCTGGATCCGGCTCACCGGTGGCGCGCCCGGGCACTCCGGCAAGGACCCCACCGCGCACATCCTGTGGATCCGTGACAACGAGCCCGACGTGTACCGCGCCACCCACAAGTTCCTGGAGCCCGTGGACTGGCTCAACCAGCGACTGACGGGCCGGTTCTCGGCATCGTACGACTCGATCGTGGTCCACTGGGTGACCGACAACCGGCAGGTGGACCGGGTCCACTACGACGACACGCTGCTGACCATGGCAGGGCTCGAGCGCGCCAAGCTGCCCGACCTCGCGCCTTCGGCGTCGGTCGTCGGCCCACTGCGCGACGTCGCCGCCCAGGAGCTCGGCCTCGACGCGGGGACGCCCGTCACCACCGCCACGGGCGACGTCCACTCGGCCGCGGTGGGCTCCGGTGCGGTGGCCGACTTCGCCGCTCACCTCTACATCGGCACGTCCTCGTGGATCACGTGCCACGTGCCGTTCAAGAAGACCGACGTGCGCACGAACGTCGCATCGATCCCCGCCGCCGTTCCCGGGCGGTACCTCGTGGCGGACGAGCACGAGACGGCCGGCGCGTGCCTGACGTTCCTGGCCGAGAACATGGGCTGGGCCGAGGACGCGGGCATCGCCGGCAGCCTCGGTTCGGGCGGTGCCGGTGGGTCGGGTGCCGAGAACGACCCCTACCGCCGTCTGGACGGCATCGCCGCGCAGGTTCCCGCGGGCGCGAACGGGGTGATGTTCACGCCGTGGCTCAACGGCGAACGATCGCCCGTCGACGATCACACCATTCGCGCCGGCTTCCACAACCTGTCGCTCGCCACGACACGAAGCGACCTCGTGCGCGCCGTGTACGAGGGGGTGGCACTCAACAGCCGGTGGCTTCTCGAGGCGGTCGAGCACTTCGTCAAACGGCGCTTCGGTCTGCTGGCCTTCATCGGCGGCGGCGCCAACTCCGCGCTCTGGGCGCAGATCCACGCGGACGTCACCGGCCGGCCCATTCGCCCGGTGGTCGAGCCGGTGCTGGCGAACGTCCGGGGCGCGGGACTGCTCGTGTGGTTGGCACTGGGTCGCATCGACGTGGGTGACATCGCCAGGGCGGTGGAGGTGGGGGCGACCTTCACGCCCGACCCGGTGGTTCGACCGCTCTACGACGCCCGCTACGCCGAGTTCGTCAACCTCTACAAGCAGACCCGGCAGATCCACCGACGCCTCAACCGCGCGCTCTGACGTCGGCGTCTGCGTACCCAGGCACGAAAGGGGACTCCCGACGGTGCGCACGTTGCGCTAGGGAGCGGCCACCGTGTTCCCGAGCGTCGTGTACACGACGAAGGCGATGGGCAGCAGCCCGGCGAACGCCAGCGCCACCGGCTGCCAGCCCCGGCGTCGGGTGGTGGCGGCCACCGCCATGAGCGCGGGGAACGCCCACGTCAGAAGGCGCGGCCGGAACCCCGACGTGTCGCTCACGAACAGCACGACGAGGACACCGATGCAGTAGGCGTTGATGACGCCGGGCGCCCGCGCCTTCACCAGCGCCACGACCGCGCCCACCACCCCCAAAAGCCCCATCCACTCCAGCCACGAAGGGCCCGGGAGCCCCCGCGCCCACAGGTGGGGAAGCTCTCTCAGCAGTGCCCAACCGAAGTCGATCGAGGTGCCCCAGGCCTGGTGGTTGAGGTGCCACCAGTACAGGACGTCGTGGTACCGGGCGCCCTCCCACGCCGCGAAGGCGAGGAAGCCGATGGGAACGCCCACCAACGTCACGAGCGCCTTGGGGGCCCGCCGGGCCCGCAGGTCCTGGAGGACAGGCACGAGTGCGGCGAGCGCCAGAGGGAGAGCGGCGGGGTTCGTCGCGGTGGCCAAAGCCCCGAGCACGCCGGCCCAGACCCAGCGCTCCTTCATCATGAGGAGGAGGGCGCCGGCCACGAGCGCCAGGCCCACGCACTCCGAGTAGATGAGCCCCCAGGCGATTGCCATGCCGGGGAAGAACACGAACAGGATCGCGGTGGTGCGGGCCACCTGCTCGTCGAACACCGTGGCGGCGAGGCGCCAGACGAGCAGGGTGGCGACCGCGCCGGCCACGAACGACACGAACATCGCCGCGGGGACAGGCGAGAGCCCGATCGCCTGAGCGGCGCGGATGAGCGCCGGGAACACGGGTTGGAAGTTGGCGGGGCTGTAGGTGAGGAGGTTCCCCGCCTTCGGTGCGGTCGCCGGGTAGCCGTGCGCGGCGATCTGCAGGTAGAAGTGCGAGTCCCACGACCTGAGCGGTCCTGCCAGGTCCCCGTTGTACTGGAGGTGCGCCGACAACGAGTCGGCCAGCAGCAAGACGGCGCGCGAGATGGCGTAGAAGCCGAGGACTTTGAGCGCCGGAACGGTCCACGGCGGCAGCGGTTCGCCTGGCCGGAAGCTCGTCTGCGCACGAACCCGTGGCCGCACGGGGCCGGCCAGGTCGTGGAACAGATCCGACACCTGTCGTCTTTCAGATGCGCTCGAAGTTGCGCGCCAGCTCCCAGTCGGTGACCGCCTGGTTCGCCTTGGCCCACTCCTGGCGGGCCGTGTTCGTCAGGTGGAAGTGCACCTCTTCGCCGAACGCCTCGGCCGCGATCGCGCTCGCTTCGAACGCGGCGATGGCCTCCACCAGGGTGGTGGGGATGCGCGCCACGTCGGTGGCCACGTAGGCGTTGCCCGCGAACGGCTCTCCCAATTCGAGACCGTGCTCGACGCCCCACAGGCCGGCGGCGATCACCCCCGCGAGCGCAAGGTACGGGTTGACGTCCGCGCCCGGGATACGGCACTCGATGCGACGCGAGTCGCCGTGCCCGACGACGCGCAACCCGCACGTCCGGTTGTCGACGCCCCACACCGCGGCCGTCGGCGCCCACGAGCCGGGGACGAAGCGCCGGTAGGAGTTGACGTACGGCGCCCACAGCCACGTCAGCTGTCGGGCGCCCTCGACGAGCCCGGCGAGGAAGTGGCGGGCGGTCTCCGACAACCCCCACGGTTCGTCTCCCGCCGAGGTGAGCGGCGTACCGGCATCGTTGTCCCACAGGCTGGCGTGCACATGGCACGAGGACCCCGCCTCGCCCATCGACCACTTGGCCATGAACGACGCCGAGCGCCCGCACTGGGCGGCGATCTCCTTGACGCCGTTCTTGAAGACGAGATGACGGTCGGCGACCTCGAGGGCGCGTCCGTAGGTCACGTTCACCTCGTGCTGGCCGCGGCCCGCCTCGCCCTTCGAGAACTCGACGGGCACGCCCGCTCCCGGCATCTCGTTGCGGATCCGGCGGATGACGTATTCCTCTCGGGAGGTCTGCAGGAGTTGGTAGTCCTCGATCGTCGAGGTGTGCGGGTGCAGGTCGCGCCACCCCTGCGCGGCGGCCTCCTCGAAGCTCTCGCGGAAGAGGTAGAACTCGAGCTCGGTGGCACAGCGGACGTCCAGGCCGACGTGTGCGGCGCGCTCGGTCTGCCGCTTCAGGATCCGGCGCGGGGACACCTCCACGGGGGAGCCGTCCCGGTCCACGACGTCGCAGATGACCAGCGCCGACCCGTCGAGCCAGGGCAGCGCCCGGGCGGTCGTCAGGTCGACGAGCGCGACCACGTCGCCGTAGCCGGTGTCCCAGCTCGCGAACCGGTACCCGGGGAGCGGCTCCATGTCGACGTCGACGGCGAGCAGGTAGTCGCAGGCCTCGATGCCGTGCTCGAGGACATGGTCGAGGAAGAAGGCACTCGTGACGCGTTTGCCCACGGGCCGTCCCTGCATGTCCGGGAATGCCACCACGACGGTGTCGATGCGCCCGTCCGCGATCCGCCGTTTGAGCTCGGCCAGTTCGAGCACCATCGCACGATGGCACGGGGCGGCGGGGTCGTCCAGCAATCCGCCGTCGCGGCAGCCGGGCTGCCGGCAGGTGTGCGGCCGGCGCTTACTCCGGCGTGACGTAGGCGGCGGTGATCCCTCCGTCCACGACCAGGGCGGCGCCGGTCATGAACGACGACTCGTCGGAGGCGAGGAAGAGCGCGGAACGTGCGATCTCCTCGGGCTGGCCGAAGCGGCCCATCGGGATGTGCACCAGGCGGCGGTGTCGCCGCTCGGGGTCGGCGATCAGCTCGGCCAGGAGCGGGGTGTCGATGGGGCCCGGGCACAGTGCGTTCGCCCGGATGCCGCGCCGGGCGTACTCGACGGCGAGCTCGCGCGTGAACGACAGCACGCCGCCCTTGGAAGCCGTGTAGGCCATCTGAGCGGTGGCCGCTCCCATCAGGGCGACGAACGAGGCGACGTTCACGATCGAGCCGCCTCCTGCTTCGAGCATCGCCGGCACGGCCGCTCGGGTGCACAACCACACGCCTTTCAGGTTGACGTCCATGACGTGGTCCCACGTTTCGGGGGTCGTGTCGAGGAGCCCCCCGTCGTCGCCGGGGAAGATCCCCGCGTTGTTGAACAGGACGTGCAGCGCGCCGAATTCATGAGTGGCGGCCGCCACGAGTGACTGCGTCTGGGCGGCGTCGCTCACGTCCACCTCGAAGGCCACGCCTCGGCCACCGTCCGACGTGATCGCGTCGACAGTGGCGCGTGCCGCGCCCATGACGACGTCGGCGGCGACCACAGCGGCGCCCTCCGCCGCGAACAGGCGGGCCGCGGCCCGGCCGATGCCACCTCCGGCCCCGGTGATCACGGCCACTTTGTCCTGCAGCCGCCCGGGCACGCTCCGACCATAACGTGCGCCGAGCCGTGGTGACCCTCGCCGATCGAGGCTCGACGGCGGGTGTGATACTGGCGCTCATGAAACGAGGCTCCCGCGCCACCCCGCTCGTGGGCGTGACGACGTATCACGCGGTGGCGTCGTGGGGCCCGTGGGACCGGATGGCCGACGTCGTGCCGTCCACGTACACCGATTGCGTGGCCCGCGCCGGTGCGACACCGGTGCTGCTCCCGCCTGCGCCGGGCGAGGACGATGCCGACCGGCAGCACGGTGCCGCCGCCGTGGTGCGCGCCCTGGACGCGCTCGTGCTCGTCGGCGGGGGCGACGTCGATCCCGCCTCGTACGGGCAAGCACCTCATCCGGCGACCGGCGGTGTCGACCCAGGGCGCGACGCGAGCGAGCTCGCTCTGCTCGGCGCGGCGCTGGGCGCCGACGTCCCGGTGCTCGCCATCTGCCGCGGGATGCAGATCCTGAACGTGCTCTTGGGCGGTTCGCTGGTTCAGCACGTGCCGGACGAGGTCCGCCACTCGGGACACCAACCCGGGCCGGGTTGCATCGCTCCGGTCGACGTGGCGATCGAGGCGGGCACCACGCTCGCCAAGATCCTGGGCGGCGAGGCGACCGTGAGCTGCTCGCACCACCAGGCCGTGGACCGACTCGGTCCCGGGCTCGTGGTGGCGGCGCGTGCCGCGGACGGCACGGTGGAAGCTGTGGAGCTTCCGAGCAAGCGCTTCGTCCTCGGCGTCCAGTGGCATCCCGAGGAGGACGGAGATCTCCGCCTGTTCGAGGCGCTCGTGGACGCCGCACTCGTGGGTCCCGGCCGGTGACGCTCGCCGTCGTCAACCCCGCGACCGGCAAGACGGTGGCGGAGGTGGACCGTCATGACGTCGACCAGGTCGACCGCGCCGTCCGTCGTGCGGCCGCGGCCTTCGGCCCGTGGCGCGACATGGAACCGTCCGCTCGGGCGCGGCTCTTGCGTCGTTTCGCCGACGAGGTGGAGGCGCACGCCGAGGAGCTCGCGCTCACAGAGACGCACAACGTCGGCAAGCCCATCTCCGACAGCCGCGGCGAGGTGGCGATGGTGGCCGAGGTCCTCCATTTCTACGCGGGTGCCGTCGACAAGCATCGTGGGGCGACCGTGCCGGTCGCCGGTGGGGTCGACATGACGTGGCACGAGCCGTTGGGAGTGGTCGCGGCCATCGTGCCCTGGAACTTCCCCCTCACGATTGCATCATGGAAGGTCGGCCCGGCCCTGGCGTGTGGCAACACGGTCGTGGTGAAACCGGCGGAGCTCACGCCGCTCACCGCGCTGCGCTTCGCCGAGCTCGCCCTCGACGCCGGTATTCCCGATGGCGTGCTGCAGGTCGTCGTGGGACCGGGCTCGACCGTGGGGACCGCGCTCGTCGAGCATCCGCTCGTCGCCAAGGTGGCGTTCACGGGGTCGACCGAAGCCGGCCGTGACGTCATGGCGCGTGCGGCGCAAACCATCAAGCGGGTCACCCTCGAGCTCGGAGGGAAGTCGGCCAACATCGTGTTCGCGGACGCGGATGTCGAGCTCGCCGCGGCCCGCGCCCCGTTCGCCGTGTTCGCGAACGCCGGGCAGGACTGCTGCGCCCGGAGCAGGATCCTCGTCGAGCACACGATCTTCGACCGGTTCGTCGAACTGCTTCTCGAGGCCACCGGCGCCTTCGTCGTCGGTGATCCGGAGGAGACCGCTACGCAGATGGGCCCACTGGTGTCCCAGGCGCACCGCGACCGGGTGGCCGGTTTCGTCGATCCCCCGGAAGAGGGGGTCCACATTGCCGGCCGGGGCACGGCGCCCGGTGGCCCTGGCTGGTGGTTCCCGCCCACGGTGCTGGCGCCGGTCGACCCGACTCGGCGCGTGTGGCGCGAGGAGGTCTTCGGGCCGGTCGTGGCGGTGACGAGGTTCACCGACGAGGCAGACGCGATCGCGCTCGCCAACGACACGCCCTATGGATTGTCCGGTTCGATCTGGACGAGCAACGGAGCGCGAGCCCTGCGCGTGGCGCGGGCCGTCCAGGCGGGCGTCCTGTCGGTGAATTCGAACAACTCGGTGCGCGTCAGCACTCCGTTCGGGGGCATGAAGCAGTCGGGCATCGGACGCGAGCTCGGCATGGAGGCGCTCGACGCCTTTTCGGACGTGAAGAACGTATTCATCTCGACCGACGGCTGACCAGGATAGGGTCGGGTCCGTGAGCCCAGACCGGAAAATGGTCAAGCCGGTCGCCGCCGCGGCTGGCGTCGTCGGGACGATCGTGAGCGTCTGGTGGTTCGCCCTGCGCCCGCGTCGCCGCAAGCGTCGCGCGGGATCGTCTGGCGACTGAAGGGCCTTCCGGCGTCACGCTCCCACGATGGCGGGGAGTACCTCACTGATCTGGCCTCGGACGACGACGTCGGCGACACCGTCGTACTCCGTCGGCTCGGCGTTGACGATCACCACCCGGGCGCCGTGGCCGTGCGCCACGGGCACGAGGCCGGCCGCCGGGTAGACCGACAGGGTCGATCCCACCGCGAGCAGCAGGTCGCAGGCCCGCGCCGCCGCCTCGGCGCGCATCAGGTCGTCGAGGACGAGGTTCTGCCCGAAGCTGATCGTGGCCGACTTCAAGATCCCCCCGCACCGGCCCGGCGCGGTGTCCGCCTCGCATGTGGGATCGTCGTCGCCGGCGCGCACCCGATCGAGCACCGTCGTCATCGTTGAGCGCTGCCCGCACGACATGCACTGCACCTCGCGCATGGTGCCGTGGATCTCGACGACGCGTGCCGGGTCGTGCCCGGCATCGAGGTGCAGGCCGTCGACGTTCTGGGTCACCAGGGTATGCAAAACACCTCGGCGCTCGAGGGCCACGAGCGCACGGTGCCCCGCGTTGGGTTGCGCTTCCCAGGTGGGCGACTCGAGCCGGTTGCGCCAGCTCCGGCGGCGGACCTCAGGTTCGGACAAGTACACCTGCAGCGTCGCCATGCGCTCAGCCTCGGGGTTCTTCGTCCATATCCCTTGCGGTCCCCGAAAGTCGGGAATGCCGGAGTCGGTGGAGATCCCTGCTCCGGTGAGCACGACGATCGAGCGACTGTCGGCCACGATCCGGCGCGCCTGCTCGACAGGTTCGTGCTTCGATCCCGCGGCGCTTCGTGGAAGCTCGTCCTGTACCTCGGCCTGCCCGTCGCCGTCAGCGTCGTGCGGTCCGTCGGTGCGCATCGTGAAAGTGTCGCACCAGGCGGGCCACGGCCGGACAAGCGGGCGCTAGCCTCGGCCGGGCACGTGATCTCCCCGCTCCGCCCGCTCCGACACCGCAACTTCGCCCTCGTCTGGGCCTCCGCGCTCGTGTCCAACGTCGGGTCGTGGATGCAGACCGTGGCGCTGGGTGTCGTGATCACGGCCCGCACCCACGATCCGCTGTGGACCGGGGCGGTCGCCGCGGCAGCATTCGTGCCCATCGGCGCTCTGGCGCCCGTCGGAGGCGCGCTCGCCGACCGGTTGGACCGCCGCCGGTGGCTCATCACCACGACGCTCGCCGAAGCCGCGTTCGCCACGCTGCTCGCCGTGTTGTCGGCGACCGGGCACGCGCCCCCGTGGGCGCTCGTCGTGGTGGCGTTCTTCGGCGGCGTGTCGGCCGCCATCGGCTTTCCCTCGTATCAGGCGATGCTGCCCGATCTCGTGCCGCGCGACGAGTTGCTCGGCGCGGTGACGCTTTCCTCAGCGCAGTTCAACCTGGGGCGCGTGGTCGGCCCCGCCCTCGCCGGACTGGTGCTCGTGGCCGGCTCCGCCACGTGGGCCTTCGCCGTCAACGCCATCTCCTTCGGCGCCGTGGTGGGCGCGCTCGCCTTTGTGCGCCTGCCCGCGAGGCACGTCGACACGTCGGACGTCGGCATCGTCCGTCGCATGGTCGACGGGGCGCGTGTCGCCGCGTCCGACCCGGGGTGCCGCAACGCCATCGTGTTGATCGCCATCGTGGCGCTGGTGGGCTCGCCGTTCATTGCGTTGGTCCCCGCGGTCGCCATCGACGCGTTGCACCGGGGCGCGGGCGGAACCTCGGTCCTGGTCACTGCCCAGGGCATCGGCGCGGTGGTCGGGGCGTTGGCCCTGGGACCGCTCGCCGGTCTCATGACACGCCGATGGCTCCTGGTCGGATCGCTGCTCACCTTCCCGCTGGCGCTCGTCGTCTACGGCGTCGCGCCGTCGTTGTGGGGGAAGGCGGCTGCCCTCGTGGCCGTGGGCGGCTGCTACATCGGCGTCCTGTCGGGGCTCAACACCGTCGTGCAGCTGCGCGCTCCGGCCGCGGCACGCGGTCGGGTACTGGGTCTCTACATGATGGCCCTCGGGCTCATCTACCCGATCGGCGCCGTCGTCGAGGGCGCCCTCGCTCGGGTGGCCGGCATCGACGAGGTCACCGTGGCCGCCGGTGCGGTGCTTCTCGGGGTGATGCTCGTCCTGCACGCGTGGCGGTCCAACCTGTTCGAGGCGTTCGAAGATCCGGCCGCGGTGGTTCAAGCCGAAGCCGAATCCGAAGCCGAAGCCGAAGGAGACGGCCGCTTGTCAGCACCGGTGGTGGCCGCGCCGGGGCCGGCGGTCGACACGGCCCGGGCGACCCCGTGACCAGGCCCGCAGCCCGCGTCGAGTTCCTCGATCCCGTTGCCGCCGAGGACGCGCAGCGGCGAGCGGCAGGCACGCTGCGGCGCGCCGGGCTCCGCGCCGGTGACCGCGTGGCGTTTT
>DATGKD010000077.1:0-4456 GCA_035294855.1 Acidimicrobiales bacterium
TGTTGGTGCCCTCGGACCGGTCCGCGGGAGGGGCGCGCCGGTACGACGACGCGGACATCGCCCGTCTGCGGAGGATCCGCGAGCTGCAGGAGTTGCTCGGGTTCGACCTCGGCGAGATCGGCGACGTCTTGCGCGCCGAGGATCACCTCGCCGATCTCCGTCGCCAGTACGAGGGGGCCGACGGAATGGCGCGCCGCCGGGCGATCGTGGACGAGGCGATCGCGGTGAACGCGCGCTTGCGGTCGGTCGTCCGAGCCAAGCAGGGGCGCCTGGACGAGATGATGCGCGCCCTCGAGTCGAAGGCGCGCCTCTACCGGTCGCGCGCCCGCGAGCTCGCAGCCGAACCCGCGGTGCCCGTCGACTCGGCCAGCGGATCGTCCTGACGCTCGACCTCCGCGGGAGCAACCCGGTGGCCTCGTAGACTCGGCGCGTGCCCCCCGCCACGTCGGAGGACGCGGTCGGGCTGGACCGCGTGCTGACTCTTCCCAACGCCGTGACAGCGGTGCGGCTGGCGAGCGTCCCCGTGTTCGAGTGGCTGCTGTTCGGCGCCCACCGTCAGACCGCCGCCGCCATCCTGCTCGGCGTCCTCGGCGCTACCGACTGGGTCGACGGATTCCTGGCCCGCCGTCTGGGCCAGGTCTCCAACGTTGGCAAGGTGCTCGATCCCACCGCGGACCGGATCCTCGTGGGCGCGGGCGTCGTTTCCGTTATCGTGGCGGGCGCCGTGCCGCTGTGGTTCGGTGTGGCGACGCTCGTGCGCGAGGCTCTCGTCTCGCTGGTCGTCGTGGCCCTGGCCGCGCTCGGGGCCGAGCGCATCGACGTGCTCTGGGTCGGGAAAGCCGGGACGTTCGGCTTGATGTTCGCGTACCCCACCTTCCTGCTGGCGCACGGGAACGCCGGCTGGCAGGGCCCGTTCCACGTCATCGCGTGGGTGTGCGCGGTGCCCGGGCTCGTGCTCGCATGGGTGGCCGCCGCTGCCTACGTCGGTCCCGCCCGCCGGGCGTTGGCGAGAGGGCGGGCCGGGCGGGCGGCCGACCACGTGTCCGACGCCGGGCGCTCGCCGAGTGTCGGCGGAGCGGGGACCGACCGGCGCGGAGGCGGACCCGACCGGATGGCTGCGGGATAAGGTCCGTGTGCTCCCATGAACGGCGTAGGGCTCCCATGACGCAGCGCAGGGCACCCACCATGGCGGCACGCTGATGAAGGCGGTGATCATGGCGGGCGGCGAGGGCACGCGCCTGCGGCCGCTCACTTCCAACCAGCCCAAGCCGATGCTCCCGATGGCCAACCGGCCGATGATGGAGCACGTCGTGGCTCTGCTCCGCCAGCACGGCCTCGAGGACATCGTGGTGACCGTGGCGTTCATGCCGAACGCCATCCGCAGCTACTTCGGCGACGGCTCGGAGTTCGGTGTGCGCATGGTGTACGCCACCGAGGAGAAGCCGCTCGGCACTGCGGGGTCGGTGAGAAACGCCCGTGAGCAGCTCGACGAGCGGTTCGTCGTCATCTCGGGCGACGTGCTCACCGATATCGACCTCGGCGCGGTCGTCGACCACCACTGCTCGAAGGGCGCGCTGGCCACGATCGCGCTCAAGGCGGTCGAGAACCCCCTCGAGTTCGGCATCGTCATCACGCGCGAAGACGGTTCGATCGAGCGGTTCCTCGAAAAGCCCACCTGGGGACAGGTCTTCAGCGACACGATCAACACCGGCATCTACGTGCTCGAGCCGGAGATCTTCGACTTCATCGCGGAAGACCGGCCGGTCGACTTCTCCGAGGAGGTCTTCCCGGCCGTGCTCGAGGCGGGCAAACCCATCTACGGCTACGTCGCCGGCGGGTATTGGGAGGACGTCGGCACCATCGACGCCTATCTCACGGCACACCAGGACATCCTCGACGAACGGGTGGCCGTTCAGGTGAGTGGGTTCCCCCTCCGCCGGGGCGTGTGGCTCGGCAAGGGTGCCGAGGTCCATCCGTCGGCGCACGTGCGCGGCCCGGCCGTGATCGGTGACAACTGCCACATCGCGGCCGGGAGCGTCGTGGGCGAGTACTGCGTCCTCGGCGCCAACGTCCGCATCGGCGACAACGGCTCGCTCGAGCGGGCGGTGGTCCACGACAACGCGTTCCTCGGGCCGGGCGTACGGCTCGAGGGCTGCGTGCTCGGGCGCTCGTGCGACCTCCGCCAGGGCGTGCGCTGCGAGGAGGGAGTGGTACTCGGCGACGAGACCTTCGTGGGCGCCCACGCGGTGATCAAGTCGGGCGTGAAGATCTATCCGTTCAAGACGGTCGAGACCGGCGCGACCATCAATACCTCGATCGTCTGGGAGTCGCGCGGGGCACGCACCATGTTCGGGCGGCTCGGGATCACGGGCCTCGCCAACGTCGACATCACCCCTGAACTGGTCATGCGTCTGTCGATGGCCTGGGCGAGCACCCTCGAAAAGGGCGCCACCATCACGGCGTCTCGGGACACGAGCCGGGCGGCACGGGTGCTCAAGCGGGCCGTCATGGTGGGATGCAATGCGGCGGGAGTGAACGTCGACGACCTCGAAGTGGCGACGGTGCCCGTCACGCGGTTCCAGGTCCGCTCGGGACAGAGCCTGGGCGGCATCACGGTCCGGCTCTTCGAACGCAACACCCAGTCGGTGATCATCCGATTCTTCGATCAGGACGGCATCGACATCGCCGAGACAGCCCAACGCAAGATCGAGCGCCTCTACTACCGCGAGGAGTTCCGGCGGGCACTCGCGTCGGAGATCGGGGACATCGGCTTTCCACCGCGGGCCCTCGAGCACTACACGGCAGCGCTCACCGAGGTCGTGGACATGGATTCGGTAGCGCGTGCCGGCTTCAAGTTGGTGCTCGACTATTCCTTCGGCACGACGAGCTTCGTCATGCCCAACGTGCTCGCCAAGCTCGGTGCAGAAGTGCTCGTCGTCAATCCGTACGCGGCGACCGCCGCGGTCATGACGAGCGACCGTCGAGCCGCCGCCGAGCATGTCGCGGACCTCGTGAGGTCGTCGGGCGCGCATCTGGGTGCCGTCATGGACCCGGGAGGCGAGCACGTGACCCTCGTCGACGACGAAGGCACGGTGTTCTCCGACGACCAGGCGCTGTTGCTCCTGCTCGAGCTGGTCGTGTCGACGAACCCCGGAGCCAAAGTGGCGTTGCCGGTCGCCGCGCCGATGGCCGCCGAGCGGATCTGCACCGCAGCCGGGGCCGAGATCCTTTGGACCAAACTGTCGGCCACCCACCTGATGGAGGTGGCGAGCGCAGGCGGCGTGACCTTCGCCGCCAGCCAGCTGGGCGGCTACATCTTCCCGCGCTTTCTTCCCGCGTTCGACGCCGTGAGCACGCTCGTGCACGTCCTGGCGATGCTCGCGAGGACCGGGGAGCGCCTGTCGAAGCTGGCGGGTCGGCTCCCCGCTATTCACATCGTCCACGAGGAAGTTGTCACCCCGTGGGAGCAGAAGGGGACGGTCATGCGGACGACCGTTGAGCGCTCCCAGGGCCGCGACACGATCCTCGTCGACGGCGTCAAGCTGATCGATCCCGAAGGGTGGACGCTCATCGTGCCCGATCCGGAAGAGCCCGTCACCCACGTGTGGGCCGAGGCACCGAGCGAGGCCGAAGCCCGGGCGCGGGCCCAGGAGCACGCGATCCGGATCCGCCAGATGACGCGCTGAGCGCGGCACCGTCGAAACAGCCGGACCGCGGCGGGGCGAGCAAACCGCCGCACCGGCCAACGACGAGCCCGGCAAACGCGGCACGGGCGAGGTGCAGCACGGACAACTGAGCCGGATCCGACCCGGGACGGCCATGGGACGATTCCGGTAGGGTGCCCGCCGTGAAGGTCCCCGACGATCTCCGCTACAGCACCGACCACGAGTGGGCCCGCGTCGAAGGCGACCGCGTGCGCGTCGGGATCACCGATTACGCGCAGGACGCGTTGGGCGACGTGGTGTTCGTTTCGCTGCCGGCCGTCGGAGGCCAGGTGGCATCGGGGGACGTGCTGGGCGAGGTGGAGTCCACCAAGTCCGTCTCCGAGATCTATGCACCGGTCGCGGGCGAGGTGGTCGAAGTGAACACGGCGCTGGCCGAGGCTCCCGAACAGCTCAATTCCGACCCGTACGGAGCGGGGTGGATCTGTGTGATCGCCGTGGGCGACGCAGCGACGGCCACGGACGGCCTGCTCGACGCGCCCGCGTACTCGCACCTCATCGACGAATAGGCCGGCGGGGGCCTGACCGGGGACGGACTAGCGTGGAAGGGGTGTTCTGCAACAACTGCGGGCATCGCAATCCGGCCGGCGCGAACTTCTGCTCGTCGTGCGGCGCCGTGCTGTCCGGGCCGCCCGCGGACACCACGGTGACGCTGCACCCTGTGGATTCCCAAGGTGAGGCGACGGACGAGGACCTCACCGTGACACTTCCCGAGCGACCGAGCGGCGCGGGTC
>DATGKD010000078.1:0-2579 GCA_035294855.1 Acidimicrobiales bacterium
CACACTGCCTGGCTGAGTTCCGCGTACATGAGGATGTGCGGGAGGCGCTGCCCCCCGCATGCAATCCCACGCCGTTCGAGCTCAGCGCGGAGCTCGTGGCGCGTGCGGGGCTCGTCGGCCACCGCGTGCGCGACCACGTCCAGGGCGCGGGTGAGCGTCTTGGGGTCGAGCGCGAGCTCTCGCAGGCGCCGTGCGACGAGAGTCTTCACCCGGGGCCCGCTCAAGGCGAGGAGCCAGCGCAGGTCGCTCGGGGCGACAAAGTGCCACGTCGGTCGCAGGACGTGCGTGCGAAGGATGCGGCCCTCGTCGAACGCCGCGTCGACGTCCGAGGCGGTCATGTTTCCGCCCACTCGCTGCGCCACCGACCACCGCGCATATCCGTGCTCCTGCGCCTGCATGGCCACGAGGTGCTCGACCGCCGCGCCCGGTGAGAGCCGGCCCTTTCCCCACAGCGACAGAGCGCGCATGCGCAGGCCCGTGATCCAACCCGCGGTGTCGGTCACGGGGCTCGATTCAGCCTTCGGTCGGCGGCTCGAGTCGGGCGCCCGCCGAACCGACGCTCCTCCCGCCCCGGGCCCGCATGCGGGCCTCGGCGGAGGCGCGCGCCACTTCGCCGGCGACGGTCTCCTCGGCCGAGTGTCCCCAAAACCCGCGCGGGGCGAGGAGGAAGTCGATCAGGTTCTCGAGCCGGTCGCCGTAGGTGGCACGGAGCTCTTGTAGACGCTCCCAGGCGTCGGCCTTGGCTCGCAGCGGCAAGCCCAAGCCGACGAGGATGTTCCACGCGGCGTCGAAATTGGCGAGCGTGAGCCAGGACTCGCCCGCTGACTCCGGGGCGTGGATGCGTTCGGCGATCTCCAAGACGGCCCGCCGCCCGCGCCGGTAGAGGAAGTAGGGCTCACGGTTGTCGGCTCCCTCGATGCATGCGCATGCCAGGGTGGCGGCGTCGGTGATGACTCCCAGAGCGGTGACCCACGACTGGCCGGCGTGCTGGGAGCGGAACACGGCCAGCATGGGGTACGACACGTGGCTCTCGAGCACCTCCGCCGTCCACATCTCCCACTCGCCGAAGAACCGGTAGAGGAGCTCCAGGTTCTGGTCTCCGGAGTGGATCGCCATGATGCGCACGGGAGTGAGACGTGCCCCGGTGGGGTCGTCCAGCGTGAGGAGACGGGCCTCGCGCCTGCTGTAGGCGCCGTAGAGGGCGGGCAGGTACGAGATGAGCAGTGCCACCGTGCCGAGGCCGGTGAGGGTCTCGACCAGCGACAGCATGCGCACCGGCACGGCGCGCGCCGTGCCGAACGCCGGCGTGAGCAACGTCGTCCCCGCGTAGTAGACGATCGCCCCGAAGTCGCCCGCGCCGGCAATCTGCTCGCCGAGACCCCAGTAGACGAGCGACCACCCGAGCATGAGGCCCGCCAGCCACAACACGAGCAACCCGAGGAGCGAGAGCGCCGGGTAGACGTTGAGCGTCATGTCGGCCACCTGCGACGGCGCCCGGGCGGCGACCGCGCGGAACAGCCGCCACGTGCCCTGGTACCACAAGCGCGTGGGGCGCCACGCGCTCGTCCGCCCTTGCGTCACGATCAGCGTCCCGATGGCGTCGCTCAGCATCACGATGATCAGCACGACGCCGAGGGCGACCGCCCAGGGGTGCGGGCTCCTCACGCGCTCGCCGTCATCCGGAATCGGGGAGCCGGCTGTCCCCGTGCTGTTTCGACCGTGGTGCCCACCGGCCCGTAACCTACGCGGCTACCCATGGCACCCGCCCCCCTCACGCTCATGGCTGTTCACGCACACCCCGACGACGAGGCGTCGACCACCGGTGGCGTCATCGCCAAGTACGCGGCGGAGGGCTTGCGGGTCGTCCTCGTGACATGCACCAACGGCGAGATGGGCGACGCCCCCGACGGTTCCAAGCCAGGGGACGTCGGGCACGACGAGGCTTCGGTGGTCGCCTTGCGGCGCGGGGAGCTCGAGGAGAGCTGCCGCATCCTCGGCGTGTCGGACCTGGAGATGCTCGGGTACCGCGACTCGGGGATGATGGGCTGGGACGCCAACGACTCGCCCGGTGCCTTCTGGTCGCTACCCGTCGAGACCGCCGCCGCGCCCCTCGCACGTCTCATGGAGCGGTACCGGCCCGAGGTGGTCGTGACCTACGACGACTACGGCTTCTACGGCCACCCCGACCACATCCAGGCCCACCGCATCACCGTCGCCGCTCTCGACGCCACCGGCATCTCGGCGAAGTTCTACTGCCCGGCGGTGCGGCGCTCGCGACTCGCCGAGTTTGCCGAACGCATGCGGCAGGCGGGGATCGAGCCTCCGGACGCGGCCGACGACGACCGCTTCGGGACGGCGGACGAGGACGTGACGACCACGATCGACTGCCGGTCCCACGCGGCCCAGAAACTTGCCGCGCTGGGCGCGCACGCCAGCCAGCAGGACAACATCTTCTTCCTCCGCTTCGGACTCGAGGTCTTCACCGAGATGTTCGGCACCGAGGAGTTCGTGCGTTTGCGCGATGCCACCGGGGCGCCTGTCCCCGAGGACGACCTCTTCGCCGGCCTGCGCGCTTGAAG
>DATGKD010000079.1:0-5580 GCA_035294855.1 Acidimicrobiales bacterium
ATCGACCTCCTCGACCTGGCGCCCGTCGCGGGTCGTTTCGCCGGTGAGTTGCCGACCGGGCAGGGACGGATGGTCGAGCTGGGGCGGGCGCTGTGCACCGATCCGCGCGTGCTGCTGTTGGACGAGCCGAGCTCCGGCCTCGATGTCCACGAGACGGCTCGCTTCAGCCAGGTGTTGCGTGACACCGTGGGCTCGCACGGCAACGGCGAGCCCGCCATCCTGCTCGTCGAGCACGACATGGCGCTCGTGATGGACGTGTGCGACGTCATCACCGTGCTCGACTTCGGGAAGCGCATCGCGTGCGGGCCCCCCGCCGAGATCCGCGGCGACGCCACCGTGCGCGCCGCCTACCTCGGAGAGACCGATGTCGCCTGACGGCAGCGCCGTCCTGGACGCCCCGGCGGGCGGCGCCGCCGGGACGGCGGGACGCGCCCCGGTGCTCGAGCTCGACGACCTCTGGGTCTCCTACGGCGGGATGCGGGCGCTGTCCGGCGTGTCGCTCGTGGTGCCCGAGGGGTGTGTCGTCGCCCTCCTCGGCCCGAACGGCGCCGGGAAGAGCACGACGTTGCGGGCGGTGTCGGGGCTCGTGCGGCCCGAGCGGGGACGGATCCTCGTGGACGGCACGCGTGTGGACCGTCGGCCCCCGCATGTGAGCGCCCGGCTCGGCATCGTCCATGTGCCGGAGGGCCGAGGCATCTTCCCGAGCCTCTCGGTGCGCGAGAACCTCGAGATGTGCCGGCACGCGGTGGGCACCGACGTGGATCCGGTGGCCGGCGGCGCGCAGCTGTTCCCCGCACTCGAGAACCGCCTCTCCCAGCTGGCCGGCACGCTGTCGGGCGGAGAGCAGCAGATGCTGTCTCTCGCCCGCGCCCTTCTGTCGCAACCGAGACTGCTCATGGTGGACGAGATCTCGATGGGGCTCGCGCCGCTCATCGTCGCCGAGCTGTTCGACCGCCTGCGCGAACGCGCCGCGGCCGGGACCAGCCTGCTGCTCGTCGAGCAGTACGTCGATGCCGCGCTCGATCTCGCCGACTTCGTGTACGTCCTCGACAAGGGACGGGTGGTGGACGTCGGGGAGCCGGCCGACGTCCGCCGCGGCGAATTGCTCTCGGCCTACCTGGGCGGGTGATGTCCTCATGCGAGCACGACGATTGCGCAAGCCGTCATGGCGCCACCGGCGCGCCGCGCACCCGACGAACGCTTCGGCGCGCGAGGAGGTTGTCCCGATGACCCACGGCCGCGGCGCCCTGCGCCGCCTTCCCGCACGGGTACTGGCCGCGTGCCTGGTGGCGTCGGGCGCGGCCCTGGCGCTCACCCCGGCGGCGCACGCCGACAGCGGTGGCGCCTCGTCCAGCTCCCTGGCCGGGTACACCGCCAACCTCCAGTCCCTGGGCGCCCAGGTGGCCTTCAACATCCCCGGGCTCATCCCGCTGCCCAACGCCAACCTGCTCGAGGAGGACCTGACCTTCGCGCGCACGACCATCAGCAACGGCCCGGTGGTGAACGCCCTGGGTGCCCCCTACTACCCGGGCGACATCCTGGCCAACTTCGGAAGCCTGCTGTCGGAGTTCGCGCCGCCGAGCGCACCGAGCTTCCCGAACGACCCGCTGTTGGCGGAGGCCGAGTACCCGACCGCGCCCGGGCACGGCCAGGACGAGTCGTTCGGCGGGACGCCCCCGCCGGGTGTGCCCATCGCTCCCAACGTCTTCAGCGCCACCGCGCATGCCGCGCCGGACGGCTCCGCGGTGACGGCCACGCTCACGGACCTGTCGATGTCCGCCCCCTCGAGCACGTCGTCGTCGCTCGCCCAGCTCGGCCCGGTGGCGTCGGCCCCGGGATCGGTGGGCGCGGTGCTCGGCGGCGTGGCGGCTGCCGCCAGTGGCTCGAGCGGAACGGGGGGAGCGGTCGACGTGGCCTCGGTGCAGTCCACCAACGCCACCACCATCGGGGCGTCCACGGTGACGGGCACCGCCACCACGGTGCTGAAGGGCATCGACATCGCGGGTGTGCTCACCATCAGCCAGCTGAACGGCGCCGCGTCGTCCACCTCGGACGGCAACCAGGGCACGCCCACGTCGAGCTTGCACCTCTCCGACGTCAGCGTGGAAGGTCAGCCGGCGTACATCGACCAGCAGGGTGTGCACGTCACGGGCCAGAGCACGAGCAGCACCGGCGTCACGCCCCAGCAGGCGCAGACCGCGCTGAACAACACGTTCTCCCAGGACGGGATCTCGGTCCACCTGCTCGAGCCCAGCCAGAGCACCAACGGCGCCGAGGGCATCGCCAACGCGGGCGGCCTCGTCGTCACCATGACCCACCAGTTCTCGGTGCCGTTCATCCCGGGTGAGCCGACGATCCCGGTGCCGGGGCTGGGCAACACCAGCCTCCCGGCCGGCACCTACTCCGCCACGACCTCGATGACGCTCGGCAGCGCCTCGACCGACCTCCAGGCGACCACGATCCCGTCGCTGGGCGACAGCGGCTCGTCGGGTCTCGCCGGGGGCGGCGGCGTGAGCCTCGGGTTGTCCCCGACCGACAATTCCCTGGGCGGGACCAACGGCCTCGGCGCCGAGACCATCGGCGGGACTCCCGGCACTCCCGGGACCCCCGGCAGCGGCGTCCCCTCGGCGGTTGCGGCCGGGGTGGTCCACCGCCTGCCGCTCGGAATCCCCGTCCCGGTGGCGTTCCTGCTCGTCGGGCTGATCCTCTGTGTCCTCGTCACGTACCCCATGCTGCTCACGGTCCGGTGGCAGTTCCTCTCTGGAAGGAGAAGATGATGGCGGAGCCCGCCACCACGCGCGCCTCGGGACCCGGTGGCGCCTCCATGTCGGGGACCATCGACCCGCCCACGGCGACCGTGCACCGGGGCGCGTCGGCGACGCTCCAGGACGCGCCCCCGTCAGCGACCCGGCGCACCGACGACGGGGACACCCCCGGCGCGCGCCCCCACGCTCCGGCAACGCACCGACGCGCGCAGGTGCGCGGACGGACCCTCCCGGGGCTGATCGCCGGACTCCGCCTCGCCCTGCCTGGACGGCGCGGCCCGGGCTCCCCCGACGGCGGGGGTCGGGGCCGGCGCCGGTTCCCGCTGCGCCCCGGGAACGGCGGCGACGGTCAGGTCGATCTGCGCAACACGTGGCAGGTGGTGGCGGGGTCCCTGCTCGTCCCGCTCGGCGTGGTCTTCATCCTCATGTCGTGGTACGGCGCGGCCCATACGCCGTACGTGCAGCAGCAGATCCCCTACCTGGTGAGCGGCTCCTTCGCGGGGGTGGGGTGCATGGTGCTCGGCGGCCTCTTGTACTGGGCGCACTGGCTGTACCGGATCTACGACCAGGCCGACCTCCATCACCAGGAGGAGATCGACGTGCTGCGGCAGACGCTGCGCGCCATCGTCGACCGGCTCGACGACGCCGATGATCGTTCCGATGCCCCCGCGGTGGCGGGCAACGGGCAGCGGGCGCACGGCGCACACCTCGGCGCCCACACCAGGGCCACCAGTGCCGACGCGGGCAGCGACGTGTCCGCGGAGCGGTTCGTCGCCACCGAGGGCGGCACGTACTTCCACGTGCCGGGGTGCCCCGTCGTCGCGCACCACGGCGAAGGCATGCGGCCGGTGACGCCGTCCGAACGGAGCGAACTCGAGCCGTGCCGGATCTGCCGCCCCACCGAGGTCGCGGTCGGGCAGGGCTCGGAGACGACGGGACCGGGAGGCGGCAACGGCCGCTGAGAGTTCAGGCCTCGCGAATTGGTGTCGATACGACCCAGGACGTGGCCCAGGGTCCTCGGGGCGACCACCGGGCGTCCCGGTCGGCCCATGCTGACACCGGTGTCAGACCTGACACTTGTGTCAGGAAACAGGTAACCTACTTCCGTCGACATCGGACCTGGTCGAAGCGGGTCCGAGCCGTCACAGGGCGTAGGACCGACGGGGGACTGCCGGGCGCGTCGCTCGAGTCCCCCGACGTGAAGGGAGGGCGGATGCCCGCCGACGAACAAGTTGCGGACCCGTCTGCAGCGATGGTGGCCGACCTGGCCTCCTCCGACGACCCCCGTGCCATCGCCCGCACCTTGCGCGAGCAGCCCGTCCACCGCATCGGTGAGATGTTCACGCTGGTCACCCAGCGCGAGCACGTCGAAGAGGCGCTCCGGAAATCGGGGATGTTCTGCTGGAGCGAGGTTCCCATGGACCTCGGCAACACCCGGCCCCTCATCCCGTTGCAGATCGACCCCCCCCAGCACGTCAAGTACCGGCGCATCCTCGACCCTCTGTTCGCTCCGAAGAAGATGGCGCTTCTCGAGAACGAGGTCGTCACGCTGGTGAAGGAATTGATGGACGGCTTCGCGGCGCGCGGTTCGTGCGACTTCCACGAGGAGTTCGCCGTGCCGCTCCCCTGCACGGTCTTCCTCCGGATGATGGGCCTGTCGTTCGACGACCTCGAGTTCTTCCTCGGCCTGAAGGACAACATCATCCGGCCACCGGGCGTCACCATGGAGGAGCAGGCGCCGTACCGCCAGGAGGCGGGGCAGGCGGTCTACGCATACTTCGAGACCGAGCTGGCCAAGCGGCGCAAGGCGCCGACCGACGACATGCTGGCCCAGATCATCGCGGGCGAGGTCGACGGCGTGAGGCTCACCGACGACGAGGTTCTCGACATCTGTTACCTGTTCATCATCGCCGGCCTCGACACGGTGACCGACTCGTTGGACTGCTTCTTCGCCTACCTGGCACAGGAGCCCGAGCAGCGGGCCCTCATCGCCGGCGACGAATCGGTGATCCCCTCGGCGGTGGAGGAGCTGCTGCGGTGGGAGAGCCCGGTGCCGGCGGTGCCCCGAGTGGCGACCGAGGACGTCGAGTTCGGCGGGTGTCCCGTGCGCAAGGGCGAACAGGTGATGCTGCTGCTCGGTTCGGCCAACACCGACGACGCCAACCATCCGGGCGTGGACGAAGTGGACCTGCGCCGCAACCCGAACCCGCACCTGGCGTTCGGCGGCGGCGTGCACCGCTGCCTGGGATCGCACCTCGCCCGCCTCGAGCTGCGGGTCGCGCTGCGTGAATTCCACCGCCGGATCCCCGACTACTGGGTCAAGGCCGGCACCGTGCTCCAGTACACGCCCGGACTCCGGTCGCTCACCACCCTGCCGCTCGAGTTCCCGCCCAGCTGACGCGCCGTGCGCCTCCTCCTGGACGCGGAGCGGTGCCAGGGCCACGGACGCTGCTACATGCTGGCCCCGGACCTGTTCGACGCCGACGAGGTGGGCCACTGCGTGCTGCTCGTGGACGAGGTCCCCGCCGCCCTGGAGGCGGAGGCCAGGAACGGCGTCGACAACTGCCCCGAGCAGGCGCTGTCCCTCGGGTAGTCCGAGCGGCCCTCGATTCGAGGAGCGTCCTCGGGGACGCCGGTGCGCTCAGGGGGCCGTGGCGCGGTTGACGTCGCCGTCCGGCGTGAGCACGACCTTCGTCCCCACCCCGTCGCCGCCGAGCAGCGCCGCGGTGAGCTCGTCGTCGCCGCGGGCGAGCGCGCGTCCGTGCTCGGTATCGACGAGGACGACGGCGTCTTCGGGACGGCCTTCGCGGTCGTA
>DATGKD010000080.1:0-15005 GCA_035294855.1 Acidimicrobiales bacterium
CACCACCACGACGAGCACGTCGACCACCACCGCGCCCGTCCCTCCCCCGACGAGCGCGCCACCGTCCCCGGCGGCCGCATCGGCGTCGCCGCCCGCGCCCGTGCCCGCCTGTACCCCGGTCGCGGTGCCGGGGGGCGCCTACGCCGTCGGCGACTCGGTGATGATCGACGCCCAGCAGCCGCTCCAGGCGTGCGTCCCGGGGATCGCCGTGAACGCCGCGGTCAGTAGGCAGTGGTCGGACGGTGAGGCGCTCCTGCGTCAGGTGATGGCACAGGCCTCGACGCCCGCAGACGTGGTGGTCGACCTCGGCACGAACGGCCCCATCGTCGACAGCGACTTCGACACGATGATGCAGGTGCTGCACGGCGCGTCGCGCGTCGTGTTCGTCACCGTCCATGTCGACCGGCCGTGGCAGGACCAGGTGAACGCGGTGCTGGCACGCGGCGTGGGGCGCTACCCCACGGCGGCACTGGCCGACTGGCAGGCGCTCGCCGCGCAGCATCCCGAGTGGTTCTACGCCGACGGCACCCACCTGGCCATCGGTGGCCCCGGCGCCCAGGCACTGGCGGGGCTCATCGCGTCGAAGCTGTAACGCGCTCCCCCGGACGAGTCCTCGGGGCGTGCTGCCCGGCGTCAGCGCGCGAACGCCGCCTCGTCGATGCGCCGCATGACGTCGTCGTCGAGCAGCGGCACCACGTCGAGCGCCTTCATGTTCTCGCGCACCTGCTCGACCCGGCTCGCGCCCGTGATGACCGTAGAGACGTGTGGGTTCTTCAGGCACCACGCCAGCGACATCTGGGCGAGCGTGCACCCGAGCGAGTCCGAGACCTCCTTCAGCAGCCCCACGCGGCGGTTGCGCTTGGGATCGGTGAGCAGGCCCTGGAGCCATTCGTAGCCCTCGAGCGCACCGCGGCTGTCCGGCGGCACGCCGTCGGCGTACTTGCCCGTCAACAGACCCGACGCGAGCGGGCTCCACGTGGTCAGCCCGAGGCCGACGTCGTCGTACAGACGGGCGAACTCCCAGTCGACCTTGCGCCGTTCGAAGATGTTGTACTGCGGCTGCTCCATGACCGGCTTGTGGAGGTGGTGGCGCTCCGCAATGTCCCAGGCGGCGCGGATCTCGTCCGCCGCCCACTCGGAGGTGCCCCAGTAGCGCGCCCGGCCCGAGCTCACGATGTCCGACATGGCCCACACCGTCTCCTCGATGGGGGTGTGGGGGTCGGCACGGTGGCAGAACAGCAGGTCCACGAACTCGAGGTCGAAGCGTTCGAGCGAGCCCTCGATGGCCTGCAGGAGGTACTTGCGGTTCAGCGTGTTCTTCATGTTGACCTCGTCGTGGAGGCCCCAGAAGAGCTTCGTGGAGACGAGGTACGCGTGGCGCGGCCATCCCAGCCGGGCCAGTGCCTTGCCCATGATGCGCTCGGACTCACCACCCGCGTACGACTCGGCGTTGTCGAAGAAGTTCACGCCCGCCTCCGCCGCCGCGGCCAGGCAGTCGGCGGCGAGGCCTTCGTCGATCTGGGGGCCGAAGCTCACCCACGACCCGAACGACAGCTCGCTCACCTGCAGGCCGGATCGGCCCAGTCGCCGGTGCTGCATCTCCATGGTCGGCCCCCTCGAGGCGTGCACGGTCGTGGACGGCGGCAGCCTACGAGTGGAACAGCGGTGGCGTCACGACGGCGAGCGGACCGCCGGCGGAATCAGGCGACCGAGGTCAGCAGGAGCGGGAGCGGCGTCAGGGTCGGCCGGCGCCGACGAGACCGTTGCCCCAGATCCCCGCGATGCTCACGACCTGACCCGTCGACGGGGCGTGGACGACACTGCCGCCGCCCACGTAGATGGCCACGTGGGAGATCCCGCCGCCGTACCCCCAGAACACGAGGTCGCCCGGCTGGAGGGCCGACAGGGGGATGTGCGCCACCGCGTCGTACTGCGCCTGGGCGGTGCGCGGCAGGCCCACGCCGGCCTGGCCCCACGCCCACTGGGTGAGCCCCGAGCAGTCGAACCCGACCCCGGGACTTTCGCCTCCCCACGAGTAGGGGACGCCGATCTGGCTCTCGGCGGCCGCCACGGCGCGGGCCGCGCCGCCTGCCGGCGGGAGGTTGGGCAGCGTGGCGCCGCCCAGCTTGGCGACGAACGCCTGGTGGGAGGCGACCTGCTGCGCGGCCTGCTGTTGCTTGACGAGCGAGGCGATCTGACCCTTGACACCGGCGAGGGTCGACTCCTGGTTGGCCACCGTCGCTTCGGCCGCCTGGCGTGCGGAGGCCACCTGCGCGAGCGCCGCTTGGGCGTGCTGCTGGGCCGCCTGGAGCTGGGTCTGCTGCGCGGCGAGGTGCGTCTGCGCGACGTCCAGGGTGTCGATGGCGCCGGCGATGTCGCCGGTGGCCACCGATCGGTACTCGGTCGCCACCGCCGAGAGCTCGCCACTCGAGTTGAACAGCGCCTCGAGGCCGGCGTCGCTCGAGCCCGACATGTAGCTGTTGAGCGCGTCCTGACGCAGGCTCGCCTGATCGGCGGTGACCTGCACGCGGTCCGACGCGATCGTCGACTGGATCTGGGCGACCTGTTGGCCGAGCTGTTGGACCTGTTGCTGCGCGGCGTCGTACTGCTGCGAGATCTCGTCGAGCCGGACCTGGTCGCTCTGCAGCTGCGAGGTGATCTGCGCGGCCTGGGCGCGCGCGTTCGCGATGGGGTCGGCGGAAGCGCTGCGCGCCGAGGGGGCGACCACGCAGCAGAGCACTGTGACGACAGCTCCCGCCAGCGCGACGGTGCGCCCCCGCCACCGAGCACGCTGCGCCATTGGAGCCGTCGAGTGGAACTCGACGTCAGTCACAATGGGGTTACTGCTTAGCAACCACCGTCTTGCGATCGCAAACGCAAGCTGGCGTCGGTGCGAACCGTGTCGCGCCCTGAGCTGGGTTTTGTTGACAATGTGGTTTTTGGGATCTTGTCATTTCACCCTCACGAAACGCGCAATTCCGCGTTCGGGGGTCACTGGCCGGCGACCCGTTTTGGTCAATTGCTCTTGAACTCGGCGTTCTCGAGGAAGATGCTGGCTGGGGGAGTCCGAGGTGTCCGTCGACGGTGTGCCCTCAGCGGGCTCGACAGGGAAGGCCTGCCCATGACGATCGATCCTCTGCCCGAGTGGGACGACGACGCCTGCACGCACGCCCGGCTCCTCGACATGGCGCGCGAGCTCGGCCCGATCGCCAACAAGGGCGACCACAGCCGCCTGAGCGACCATGCCTCGTCGCTCCTCGAGGCCTTCGTCCGTCACGCCGAGGAGGAGCGCCCCCTCGTGCTCCGGCTGCCGCCGTTTACGGCCCGCCTCGTGGAGCACGGTCAGCAGCGGATCGTCGACCGCCTGGTGTCGCTCGTGCTCGAAGCGGACCTCGCCGAGGTGCCGTGCCGGTGCCCGGAGCTCGCCGAGGAGGTCGCCTCCCTCATCGAGGTCCAGATCGTCTCCGAGGAGTGGGACCAGTCGGACCGCTGAGAGGCGAGCTCCGAGGCTGACGCTCGTCCCCACGACTTCGTTCCTGTCGCAGGGGCCGTCGACCACGCTGTCGAAGGTGAGTCGGGCTGGGCGGATTTGAACCGCCGACCTCCACGTCCCGAACGTGGCGCGCTAACCAAGCTGCGCTACAGCCCGTGCCGATCGGTATGCCGGAACGATCACCGCTCTCCGGACGGCGTCGATGCTATCGCCGGTTCTCCGGGGACCTCCGCCGGGCCGTCGGCTACCCCTTCGGCGCAACCGCGCTAGCGGACGGCGCGGTTCGGTTGGGCCTCGGGCTCGGCGTCGGCCGCACGATCGGGGGATCTCTGCACGACGACCTTGCCGACGCGCCGGCGATCCATCTCGGCGACGCGCAGGTCCCAGCCGTCGTGGTGGAGCCGCTCCCCCTCTTCGGGGATGTGGCCGAAGGCGTCGAAGAGGAACCCGCCGAGGGTGACGTACTCGCCCTCGGGGACATCGATCCCCAGCTGCTCGCGCACGTCGTCGATGCTCGCCCCCCCGTCGACGAGCCAGCGCGTGCTGTCGACGCGGATGATCTCGGGCTCGCCGCCGGGGTCGAACTCGTCGTGCAGGTCGCCCACGAGAGCGCCGACGAGGTCCTTGATGGTCAAGATCCCGGCCACTCCTCCGTACTCGTCCACGACCACGGCCACCCGGCGGCGGTCCCGGCGCATGTCCGCCAGCACGTCGAGGACGAATCGGGACTCCGGCACCAGGTAGGGCTGACGGATCCGTCGTGAGATGTCGAGGGGCGAGAGGTTCTCGGACTCGCCACTCGACATCTCGGCGCCACCGGCGTCGTCGGCGGCCCCCGCGTCGACCTGCCAGCCCGAGCGGAACAGGTCGTTCACGTACAGGATGCCGATCAGCTTGTCGAGGTCGTCGTCGAAGACCGGGAAGCTGCTGTGGCCCGATTCCCGTACCGCGCGCGCCACGTCGGCGGCGGTCACGGGGATGGGGAGGCCCACCACGTCGACGCGCGGCGTCATGACCTCACGTGCCGGCATGTCGTGCAGGTCCTGCAGCGCGGCCAGGATCATCTGCTCCTGGCTTCCGCCCGACGCGCCGTTGGCGTGACGGGCGTCACGAGTGCCGAGCCCGCGGTCCTTGGTGCGGCCGCGCCCGGCTCCGGGACTTGGGGGGCGGTCCTCCGAAGATCGGCGGCGGAACACGGGGGTGTCAGCCCGGTGCGGTGGCCCTGGTGCGATCGGCGCCGCCATCGGCGAGGGGCGGCGCCACCAGGACGGGCACCGGCTGCAGCGACTCGTCGTGGTACGTGTCGCCGGCGAGGAGGGCGTTGACCGCCCGGCGGATGCGCATGGGGTCGAGCGGCTTGACGACCCAGCCTTCCGCGCCCGAGCGCCGAGCCAGGAAGACGTCCGCGCGCCGGTCGAGCAGCATCAGGACCGCCACGTGGGGGAGCTTGCCGTACGACTCCTCCAGGCGCAGCTCGAGGCACACGGCCATGCCGCCCATGTTCCCCATCTGCAGGTCGACGACCACCAGATCAGGGTGGCGCTCCGCGACCGTCGGCGCCACGTCGTAGCCGGAATGCAGCTCGACGACGTCGGTGCCGGCCTCGTCGATGACGGTGACGACGTCGGCGCGCACCGACGGTGCGTCGCTGGCGACGACGATGGTGCGCACGGCTGCTCAGGCTACCCGGCCGAACATGTGGCCCGCGATGTGCGACAGGCCGTCCACGTCGTGCACGTCGGATTCGAGGAGCGGCACCCGGGCCACCGGCGACGGTGCCACCTGCGTCACGAGGGCGGCGAACGCCTCTTCCTCGCGGTGGTTCACCGCCTGGTAGCCGCGCAGGTTCGCCACGAGCGTCGCGAGGGCGGTGCCCGGCGGTGCTTCGGGCAGCTCGCCTCGAGCCTCGAAGGGGGGGTGGACCCTGTTCACCACGAGGCCCTCGACGGCGAGGCCTGACTCGTTGAGCTTGTCGGCGAACCACCCCGCTTCTTCCACGGTGTCGGCCCGCGGCGAGGTCACGAGCACGAAGGCCGTCGTGCGCCGGGCGAGCAGGCGGCGCATGTGGTCCGACCGCGTGCGGAAACCCTCCTCCATGCCTTCGAAAGCCTGGAAGAACGCCACCGCGTCGTGGACGATCTCCGCCCCCGCCACCTTCGACATCGTCCGCAGCAGTGCCTGCGTCGCCACCGACACCGCCCGCAGGTACGCGCGCGTCGGCATGAGCAGGAATTGGAACAGCCGGTGGCCGAGGAAGCGCGTCAGCCGGCGGGGGGCGTCCAGAAAGTCGAGGGCGTTGCGCGTCGGCGGGGTGTCCACCACGACGAGGTCGTACCCGCCTTCTTCGACCAATT
This sequence comes from Acidimicrobiales bacterium, assembly GCA_035294855.1. GTDB lineage: Bacteria > Actinomycetota > Acidimicrobiia > Acidimicrobiales > UBA8190 > DATGKD01. The sequence continues at coordinate 5,848 of DATGKD010000080.1, forward strand.
CGTAGAGCTTCTCCATCGCCATGTACTCCTGGGTCCCCGACAGTGCTCCCGTCAGGTTCTTGTACAGGCGATTGGCGAGGATGCTCTCGGCCTGTTCCCGCGACGACGCGTAGCGCCGGACGAGGTCGTCGAACGTCCCCTTGGGATCGAGCATGAGCGCCCACAGCTCGCCCTCCCATGGTCCGGCGACGCGGTGGGGGGCGTTGGTGAGCTCACCCACGCCCATGGCGTTCGCCAGGCGCTTGGCGGGATCGATCGTCACGACGCAGGCCCGTCGACCCCGGCGCGCCGCCTCCACCGCGAACGCCGCGGCCACCGTGGTCTTGCCCACGCCACCCGAACCGCAGCACACCACGATCGACCGCTCCTCCACGAGGTCGGTCAGCCCGGCGCCCGCCGGCCCGGGGAGCGGGGGGCGATCGGTGGACGGGGTGGGACGGGCCGCCTCCATCGCGGGTCTTGCACCTCGACCCCGGTCAGCGGCCCGGGAGCCGTTGGGCCCCGACACGCCGTCGCGCGCCGCGCCGGGCACCGATCCCGACCCGGGTCCCGAGTCGGCGACGGGGCCGCGCGGGGCACTCGTCATCGACGCGCCCCGCGCGACGGCGTGTCGCGGCCGTCGTCCTCGGCGCCGTCCGCCGACGCCGCCCCGTTCGGCGGTGGCTCCCCCGGTGACCGGTCGGTCGCCGACCATGCCCCATCGTGGAGGCCCGCGACGGCGTCGGCCAGCTCGACGGCGAGGACGTCGAGCTGCGCGGGGCCGATGGCCGCGCTGAAGAGGAAGGGCGCGACCAGCTGCGGCAGCGGCAGCTCGGCGGCGAGACGGGCGCGCTGCTCTTCCTGCAGCTCGTACCGCCGGCGCCGGAACGCGGCCGCCCGGCCCAGTGCCGCCCGCTGGTCGGGGGCGAGGGCGACCCCCGCCTCGGCGGCGGCCTCGGCGGGATCCCGGTCGAGCAGCGGAGCGGGGGGGAGACAGGCGTTCACGATGACCGGACCGAGCGAGATGCCGATGCGGTCTTCGAGTGCGTACGCCGCCTCGACCACCTCGTTCACGGGCATCTCCTCGGGAATCGTCACCAGCGCGACCTGACAACGCTCGGGGTCGGAGAGCAGCTCGACCACGTCGGTCGCCTGCACCCGGACGGGCCCGGCGCGGGCCGCGTCCAGGAGTCCCTGGGCCGACGACAGGAAGGTCATGGCGTGGCCCGTGGCGGGGGCGTCCACCAGGATGAGGTCGGCCGCCCGCTCGCGTTCGAGGCTCTTCACCCGGCCGAGCACGAGGATGTCGCGGATGCCCGGGATGGCCGTGGCCACCACGTCGAGCGCCCCCGACGAGACGAGCCGGCGGGAGATGCGCTTCATGCCGTGGTCGGCCAGGTACTCGAGGAGCGCCTCGTCGGGGGTGATGCGCCGGGCGTGGACGGTTCCCGGCGCCACCCGGAGCGGGGGGCGGGTCGTGGGCCGCGCCGAGCGCCTGGTGTCAGCGCGCCCCGGATCCCCCGGATCCCACCGGCCGACGGTGGCGCCCGGACGCGAGCCGGCGTCGGGATCGGACAGCACCGAGGGCTCGTAGCGGAGACCGCCGACCTGCCCGAAGGCGGCCGACACGCCGGGCTTGCCCTCGAGCTCGACCACCAGGACCGAAAGGCCGGCGTTCGCCGCCATGCGGGCCAGCGCGGCGGTGATCGTGGTCTTGCCCACTCCGCCCTTGCCGGCGACCACCAGGACGCGGCTCTTCCGGCAGAAAGACGCGACGTCCATGTCCGTTCGAGCGTACCGGCACGATGTCGCCGGTCACGTCCCGCCGACGGCCCACCGCCCGGCGCCGGCGTCCGCACCCGCCCGGCGTCGGCGCTCAACACCACCCCGGCCGCCGCCGACGCCGCCCGACGGCAACCTTCAGGCCTCCTACGTGCACAAACTCCGAAAACTTCCTGGTCGCGGCCCTTGTCGGCCCATATCGGCGGGAGTAGCGTCACGGCCCAGGAGGGGGAGTGGCCACACGAACCTTGGGCGAGACTTGGCAGGTGCGGGCGGCCTGCAGGGGACCGCAGGCCGCGGTCTTCTTTCCCCCGACCCACGCCGAGCGCAAAGAGGACAAGGTCGAGCGCGAGCGCCGCGCCAAGGCCATCTGCGCGACCTGCGTCGTCCGGGCCGATTGCCTGGAGTACGCCATCCGGATCCGTGAGCCTCACGGCATCTGGGGTGGCCTCAACGAAAACGAGCGCAAGCAGGTCCTTCAGCGCCGCGCCGGCTGACCCGGCCCGCTCGAACCGCCCGAGCCGTCACGGCTCGGAATCCCGGTCAGTGCCGGGCGAGGTAGAGCGCCCCCGCTCTGGCGGCCGCTGACGAGCACACCGCGGCCGGCCGGTCACCGGTGATCTGGCACACCGCGGCCGAGAGCACGTTGGCGGCGCCCACCACGGCGTCGGTGACCGGGTTCGTGGGGACGGACAGGTCGTCGGCGATCTGGGTCATGGAGAGGCCCTGCAGGATCCCCGGCGAAAAGCCGACGGCCGCCCCCGAGACCACGTAGCGGTTGCCGATGTCCACGAAGGGCAGCGTCCCCGAACCCGCCACGAAGGGTTGGCTGTCATAGCGGTGCACGAGCCCCGACTGCCACGGGGCCAGGACGTGAAGGCGCGGGAACCCCGCCGGTACCGTCGTCGCCGCCGCCTGGCCGTATTCCTCCACCGCCGACAGCGTGAGGTACGGGCTGCGGTAGGACGCTCCGTCGAAGCTGAAGGTGGCCGTCGACGGGAAGACCTCGGCGGCCGAGGACTGCGTCGCCCCCAGGTGCGAAAACGACCCGAACCGGCTCAGCGCGATCACGAGCGCCCAGCGCTCCGCCGCGCAGTACGGGCAGAACTCACCCCCCACGTACACCACCGCCGGGCGGCCGCCGAGCGTCAGGGAGGGCTGACCGGAGAGCGCCACCGGCCCGCCCTCGGCCGACGTCGGCACCCCCACGGCGTCGAAGACCGACGCCGGGATCGTGGCCGTGGCGTGCAGCACCGAGCTGGGGGCCGGCGCGACCGGCGGGCTCACGAACGTGGTCGTGCCGCGCGTCACCTTCACCAGGAGGAGCGCCACGACGAGGAGAAGGATGAGTGCGACGAACGCCCACGTGACGAGGGCCATCGGCACCCGCCGACGCGGCCGTGGGCCCGCCGGACGCATGTCGGTGCCGCCTCCCGGGGCTGATGCCGTCGTCGAAGTACCCGTCATGGTGGCTCGGGCCCCCCCGGCGCTCGCGTGCGCCGGCCGAAGCGCGGCAAGCCTAACCATCGCCGAGCGGCCGTAACCTGGCGGCGGTGCCCGACCCCGCCGCCACCCCGCCCGAAGCGTCCGGCGCGGCCGCTTCGGTATCCGCCGCGGCGACCGTCCCGGCGCGGGACGCGGCGACGATCATGCTCGTGCGCGACTCGGAGAGCGCGGGCGCCCTCGAGGTGTGCATGCTGCGGCGCCACTTGAACTCGGACTTCGTCGGCGGGGCGTACGTGTTCCCCGGCGGCAAGGTCGACGACGACGACCGGTCGCCCGCCGCCGGAGAGGTGTGCTCGGGGCGCGACGACCGCGAGGCGAGCGAGCTCTTGGGTGTCGAGTCGGGTGGGCTCGCCTTCTGGATCGCCGCGCTGCGCGAGTGCTTCGAAGAAGCCGGCGTGCTCGTTGCCCGGATCCGCTCGTCGTGGCCGGGACCGGAAGCCACGCCGCGGCTGGCGGCTCTGCGCGTGGCGTTGAACGCCGGCGAGGTGGGCTTCGTCGACGCGTGCCGACGCGAGGGTCTCGAGCTGGCCGTGGACCGGGTGCACTACTTCAGCCACTGGATCACTCCCGAGCCGGCGCCCAAGCGTTACGACACCCGCTTCTTCGTGACGGCGCTGCCGCCGGAGCAGGTGCCCATCCACGACGACCACGAGACGACCGACACCGTCTGGGTCCGGCCCGACGAGGCGCTGGCCCGGGCCCGCGCCGGGGAGTTCGACCTGATCTTCCCCACGATGAAGAACCTCGAGGCGATCAGCCGGTTCGGCACCAGCGGCGAGCTTCTCGCCGCGGCCGCGGCCATTGAAACCGTGCCCGCCGTCCTCCCACGCGTCGCCGCCGACCAGCGCGGCGTGCGCATCCTGCTCCCTGGCGACCCGGGATACGACGAGGCCGTGGCGCCGCCTCCGTCGGCCGCCGCGCCCATGACGCCGACCGAGCTGGGCGCCGTGATCCGCTCCATCGGGTCCGACGGCACCATGACGCCCGACGCGGGCGGCGACGACGGGTGACCGTCAGGCTCGTTCTCGATCCCGCCGCCGCGCCCCGGCCGGGCGAGCCCGTCAGGCTGTCGGCGACCGTGGCCCGGGTGACCGCGCCCAACCCCGGCATGATGACCGGGCCCGGCACGAACACCTACCTCGTCGGCACCCGCGATCTGGCCGTGGTCGACCCGGGTCCCGACGACGCGGGTCATCTCGACGCCGTGGCCGAGCTCGGCGCCGGGCGCATCCGGTGGATCCTCGTCACCCACACGCATCCCGACCATGCGCCGGGCGCGCCCGGTCTCGCGCAGCGCACGGGCGCCGAGGTCATCGGCTTCGACGCACGCGACGGCTTCGAGCCCGCATTGGGGGCTCGAGAGGGTTTCGAGCTCGGCGGCGGCTCGTTCACGCTGCGCGCCCTGCACACGCCGGGCCACGCTTCCAACCACCTGTGTTGGTTGCTGGACGAGGAGCGCCTGCTCTTCTCGGGCGATCACGTCATGCACGGATCCACCGTCGTCGTCGCACCGCCCGACGGCGACATGGAGCAGTACCTGCACAGCGTGCGGCGCCTCCGAGACATCGACCCGGCGCTCGTCGCGATCGCGCCGGGGCACGGCTCGCTGCTGACGGATCCGGCCGCCACGCTCGACGCCATCGTCGAGCACCGGCTGGCCCGGGAACGAGCCGTGTACGACGCGCTCGTCGCCGTGGGCCGCGCCACCGTGGACGACCTGCTGCCGACGGTGTATGCCGACGTCGACGCCGAGCGCCTCTCCGTGGCCCGCATGTCGTTGTGGGCCCACCTGCGCAAACTCGCCGCCGACGGGCGCGTCGTGGGGGACGATCCTGACGACGTCGCCACGCACTGGCGCCCGGTCGTGCACGCGCGTCACCCCGCGCCGGACGAGCGTTCGAGCTCGGCCGCCCACCGAGCCGGGTCGGGGTAGCTACCCGGCTTGACCGGCCGCCTCGTCCAGGGCGGCTTCGACGCGTTCCAGCATCTGGGCGGTGCAGCCCGCCACCTCGACCAGGGGCGCGATGTCCTCCACGATGCGCGTGGCGAGGGCGTCGAACACCGCGCCCGACCCGCCGGTCCCGTCGGACAGCGCCACGGGCGCACCCGCGTCGCCCGCCGGCGCCATGTCCGGATCGATGGGCACGGATCCCACGAGGGGCACGCCGATCTCCTGGGCCAAGCGCGCCCCGCCGCCTTCGCCGAAGAGCGCGTACGACTCGCCGTGGCCGCAGGTGAAGCTCGACATGTTCTCGATGACGCCCGCCACCCGCAGGTGCCCCTTGCGCGCCATGTCGGCGGCACGCGCCGCCACCTTCTGGGCGGCGATCGGCGGCGTGGTGACGACGAGGACCTCGGTGCGCGGCAGCATCCGCGCCAGCCCCATCTGGACGTCACCGGTGCCGGGCGGCATGTCGATGAGGAGATAGTCGACCTTGCCCCAGCGGACGTCCTCCAAGAAGTGCTGGACCGCTCGGTTGAGGATGAGGCCGCGCCACATGATGGCGGACTCCTCCTCGGCGAGGAATCCCATCGACACCACTTTGAGCAGGCCGTCCCCGACGGGCTTCTCCAGGGGGACGATCTTGCTGGCCTCGCCCCGCAGCTCCCCTTCCATGCCGAGCAGGCGGGGAACCGAGAACCCCCAGACGTCCGCGTCCAGAAGGCCCACCACGAGTCCCCGCTTGGCCAGGGCGACCGCCAGGTTGACCGTCACCGACGACTTGCCGACCCCGCCCTTGCCGGAGGACACGGCCAGCACCCGCGCCGAGACGGGAATGTCCGTCACCACGGCCCGTTCCTCCCCCGCCTTCCGGCGGGCCCGGTCCATCACCGCCGACCGCTCGGCCCGGTTCATCTCGCCCATCGCCACCCGGACGCGAGCCACCCCCGGCAGGGTCGATACCCGGGCTTCCACGTCGTTGCGCAGCTGGGTGCGCAACGGGCAGCCCGACGTGGTGAGGGCGATCTCGACCTCCACGGCCCCGTCGGCGGCGACGTCCACCCGTCGCACCATGCCGAGGTCGACGATGTTGTCGCCCAGTTCGGGGTCGATCACGCCGAGGAGCGCGTCGCGGACCGCAGACTCGTCCACGCCCTCTGGCACCCGCCCGATCCTACCGTTCACCTGCCCGAAGACGGCCGGACGGCGGCGCTCGACGGACAACCGCGCAGGACGCCGACGCGGCCGTCCATCCTGGCGCGCCCCACTAGAATCGGTGGAGGTACCGACGCTCGGGGCCCCGCGCCCTGCCTGCGCCCCAGGAGGACATGTCCGTGACGACCATCAGCCCCGTCACCATCGGCAAGAAGCCGAATGTCGTGACGCTCACCGATGGCGCCAAAGCCAAGGTCGCCGACCTCCTCGCCCAGGAGGGCAACGACCTGCTGGCCCTCCGGGTCGCCGTCCGCCCCGGCGGGTGCTCGGGCTACAGCTACGAGATGTTCTTCGACTCCGAGGTCGCAGACGACGACCTGGTCGGGGAGCAGGGCGGGGTGAAGGTTGTGGTGGACACGGCGAGCGCCGAGCTGTTGAAGGGCTCGACCCTCGACTACGCCGACGGCCTGCAGGACGCCGGGTTCCACCTGTCGAACCCGAACGCCACCCGCACCTGCGGCTGCGGGTCCTCCTTCAGCTGACCGACGCCGCGCCGCGGCGCGCGGCGCCTGCTTTGCAGCCCGTCGAAGCGGTGGTGCCCGCTCGGCACGTCGACAGGGTGTCGCTGCACGTCGACGGCGAGTTGATCGAGGTCCCCGGCGACGACGTCTCGCTCCTCGAGGTCCTACGCGACCGCTTGGGGAAGAAGACGCCGAAGGACGGGTGCAGCCCGCAGGGCCAGTGCGGCTGCTGCACGGTGTGGGTGGACGGATCGACGCGCGTCGCGTGCGTGACCTCCGTGCGGCGTGTGGCCGGTCGACACGTCACCACCCTCGACGGCATCGACCCCGAAGTCCGCGCCACGTGGACCGCGGCCTTCAGTGACCTCGGCGCGAGCCAGTGCGGCTTCTGCACCCCGGGGATCATCATGCGCCTCGCCGCGCTCGACAGCGCGCGCCTCGGTGACGAGACCGCCGTCGGCCGGGCGCTCCTCGCGCACCTGTGTCGCTGCACGGGCTGGAAGACGATCGTGGAGGCGGCCGCCGCGGTGTCCACGTCGGTGAGTGGATCCACGCGTCGCGACCTCGCCTCAGCTGCGAGACGCGCTTCGATCGAGAGCGGTGGCCCGCAGCTCGTCGGTCCGCAGGTCGCCGCGGGCGGAGGCGGTTTCGCGGACGACACCGCCCCCGCCGGCGCGCTGGTCGCCGTCCCCGACGGACGGGGCGGATATGCGGTGGCCGAAACGCTGCACGAGGCACGCGCCGCGGCGGGAAAAGTCCAGGGACGGCGCTCGACCGCCGCGTTGCGTCACCCGGTCGAGGTGCCGGCCGGTGCATGGGCGCTCACGCTGGCCACGACGTTCGTCGAGCCCGCCTACCTGGAGCCCGACGCGTCGTGGTGCGAGCCGGGCGGCGAGCCCGCCGGCCCGCTCGCCAACGGCGGTGCGTTCGGCGGCAAGCTGGCGTCTCAGGCGCCCGCGGCCGCCCGGCGCTTGGCGGACGAGCACGGCCGCTGCGTGCGCGTCGTCTTCTCGCGCGAGGACGTGGTCCGCCTCGGCCCGAAGCGCCCTCCGATCGCGGCGGGGTTGCGCGTCGATGGCACCGGCATCGTTCGGGTGGCGCGCCCGCCCGGTTCGTCGCCGCTCGCCGCGTGGGTCGAGGCCGTGCGGTCGGTGCTCCCCGGCGTCGATGTCGAGGAGGTCGCCGTGCCGGGACCGCCGGTGTCCGGCGCGCTACGCGGTGCCGGTTGGGTGGAAGCCTCGGTGCTCGCCGCTGCGCTCGACGCCCGGCGCTCCGGGGCGACGGGCCCCGGCCATGTCGTCGAGATGCGGTCGCCGGCCGGCGCCCGGGGGCGTGCCGCGCTGAGCGCCGACGGCTCGGTCCACCTGACCGTGGCCGGGGGCCAGGTGCTCGACGAGGTCGTCCTGCGCTCGTACGCACTGGGCGCCGTCCACCAGGCGCTCGGTTGGGTACGCGCCGAGGGGATCGCCGTCGACGACCACGGCGAGGTCCTCGACCTGACGATCCGCTCCTTCGGCGTCCTCTCGGCGCGCGACACGCCATCGGTGCAGGTCGTGGTCGAAGACGATCCCGGGCCCGCGGTCCCCGTCGGGGATACCGTTCTTGCTGCGGTCGCTGCGGCGGCGTGGACGGCTGCGGGGCTGCCCGGACGGTGGCCCACACAGGGAGGTGGGGGATGAGTACGCCGGTCGGTCCGTACACGCCGGCGGTGCGCGCCGGGCCCTGGCTCGTGTGCTCCGGGCAGATCGGCACGCGCACCGGCGCCGATGGCCTCGAGCTGGTCGAAGGGGGATTCGCGGAGCAGGCCCGTCAGGCGCTCGCCAACGTGGCCACGCTGCTCGCGGGGCGGCGCCTCGGCTGGTCCAACGTGGTGAAGACCACGGTGTTCCTCACCGACGTGAACGACTTCGCCGAGTTCAACCGCATCTACATCGAGACCCTCGGCAACCACCGCCCGGCGCGCACGTTGGTTGCCGTCAGCGCGCTGCCGATGGGAGCCGTCGTCGAGGTCGAGGCGTGGGCCTACGCCGCCGACGGCACGCCGAACTGACCGCCCGGTGGACCGATCGGCGGCCTCAGATCGCCCCGCCGTCCGGGTGGCTCACGCCGAGGGTCCCTGGGCGAAGCGGTAGCCGACCGAGCGCACCGTCTCGATCATGTGGGCGTGCTCCTCGCCCAACTTGGCGCGCAGCCGCCGCACGTGGACGTCCACGGTGCGCGCCCCTCCGTAGTACTCGTACCCCCAGACCCGGGAGAGCAGCGTCTCGCGGGTG
>DATGKD010000081.1:0-5221 GCA_035294855.1 Acidimicrobiales bacterium
GACGAGGTCGCCCGCCACACCTTCGGCACCTCGCGTCGGGGATTCGATCCGGCCGAGGTGCGTGCCTACCTGGAGGCGGTGGCGCGCGAGTTGGTCGCCGCCGCGGACCGCGAGCACGAGTTGCGCCGTGCCGTGGCGGAAGCCGAACGCCGAGCCGCCAACCCCGTGCTGGACGAGGCCACGCTGACCGCCGCGCTCGGCCAGGAGACCGCCCGGGTGCTCAAATCGGCGCACGACGCGTCGGCCGAGTTGGTGGCGCGCGCCGAAGGCGAGGCCGAGCGCATCAGGTCTCAAGCGCACGAGGAGGCCGACCACCTGAGGTCCCAGGCCCAGCACGACGCCGATCAGCTGCTCGGCCGCACGGAGCAGACGACGAACGAGCGCACCGCGCAGGCCGAGGCCGCTGCCAACGAGATGCGACGGCGTGCGCAGGACGAGGCCACCGCGCGCCTCGACAGCGCCAAGCTGGAAGCCGAGTCGATGGTGACCACGGCGCGCGAGGAGTGCCGGTCCATGGTGCAGGAGGCACAGGAGCACCGGGCGCGGGTCCTCGCCGATTTCACGCGCCGCCGACGCGTGCTGCACAGCCAGATCGAGCAACTGCGCGCCGGGCGAGAGCGGTTGGCGCAGACCATTACCGAGGTGCGCACGGCCGTCGACCAGATCGCGGACGACCTCTTCCGGGCCGAGGACGAAGCTCGTCTCGCCGCCGAGGCCGCGGGCCGTCAGGCAGCCGCGCAGACCGATGCGCCGGATCTCGAGATTTCCGAGTCCGAACGAACGACGCGCACGCACCCGCCCGAGCCGGCGTCTTCCGCCGCAGAAGGGTCGGATCCCGAGCGCAGCAAAGCCGTCGAGGAGCTGTTCGCGCGCCTGCGGGCCGAGACGGCCGGTCCCGAGGTGGAGGAGTCCACCGACCCGCACGGCACCGTGGTCGAAGGCCGTGCGGTCGACGCCACCGGCGGGAACGGGGCGGCCGGCCTGGCGCCCGCCGGCAACGGAGCAGCTGCGTCGCCGGAGGCTCACGACGCGTCTCCTCGTGACGGGGGGGCGAAGGCGCCAGAAGCGACCGCGTCGGACTCGGCGGGGCCTGCTGACGAGGCCGACGGTGCCGACGAGGAGGCCCCCGGCGAGCGCGATCCGCTGCTCATGCGGCGCGACGAGATGCTGGGGCCCGTCATGGTCACCTTGGCGCGTCGCCTGAAGCGTGCCCTCGCCGACGACCAGAACGACATCCTCGACCGGATGCGCGCCAAGGGCGGGTGGGGCCCGGGGGTACTGGTCGCTGAGGACGAGCACGAGCAACGCTACGTGCGCGCCGCCACCGATCCCTTGCGCGACGCGGCGCGTTCCGGAGCCGAGTTCGCGGGCGGGAGCGCGCCCGACGAGGTGGCCGTGGACGCCATCGCGCTCGAGCTCGCAGCGGCCATCGTGGGACCGTTGCGCAGGCGGCTCGACGACGACGGCGCATCGGTCGACGACGGGGACGACGCCGCCCTCGTCGAGCTCGTCGGCGCGGCGTACCGCGAGTGGAAGGGCGCCCGGGTCGAGAGACTTGCCGCGGACCAGACGGTGGCCGCCTTTTCGCAGTCGGTGACCGCCGTGTCCGGCGGCGCCAAACTGCGCTGGATCGTGGACGACGACGGCGTGGAATGCCCCGACTGCGACGACAACGCGTTGGCAGGCCACGTGCCGGCGGGCGACACCTTCCCGACGGGCCACGCATATCCACCGGCACACGCCGGTTGCCGCTGCTTGCTGGCTCCGCTCAACGCCTAGGCTCGCCGCTCGTGCGCGCCCCGCAGGACCTTCCCCGGCGGCCGCGCCGTGCCGGGCGGAGAGCACGCTTCTGGGTGATCATCGCCGTCGTCGTGGTGATCGTGCTGGTGGCGTCGCTTCGGACGCTGGCCACCTTCTACACCGACTACCTGTGGTTCGGCTCGGTGCACCTGACGGGGGTGTGGCGCCGCCTCCTGGCGGTGAAGGCCGGCCTCTACTTCGGCTTCGCGGCGATCTTCTTCGTCGTGCTGTGGGTCAACCTGGCGATCGTCGACCGCCTGGGGCCGAGCGAGCTCGCGCTCGGCCCGGAGGACGAGCTCGTGCGGCGTTACCAGCAACGCATCGCCCCCCGAGCCGTCCTGGTCCGCACGCTGGTCGCGTTGGTGGTCGCCCTCATCGCCGCCTCGGGCACGATCAGCCAGTGGAAGAATTTCCTTCTGTTCACGAACGGGGGCTCGTTCGACGCCACCGACCCCCAGTTCGGCAAGAACGCGGGTTTCTTCGTGTTCCGGCTCCCGTTCCTGCAGTTCATCGTCAGCTGGGCGTTCGTCTCGTTCGTGGTGATCCTGCTCATCACGGTCGTGGCGCACTACCTGAACGGGGGCATCCGCATCCAGTCGGGGGCACCCAGCGTGGCGCCGCAGGTGAAGGTGCACGTGTCGGTGCTGCTCGCGTGCATGGCCATCGTCAAGGCGTTCGGCTACATCCTCGCCCGATACAGCCTGGACCTGTCCCAGAACGGCTACGTCCAGGGTGCCGGGTACACCGACGTCCATTCCCGGCTGCCCGCGCTGACGCTCTTGCTGTGGATCTCGGTGCTCGCGGCGGTGATCCTGCTCGTGAACGTGCGCCGCCGGGGTTGGGCCCTCCCGGTGCTCGCCGTCGGGCTGTGGGCGTTCGTGGCGCTCGTCATCGGCACGATCTACCCCGCCATCGTCCAGGCGGTGAAGGTCAACCCGGCGCAGAACTCCCTCGAGCGTCCCTACATCGCCCGCAACATCGCCGCCACCCGGACCGCGTTCGGGCTCAACCAGGTTGCGCAGGAGAACTTCAGCGCCACGCAAACGCTCACCAACGCACAGGTCACGAACAATCCGACCATCAACAACGTGCAGTTCTGGGATCCCGCGCTGACCGGCCCGACCTACACGAAGCTGCAAGCGACCAAGTCCTTCTACTCCTTCAACACCCTGGCCCTCGACCGGTACCAGGTGAACGGCAGCCTCGTCCCGGAGGTCGTGGGCGTCCGCCAGATCAACGACAACGACCTGCCGTCACAGGGCTGGGTGAACACCCATCTGCAGTACACCCACGGCTACGCCATGGTCCTGTCGCCGTCCAACCAGACCGCCCAGGGTGACCAGCCGGCGTTCAACATCTCCCAGGTGCCGGTGTCGAGCACGCCGGGTGCCCCCGCCATCGACCAGCCGCGGGTGTTCTTCGGTGTCAGCAACCCCCAGGGCGCGGACGCCAACTACATCGTGGGCGACACCCGCCAGCCCGAGATCGACTACCAGGTGGGCACCAACAACCCCGTGGCGAGCTCGTACACCGGCTCCGGCGGCGTCGAGCTGAACAACTTCATCACCCGCGCCGCGTTCGCCGTCCGGTTCGGCGACTTCAACTTGTTCGTCTCGGACCTGTTGACGCCGCACTCCCGCCTCATGTTCGTCCGGGACATCACCCAGATGGCCCAGAAGGCCGCCCCGTTCCTGAGCTACGACTCCGATCCCTACCCGGTGTTGTCCGGCGGACGGATCTACTGGGTCCTCGACGCGTACACGACGACGAACAACTATCCCTACTCCCAGACCGTCGACACGAGCGCGCTCCCGTCCAACAGTGGGCTCAACCAGAACCTGAACTACGTGCGGAACTCGGTCAAGGTCGTGGTGGACGCGTACACCGGCAAGATGGGCTTCTACGACGTGACGCCGCTCACCGGCGTGAAAGACCCCATCCTGCAGACCTGGGAGAAGACCTTCCCGGGGATGTTCGCGCCCGTGAAGGACATGCCGGCCGACCTGCGGGCCCACCTGCGGTACCCCGAGGACCTGCTCACCGTGCAGGCGACCACCTACGGCCGCTACCACATCACCCAGCCGTTGCCGTTCTACAACGCCACGAACGCCTGGAACGTGTCGCAGACCGCCGGCAACGGGCCACCCAGCCAGGCGCTGCCCACCACGTTCACGACGACCGCCCAGGGACAGCTGATCTCGACGGGGCAGGTGCAACGCATGTCCCCGGTCTACGAGCTGTTCCAGGTGCCCGACGAGTCAGCGCAGTCCTACAACCTGGTCGACGCCTTCGTGCCGGTGTCCAAGGGCGACCAGATCCAGACCATGTCCGCGTTCATGGTGGCCGGCTCCGATCCCGGGCACTACGGCCGCCTGAAGGCCTTCCAGACTCCGCCCATCGACGGCCCCGCCCTCGTCGACGCCGACATCGCCGCCAACCAGGCGGTCTCGCAGCAGATCACGTTGTTGAGCCAGGCGGGCTCGAGCGTGCAGCTCGGCACGCTGCAGATCGTGCCGGTGGGCAACGCCATCTTGTACTTCCGGCCGTTCTACGTCGAGTCGTCGCGCAACCCGTTCCCCAAGCTCGACAACTTCATCGTCGTCTACAGCGGCCCTCAGGGACAGAGCCAGGTCGCGTTCAACAAGACGATGTCGGCCGCGCTCCAGGACCTCTTCCCCGGCTCCACTCCGACCGCTCCGAACCCCTCGAACCCCGCCCCATCGAGCTCGACCTCACCGACGAACCAACGCATCCAGAGCCTCATCACCCAGGCGAACCAGGACTTCCAGCAAGCGCAGACCGACCTGAAGGCGGGCAACTTCTCCGCCTACGGCAACGACATCGGCGCCCTGCAGAACGTGCTGCAACAGCTACAGCAGGCCTCGGGTGCCCCCGGAAGCTCGAGTTCGGGACCGGCCTCGACGACCACGACGACGACCTCGCCGACCGGTGTGGCCCTCAAGGCGAGGAGCGTGTCGGCGCGCTGAGCAACCGCGGCTGTCGTGCGACCGGACGGGCGGCGCACGCCCAGTGGTAACCTGACGAGAACGCCGCGGGGTGGAGCAGTCTGGTAGCTCGTCGGGCTCATAACCCGAAGGTCGGAGGTTCAAATCCTCCCCCCGCCACCAACGAAATTGGGCTCTTCGGATCTGACGGGGTGATCCTCTGTCATCGGACGAGGAACGAGCCCGGCACCCGCGTCGCCGGGCGGATGGCTCTGCAGGCCGACGACTTCTCCGCATGCGGTCGTGACGAGGGCGTCTGCCCGATTGCTAACCCCACCGAGCTGGCTGTGGAGCGTCAGCGTGAAGGCTCCAAGGCCGCCAAGAACGCAGACAGGCAATTGATCGGCCAAGGCACGACACGGTTGGCATCTCTCTCATGACACTCGATTCAGCGGAGCTGATCGTCTCGAACGTTG
>DATGKD010000082.1:0-10147 GCA_035294855.1 Acidimicrobiales bacterium
CTCAGCCACCGCCGCCACCACCTGCCCCTCGTCCGCGACATCGCAGCGCACCCAGGTCGGCCCCGGGCGCCCGGGTTCCCGAAGATCGAGCACCGCGACCCGGGCACCCTCGCCTCGGAGGAGGTCCACGGTCGCGGCGCCGATGCCGCTCGACCCACCGGTCACCAACGCGGCTGCTCCGGCGAGCGCGGAGGGCACGTTCAGCTCCCTGTCGTCCCGGTGGCGCGGGACACGTCGGTGACCCCGGGCAGATCGGCGTCGGCGTTCCCCGACGGGTCGGTGACCCCGGGATCCGACAGGAACGCCAACACGTGGCGTGCACTGTCGGGCTGTTCCAGAGGGATGCAGTGGCCCGCACCGGCGATCTCGACGCGGCGAGCGGCGTCGAGCCCGTCGGACCAGGCACGCGCCACGACGGGGGGGACGAGAAGGTCCCCGTGGCCGCCCACGACCAGCACGGGCGTCGTGATGCGCCCGAGCCGCCGGGCAAGCTGCCGGCTCTGGAAGTGCGGCGCCCGCCACCCGAGCCGGGCCGCGCCCGCGAGCCCGCCGAACCAGCGCAGCTGCGCGTCACGGCTCATCTCGTCGGGAAGCGCCCGCGTGGCCGCGTCACCGTCGGGGTCGGCGAACAGCAGACGACGCGCTTCGCCCATGCCTCCCACCCCGCGCGGCGCGACCGCTCCGAAGAACGCGGGGACCTCGACGCCGCGCACATGGAGACCGAGCGGGGCGACCAGCGCGAGCCTCCGGACGCGCGCGGGATGGCGGAGGGCGAGCTCGGCCGCGAACCAGCCGCCGAGGCTGTGAGCCACGATGTCGACGCGCGTCAGGTCGAGCGCGTCGAGAAGGTCCACGAGCTGCCAGGCGCAGTCCTCCACGTCCTCGATCTCTTCGAGGCCCGAGGAGCCCGGGTAGCCAGGAAGCGCGGGGGCGATCACGTGGTGCTGTTCGGCGAGCCGCGCCAAGAACAGCGGCGGCTCCGACGGCGTGCCTGCCGAGTGCACGTCGCACAGCCCGTGGAGGTACAGCAGCGGCTCCCCCCCGCCCAGGCGGCACGACGTCACCGTCCGCCCGGCCACCTCGACGGTCATGGCACGCGACTGCTCGACGGCCGTACCGGTCACATCGCTGGTCACGTCGCCCACCCCTGCGCGGCGAAATGCCGCTCGGCCTCGCGGCGCACGTACGGCACGACCTCGGTGGCGTAGAGATGGGTCGACCGTGCCGTGAGGTCCGCGGGCAGCGACCCGAACTGCAAGAGCGCGAGCACCGTTCCGAGACGGAGCCCGGTGACGAACTCGAGCAGGCGGCGACGCACCGTGTCGACGCTGCCGATGAGCGGCGAGCGCCGCCACACCGCCTGCTTGGCGTCGGTCGGCCGTGGCCCCTCCACCAGCGCGCGCAACTCGGACAGGAACTGCACGAGCGCCGGCGCCTCCAAGTAGCCGGGGGGCATCCACACCTTGCCGGGCCCCACGAAACCGGCGGCCAGCGTGCCCTGGAAGTACGCCAGGTGGGTCGCGGCTTCTTCCACGGCTTGCTCGTCGGTGTCCGCCACGTACACCGTCGTGAGCCAGCCGAGCAGCTCGGGGTCGTACGCGCGCCCCGCGGCGGCGACCGCCTCGTGATACGCGGCGGCCTGCCGGGCGAAGGTCTCCGGCGGCGCGTAGTAGGCGACGCCCATGTAGCCGAAGCCCTTCTCGGCGCAATACGCAATGGTGCTCGGCGAACCGAGCCCGGGGATCCACACCGGGGGGTGCGGCTGCTGGAGTGGACGGGGCCACGGATTGACGTACGGCAGCCGGTAGTACTCGCCGTCGAACGCGAACGGGCCCGGGCGCGTCCAGGCCTGCACGACCAGCTCGAGTGCCTCCCGGAAGCGCGGCCGCGCCTCGGTGGGGTTGACGTTCGTCGAGTAGTACTCGGGCCCGCCTCCCACCACGAGCCCCGCGATGAGGCGACCGCCGCTCATGACGTCGAGCATGGCCATCTCCTCGGCCACCCGTGTCGGCGGTTGGTAGAGCGGGAGCGCGTTCCCGAGCACGCAGATGCGGACGCGTGACGTCTCACGGGTGAGCGCCGCCGCCATGAGGTTGGGTGACGGCATGAGGCCGTAGGCGTTCTGGTGGTGCTCGTTCACCACGACGCCGTCGAGGCCCAGTTCCTCCGCCATCACCAGCTCGCCCAGGTACCGCTCGTACAGTTCGGCACCCCGGGCGGGGTCGTAGAGCGAGTTGGGCAGCGTCACCCAGGCGGCTTCGTGCCGGGCCAGGAACTCGCGGGGCGGCCCCAGGTAGGGCCAGGGCATGAGATGGAACGAAAAGAAGTTCACCGCCGGCGGCTTCGTGCGAGCCCCGGTGTGCCCGGGTGAGTCAGACGGCGGAGGCCAGCGGCGCGTCCGCGTCGCGGTCGTCCAGGAAGGCCCACCATGCGCGCGCCGCGTCGTCGGCGGCGCCCGCGATGTCGTCGGGGCGCTCTGCCAATGCGGCCACGGCGTCGAGCGCCCACTCGGCGTGCCGCGCGTCCATGTCGGCGTGGACGTCCCAGAAGCGCGTGCCTCGAGCGTCGACGCCGTAGTGCGCGCGCAGCCCGGCCGCCTTCGACGCCGCCACCGATGGCGCCTGCACCTCGTAGACGGCGAGCGCAGCCAGGACACGGGCCGGCGCCGCCTTCGCCGCCCGGTCGTAGGTGTCGATCAACGCGGCGGTCGCAGCCGTGGGAGGGGCGGATTCCGCCGCGCCCACCGCCGACGCGAAGTCCTCGAACATCGTGGTGTGGGGCTCGGGCACGCCGAGCTCGTCGTCGAGGTTGGCCTGCACCGTGCGCCGGGCCACGCCGTCCGGGAGTTGGTCGACGACGCGCGCCAACAGCACCGGAAGGGTGCGCTCGAAGTGCCGGTACTGCGCGGCATATGCGCCGAGCTCACCGGGCTCGAGCGCGCCGGCCTCCCAGCGTCGGTAGAAGGGATGGTCGAGCAGCCGGCGGTGCCGCAGCACATCGGCGACGACGTGGTCGAGTTCGTTCCGGAGCATGGCGTCGCATGGTAACGGTCCTCGCGTCCGCGTCAAGGGGGAACGCCCGGCCTCTCGTCAAGAATGAGGAAATTCGTTCCGGTGTCATCCATTGGAGACCCGGTGTCGAACACCACTCGACGTGCCCGGTGGCATATCGACGACGGGGGTTCGACCATGCCGGTGTCCAGGCGTGCCTTCTTGGGTCGGGGATCACTCGCCGTGGCGGCGGCGGGCTTGCTGTCCTCGGTGCCCGGCCTTTCTGCGCTGGTGGGGTCGGCGGCGTCCGACTCCGGCGCCGTCGATGGGGCGGTGGCTGAGACCGACGCAGGTGCCGCCAGCCTGACCGAGCCGCTCGTGGCGCACGTGCGCGACCTGTCGAGCGGCGAGATCAGCCTCTACAACGGCGCGCGCGAGGTCGTCGTACGCGATCCGCAACTCGCCGGCCGTCTCCTGCGAGCGGCGCGCTGATCGCCGACTGCTCGGGGTCTCGATCGATTTCCGTCCACCGCCCCTACGACCAAGTGGAGTGAGCCATGTCATCGCACCGTGAAGCACCGGAGATCTCCAAGGACCCGGTCGCCGACAGCACCGACCTGTACGCGTTCGTCAGCCCAGACGAGCCGGACACCGTGACGCTGATCGCCAACTACGTCCCGCTCGAAGGTCCCGACGGTGGGCCGAACTTCTACGAGTTCGGCGACGACGTCGTCTACGCCATCAACATCGACAACGACGGGGACGGACTGGCCGAGATCGTCTACCAGTTCACCTTCGAGAACCAGGTCCTCAACCCCGCCACCTTCCTCTACAACACGGGGCCGATCGCCTCGCTCACCGACCCGCACTGGAACCGCCGCCAGAAGTTCAGCGTGACCCGCATCGACACGAACGGCTCGAGCTCGAAGACGACCGTGCTCGGGACCGACCTGGCGTGCCCGCCGTGCAACATCGGGCCGCTGTCGACGCCTGCCTACGGCGAGCTCGCCCAGGACGCCGTCCACCATCTGTCCGACGACGTCCGGGTGTTCGCGGGCCAGCGCGCCGAGGGCTTCTACGTCGACCTCGGGTCCATCTTCGACCTCGGCATCCTGCGGCCGTTCGAGGGCGCCCACACCACGTTCGGGCTGATGGGGACGGGGCTTGGCGCCATGGCGGCGGGCGTCAACGCCACCAAGCAGCTGAACGTGCACAGCATCGCCTTGCAGGTGCCCAAGCGCGCGCTCACCGCCAACGGCCGCGATCCCGACGACGTCTCGTCGCCCAGCTCGGTCATCGGCGTGTGGACGTCCGCGTACCGCCAGAAGGTGCGGATGCGCGACGACGATGGTGGCCAGGTGTGGGCGGGACCGTGGGTCCAGGTGTCGCGCCTCGGCAACCCCCTCATCAACGAGGTGGTCATCCCCATGGGCAAGAAGGACTACTGGAACACCCAGGCGCCCGCCGGGGACAGCCAGTTCCTGCCGTACTACACGAACCCCGAGCTTTCGCAGCTGCTCCCGGTGCTCTACCCGGGGGTGTTCCCGCACCTCCAGGCGTACAACGCGGGGCCACCGGCGCCGAACCGCGCCGACATCGTCGCCATCCTCCTCACCGGGATCCCGGCGGGACTGATCAAGGGGTTCGCGAACTTCACCGGCGCCACCCAGGCGGACCTCCTGCGCCTCAACATGGCCATCGCACCCGCCACGAGCCCGAACAACCTGGGCCTCCTGGGCGGCGACGGCGCCGGGTTCCCGAACGGGCGGCGGGTGTTCGACGACGTCGTGACCATCGAGGTGCGTGCGCTCGCCGGCGCGGTGCTCGGTCTCGTGGACAAGTCGTTCTCGCCCGACGGCGCGGCGGGCGCGGTCAACCAGGGCCTCACCTCGTCGGGAACCGACCTGTCGGCGATGGGCACCGAGAACTACCTGACGTCGTTCCCGTACCTGGGCGTACCGCTCAGCGGGTTCAAAGTCCCTGCGGCCTGACATGACCGAGCACCTCCCACCGGCGAGCACGCCGGGCAGCGTCGTCCTCGACATCGGGGAGAGCGCCGGGGCGCTGGTGGTCTACGCGGACAGCGTGCTCGCCGGCGTCGAAGTCGAGATCCGCCCGTGCGGGCAGGCATGGCGGGGCGTGCACACGGCCGTGCGCCCCCGCCACGTGGCCGGCGGTGACTGCTGGGCCGGCGTGTTCGGGTCGTTGCCCCCCGGGGCCTACGACCTGCGCGTCCGGGAGGACCCCGCGGCAGCCGGGTGCATCACCGCGCGGGTGTCGGCGGGCTCGGTGAGCGAGGTGCACCTGCCGGCCTGACCAGTCGCTCGAGCAGGTCGTTCGGGCATCCAAAGCGCGCTCACAGGTTCACCCTGTCTCCTGAAGACCGGGGATTCCGGCCCCATCGACACGGTCACGGGCCGGCGCCCTCCAAAATGGAGCAGGGCCATGGGCGACCACGAGGGACGAGCGGGCGGGGAGGGCGACGACACGGCGCCGGACGAGGAGCATCCTTCCGGGCCCGATGACGCCCTCCCCTCGCCCAGCGCAGCCCCGCCGGCACCGCCACCGGGCTGGTCTCCCCCGCCGGGCTGGTCTCCCCCGCCCGGTAGCGGTCTCTGGCACGCCGGGTCGCCCAACCCGAGCTGGGATCCGAGCCGAGGCGGGGAGCCAGGCGGGCGTGCCCCGGGACTGTGGGCCGCGCCGGGTGCACCGCACGACCCCCCACTGCCTGGCGGCCCCGGCAGATGGCCTCCCGCAGGAGGCGCCCCCCCGTCGTGGATGCCGCCGGGGGCCGGGCCTCCCGGATGGACGCCGCCGCCCCCGACCGGTCCGCCCGGCATCTGGCCGCCGCTCGGTGGCCCCGCCGACCCGTGGGCGCCTCCGCCCCCCGGATGGTGGGAGGTGCCACCCCGCCACCCCGGTCGTTGGCGGCGCATGCAGATCATCGCCCTGAGCGCGGTGGTCGTCATCGTGGCCGCCATCGGGGTCGCGATAGGACGGACCTCGATCAACGACCAGCCGCCCAACAACGGGTCGCCGTTCGGCACGCCGTCGGGCTCGTCGGGAGGCGGATCATCTGCCGCGGTCGCGCCCAACACCACGCTCATCATGTCGAAGGTCGACCCCGGCGTCGTCGACGTCACCACGCGCCTCGGGTTCGCCAACGGGGCCGCGGCAGGAACCGGCATGGTGCTCGCCTCGTCGGGCGAGATCCTCACCAACAACCATGTCATCGCGGGAGCCACGAGCATCGACGTCACCGACGTCGGCAACGGCCGCACCTACAAGGCAACCGTTGTCGGCACCGACAAGGCGGACGACGTCGCCGTCCTCCAGCTGTCGGGAGCCTCCGGCCTGCGCACGGTGACGATCGGCGACTCGACGACGCTCGGCGTCGGTCAGACCGTCACCGCCGTCGGCAACGCGGGCGGCCGCGGCGGCCCACCGAGCGTGGCGGCGGGAACCGTCACCGCCCTCAACCAGCCGATCACCGCCGTCGACGAGTCGGACAACACCTCTGAGCAACTGACCGGGCTCGTCCAGACCGACGCCGCGCTGCAGCCGGGCGACTCGGGAGGCCCACTCGTCAACACCCAGGGCGACGTCGTGGGCATCGACACCGCGGCCTCGACGGGATTCCAGTTCCAATCGGGCTCGAGCGAGGGTTTCGCCATCCCGATCGACACCGCCCTTCCGATCGCCCGCCAGATCGCGGCCGGTGTCGCCTCCGCCAAGGTGCACATCGGCCCGGCCGCGTTCCTGGGCGTCGAGGTCCAGGGGGACCAGACGGCTCCGGGGGCCGTGGTGGCCGCCGTGGAACCCGGGACGCCGGCCGCCCAGGCGGGCATCGCCGAGGGTGACGTCATCGTGGGCCTCGGCGCGGATGCGGTGAACTCGCCAGCGGCGCTCACGAACGCCATGCAACATCACCATCCGGGCGACAAGGTGACCGTCACATGGGACGACCAGGCCGGTCAGCAGAACCGCGCCACCGTGGTGCTCGCCACCGGGCCCGCGGCCTGACGGGTCAACCCACGCGGCGCCAGTAGACGAGCGCGTCCTCGCCGTCCACCGCGTCGGGGACGCGCCCGACCTCTCTCCACCCGAGCTCCTCGTACAGGCGACGAGCGGGGTTCGACTCGAACACCAAGTTGAACTGGATGGCGTCGAACCCCAGTCGCGGGGCGCGCCAGATGGAGTCCTCCAGCAACAACCGCCCGATGCCCCGCCCGCGTACCGCGCTGTCCACCGCGTAGCCGGCGTTCGCGATGTGCGCGGCGCGCCCCACGAAGTTCGGCTTCAGGTAGTAAGCGCCCGCGAGGACGGGTCCTCCTCCGGTCTGCAGTCGGACCCCCACCGTCACGGTGACCGCCTTCCACGTGGCGTCGAAGGCCGGCTCGTCGAGCGGGGGCGCGTGGGGGTACCCCTCGAGTGCCGCCACGATGCTCTCGAACATGCGGTACAGCGCGGGGTACTCGCTCTGGTGGAGCGGCCCGATCACCACCTCGTCGCCGTGTGACGTCGTCGCCGGGCGCTCGATCGTGGCGTCACCCGACGACGCCCGCATGCCGAAATCCACGCCCCGAGGATACGAACGCATTCGCCATCGTGTGCTCGCAGAGCGCCGGCGTCGGCTCGAACGAAGCCTGCCGGTTTAGAGTGGGTGTGTACGCAGCGCGGGCCAAGACCGTGCCGCGGCACTGGACGGTGTCGTATGGGGGTAGGGACACGGTCGATGAGGGTGCGGTCGCGCCTCGCTGACGCCGAGGAGCGGGCGCGCCGGGTCGTGCTCCAGCGACCCTCACGGCGCGTCGGCCGGCCCCTGCAGACCGCCCGCGGCCGGCGGGGCGAGATCCTGGCCGCCGTCTACGTCATCGGGGTGGTCGGTGCCATTACGGCGTGGCTCGCCGATCCCGCCGACATCAGCAACGCCATCGCCATGGCGGCTGTCCTGGCAGTGGCGGGGGTGGGTGCGGTGATCCTGTTCGTGTTCCGCGAACGCCTTCCGGAGTGGACCGGTGACGTCGCCATCGCCGGGAGCATCGCGCTCATCTCCGGCGCCAACCTCGCATGCCGGCTGCACGTGCACCCGGGGCTCCTCACCGCGTATTACATCTGGGTCGGTTTCGCGGCGCCGATGTGGTTCACACGGCGCCGGGCTGCGACATATGTGGGTGTATCGATCCTGGCGTCGGGCGTGGTGGCCCTCGTGGACGACACAGCGGTCGCCGCGGCGGCGTGGCTCGTCACGGTGGCCGTGCTCATCGTGGCGTTCATCACCGTCGACTCCCTCACCCGTGCGCTCGTCGAGCGCGAGCGGCTGGCCGCGCTCGGCGAAATGGCGTCAGTGGTGAGCCACGAGCTCCGCAACCCGCTGGCCGTGGTGACGAATTCACTGTTCCTGGTTCGCCACACGCTCGGGGACTCCCTCACCGCCGAGCTCGAGCGGCATCTCGCGGTGGCCGGACGCGAGGTGGACAAAGCCAATGCCATCATCGAGCACGTCGTCGCCTTCGTTCGGCCGCGCCGGCCGGAGGTCGAGTCCGTCGCGCTCGACGAGGTGATCGACGAGGCGCTCGAGACGACGCCGCCGCCCCCGGGGGTGCGCGTCGACCACGACCGTGCTCCGGTCACCGCCGTCGTCGACCGCGGCCATCTGGCTGAGGTGCTCGTCAACCTGGTGTCGAACGCGTACGAAGCGATGCCGGACGGCGGCGTCTTGCGCGTCAACGCCCGCCCCGGTGCGGGCGCGGCGCTGGTCGTCGTCGAGGACACCGGACGAGGATTCGACCGCGCCGACGCCGAGCGGCTCTTCGAGCCCTTCTTCACCACCAAGCCGACCGGCACGGGCCTGGGGTTGGCCATCGTCCGCCGACTGGCAGAGGTCAACCGCGGCGAGGTCACCGTCGACATGCGGCCCGGTGGCACGCGCTTCACCGTGACGCTCCCCGCCGGCAAGCCACGCACCTTCGCGGGCCGACCCGGCAACCGGATGCGCCAAGGATCGCGTGACCAACGCCCGGCCGCCCCGGTCGCGGAGACGTCCTGACCCCGAGCTCGGCGGGAAAGAAGCCGCGCGTGCCCGGGAAACCGACGCAGCACGGCGGCGTACGCGGCCTCGTGCTCACGCCGGGGGCGAGCGCGGGACGCGACCAGCCCGCGCTCGTCGCCATCGACCGCGCGGTGTCGGCCACGGGCGTGACCGTCGAGCGGATCGACTTCCCGTACCGGCTGCAGGGCCGGCGCGCGCCCGACAAGGCACCGGTGCTGGTGGCGGCGGCGGACAGCGCGGCGCGCGCCCTGGCACATGCACTCGATGTGCCTCAGGACGCCATCGCGCTGGGAGGCCGTTCGATGGGTGGCCGCATGTGCTCGATGGCGGTGGCGGAGGGGCTGCCGGCCGCTGCGTTGATCCTCGTCAGCTATCCGTTGCATCCACCGGGCAGGCCGGAGAACGCGCGTACTGCCCACTTCGACGGGATCGGTGTGCCGTGCCTCTTCGTGTCCGGCACGCGTGACGCCTTCGGCACACCCGACGAGCTCGTCGCCGCCACGGCCACGATCCCCGGCGAGGTCACCCATGTGTGGATCGAAGGCGGCGACCACGGATTGCGAGGGAAGGACGAACGCGTAGCGGAGTCAGTCGTGACCTGGCTGAGGGAGCGATGACCGACGTGGCCTGGCTTTCTTCGTTTTGCGCGTGTCGTTGGCATATCCGTGTGTTCACCAGGGCGCCGGTCGGGTCGATGACTCTTCAATGCTCACATCCGTCACAGGAGCCACTGGCACACCGACGACCAGCACACCGACGACCGGCACGCCGACCGACGCCGTCGGTTCGGCAGGCGCCGACGCAAGCGCAACGCGACCCAGCACGCGCCGGACCGCCCGGCGCGCCGCCGTGGCGGTCGTCGTGGTGGCGGCCGCGCTGGCACTGTTCGTCGGAGCCGGGCCCGCCGCGGCCGACACCGTCAAGGTGGCGCCGGGCGACACCCTGACGTCGATCGCGGCGCGCCACCACACGACGGTGGCCGCGCTGGCGGCCGCGAACGGCATCGCGGACCCCAACCGCATCGTCATCGGCAAGGTGCTCCAGATCCCCGGTTCCCCCGCGCCGGGCATGGCGCTCGCCGGCGTGTCGGTCCCTGCCGGTTCGG
>DATGKD010000083.1:0-26675 GCA_035294855.1 Acidimicrobiales bacterium
CGGGGTGAGTGGAGCGTTACGGTGGGACACGAAGACCTCCGGGTTGGCGTGCTGGATTCGACACCTGCACACCTACTTCCGGAGGTCTTCGTTTTGGTGGATCCTCACGGCGTCAACAACGTCCGTGGGAAGTACAGCTAGTCCGCGTTGGCGGTTAGCACTCTCTCGATCATGGTGAAGTTCGACGTTCCCCCGAATGTCGCGCTCACCCCGACGTCGCCGGTCTTGAAGGTGGTCCCGAAGTCGTCGCCCTCGCCGTCGTTGTTGAACTCGAAGTGCGACGTTCCACTGTCGGCCGGAACCGTCGCCCAGACGGTCTGGGTCCAACCCTTGCAGATGAACGATGACACGTAGATGTGGCCCGCACTGTCGTTGGTCGACAGGTCCTGATCAGCCTCGACGTAGAGATAGTTGTTGTCGCCGGCCGGGCACTGGGCGGCGACCTTCACCTTCAGGTCGCCCGTCGTGGTGACCTCTGCCTCATCGATCCGAATGTTGGTCGCCGTCGATCTCGACGCCGCCGAGGCGCCGCTGACGCCGAGGGCGGGCACTGCCGCGACTCCCAGGGCTGCCGCCCCTGCCGCCAGTGCGAAACCCCAGCGCCGCGAGGCGAAAAGCGTTCCGAACTTGATCCGACTCATATTTTGCACATCTCCCTTTGTCCCCCCGGCGCCGAATGCGCCGCGATTGGCTGTCTCGCGCCCAACGGGAGAACAGACAATGCCTGCATCCCGCCAAGGCATTGGCCCCCGAGATGGGAGCACGACTCAGCCGGGCTGATCGTTAGCAACGGGTATCAATACGACGCCTCCGTGCCCCCAACTCTCGGTCAACTGAACGAGGTCAGTAGGACAAGTCGACCGGACGCCGCCTGTTCATCGGGAGAGAACTGAGATGCCCTTGACAGAACGACACGCGGGACTGAAGTAGCGACCCTGCATTCAGTATTCGGCGATCCGGTGTCCCATCGGGGGTCCCCAGAGGGCGACCGATATGTGGAGATATGCCGGTAATCCTCGATGCTTCCGGGGATCCTTCTGTCAAGGGCGGGACATGGTTTTCGAGGTCAGTCCCAGAGGCCGACGGGAGCGTCGCCCAGCCGGAAGTGGCCCGGCAAGAGCTCGCCCGAGCTGGCCCGCTCGATGCGTCGTCGCATGCCTTCGCTCAGCGTGTCGGCCTTGATCATCTCGATGAACAGCGCGGTGGCGTTGCCGACGTCGAAGAAGTCTCGCTGCCACGACCACTGCCAGTCCCCCGCGTACCGGAACCAGCTGCCGCCGATCCCCGGCACCTCGTAAGGGCTTCCGTCGGAGCGCGCGCTATCGGCGATCTGCTTCCAGAGCCCGATCACCTCGCCCTGGACCGGGTCGATGAGCACCTTCTGATACGGGTACTTCCAGCCGTCGAGTCCCCCCATCTCGAGGCCGAGCGCGATGTCGCGGATCTCGTCCCGGCCGACGACCATGAACTCCTCGTTCGGACCGAGGTTCCAGCCGTAGGTGGCATCTGCGGTGTACATGGCAGCCATCGGCTTCCAGTCACCAGCGGCTTCGGCCTGTCGGTTGGCGGCGAGCCACCGCTCGACCATTTCGGCCAGCTCCTCGTACGGGTACGACGCCACAGCTCCTCCTCGTGCTCGACGGCTTCAGTCGTCTTCGATCCGCAGCGCGCCCGTCGGGCAGAAGCGGACGGCCTGCTCGACGCGGTCCCTGGCCGACCCCGGAGGCGAATCGTCCAGGATCGTGAGCTCGCCCTTCTTCGACACCGAGAAGACCTCGGGCGCCTCGGACTCGCACACGCCGTGACCCTGGCACAGGCCCCGGTCGACGACGACCTTCACGTCGATCCCCGGACTCGGTAGTGCACCGCGCACGGCTGGGCCAGCTGGACGACCATCTTCGAATGGTCGTTGCGGTAGGTGTCGGGAGGCTGGGCGAGCTCGAACTCCCAGCCGCGCAACAGCACCGAGAAGATGGCTTTCAACTGCATCATGGCGAACGGCGCGCCGACACATCGGTGTCTCCCCGCCCCGAACGGAATCCACGTCCACGGGTTGGCGCGGTCCTCCGACCGGGGCTCGAGGTAGCGATCGGGAACGTACGCGTCCGGGTCGGAAAACGACTCGGGCAGCCGGTTCGACACCGACAGGCTCGCACCCACGAGCTTGCCGGGCGCGATCCGGAAACCATCGAACTCCAGCTCTTCCTTGGCTACACGCAGGACGATGATGAGCGGGGGGTGGAGGCGCAGCGCCTCCTTGACGGCGGCCTCGAGGCGGGGCATCTCCCGCAGCGCCTGGTAGCTGATCTCGGCACCACCGGCGTCCTCGGCCCTTTCGACAGCGAGGGCGTCGAGCTCGGCGACGACCGGCCGGAGTGTCTCGGGGTGGCGGAGCAGCTCGATCAGCGTCCACGCCGCGGTACCGGAGGTCGTGTGGTGGCCGGCGAACATCATCGAGATGAACATGCCGGTCACCTCGTCAGTGGAGAAGCGGGGGTTGCCGTCGTCGTCCTTCACGGACATGAGGACGTCCAAGAGGTCGCGGTCGTCCTCGTCGGTCGACGGTTGCTCGGTCGGCTCCGGGCTCGAGGCGCGCTTGTCCATGATTGCCTGGACGAGCTCGACGAGCCCTCGGCGCGCCGCGTCGCGGCGTGCGAAGCTCTCGATCGGCGCGTAGGGGTCGACGTACGCGATGGCGTCGGTGCCCCGTTCGAGGTCGTGGTACAGCTGGGCGAACCGCCGATCGAGCTCCCGGCGGAACTTCGTCCCGATGAGACAGGCCGACGAGGTGTAGATGGTGAGCTCGGCGAACCAGGCGAGCAGGTCGATTGTGCCCGCCTCGCCCCAGTCGGCCACCAAGGCCTTCACCTCGCGCTCGATGGTGGCGGCGTGGCCGCGCATGAACTTGTCGCGCAGGGCCTGGTTGTGAAGCATCTCACGGCGCCGCTCGGGCGGGGCGTCGAAGACGACCCCTGTCCCGAAGATCGGCGTCATAAAGGGGTACGCCTCCGCTTGGTCGAGCGAGTCCTCGGGGGCTCGGAAGAAGAACTCGTTGGCCGACGCGCCGGTGAGGAGCACCACGTCACGATCCGCCAGGCGGAACTGCCCGACATCCCCGCACTCGTCGCGCACCCGCTGCATGAGCCCGATGGGGTCCTGGCGGAGCTCGTCGAGGTGCCCGTGTTCCGATTCGCCGCCGGACACGAGCGGCGGTTCGCGCCGCGTGATGGACGTCGTCATCGCTCTCCCTCCCCTGGTCGAGGGGACCGACCTTCGCCACCTCGTGCGACGGGTGCGACCGGTTGCACTTCCACCATGGACAGGTGCGTTCCCGGGGGCATCTCCACCACGGTCCGCACGGCACGCGCGACGGCGGCGGGGTCGAGGAAGTGGTGGTGACGCGCCACCCCCCAGCGGATCCACTCCTGCAGGACCTCCGTCGTCGCCTCGGGGTCCCAGTCGCTGCCCATTTCGGTCAGCGTCTGGCCCGGTTGCACGATCGACACGCGGACCCCTGTGGACTCGAGCTCCATCTGCAGCGTGCGGGCGTAACCTTCGAGTCCCCACTTGGACGCCACGTACGCGCTCGTACGCACTCTCGGGAACCTCACGACTTCGGACGTGACCACCACGACGTCACCACGTCGGCGCGCGACCATCGATGGGACGAACGACGCCACCAGGCGGTGGGTGCCGGTGAGGTTGACGGCGACCGTCGCCGCGAATTCGTCCGGCGAGGGCTCGACCGCCGAGTCGGGGACGCTGCGGCCCGCGGCGCACACCACGATGTCGACGTCGCCGACCGCATCCCGAGCCGACTTGGCGAAGGCGTCGACCGAAGGCGGATCGGCAAGGTCGAGGTGGAAAGCGTGGGCCTCACCGCCCGCGGCCTCGATCTCGGCCGCCGTCTGGGCGAGGCGGTCACCGCGACGGCCGCCGATCGCCAGGGGATGTCCGGCCGCCGCCAGCGCGATCGCTGAGGCCCGGCCGATGCCCGACGACGCCCCGGTGACGACAGCGGGCCGACGCTCAGGATGCGGCTCGAAGCGGGGCACGCGAGTCGGTCCTTTGTTCAGCGGGGCGTGACCGACGTCGGCAGTGACGCGAAGCCGCGCACGTTGATGGAGTGCACGCGCTGGGCGCCCGCCGCGTCGACGTCATAGTCGGCCACCCGGGTGACGAGCTCCTCCAGCCCAACGCGCGCTTCGAGGCGGGCCAGTGCTGCGCCCAGGCAGAAATGGCGGCCGCTGCCGAAGCTGACGAGCTTCGTCGTGTCCCGGGCCAGGTCGTAGCGGTCGGCCCCGGGGAACACCGACTCGTCGCGGTTGGCCGAGCCCACGAGCAGCAGGACCCGGGAGGAGTCGGGCAGGACCGTGCCGAGCAGCTCGACCTCCCCGGTCGTGACCCGCAACAGCATCTGGCTGGACGTGTCGAACCGCAGGGTCTCCTCGATCCAGTTAGGGACACGCGTCCGATCGTCGAAGACGGTCGCCCGTTGGTCTGGGAACCGCCACGCCCAGTACCAGGCGTTCGCCAACAGCTTGGTGGTGGTCTCGTTCCCCGCCACCGTCATGAGGAACAGGAACGAGATGACCTCGTCGTCGGTCAGGCGGTCACCATCCACGTCAGCGCCCAGCAGCGCGGACGTGAGGTCCTCGGAGGGCGTCTTCCGGCGGCCGTCGACCATGTCGCCGAAGTAGCCCGCCAGCTGCAGCGCCGCGGCGACACCCTCGGGGGGGACGTCGAACACGCCCTCGGCCCGGTGCACGAGGAGGTCGGCCAGTCGCCGGAGCTCAGTACGGTCGGCGGGCGGTACGCCCAGCATCTCCGAGATGACGTCCATGGGGAGGCGGCCGGCGAAGTCCGCCACGAAGTCGAAGGCTCTCCGGTCGAGGGCGGCTTCCAGGTGCTCGAGTGCGATGGCCCGCACCCGCGGCTCGAGCCCGGCCACCCGCCGCGGCGTGAACGCCTTGGACACGAGCGCGCGCATCCGAGTGTGGCGCGGGGGGTCCATGGCCAGGAACGACATGGCGCGATGTGCCTCCGGACCGTACGCCGCGGGGTCCAGCGACACGCCGAAACGGTTGGAGAGCTGACGGGGGTTGCGGAAGGCGTCCAGGACGTCGCCGTGACGTGACAGCGCCCAGAAGTCGAGCTCGTCGTTCCGGTAGAGCGGCGCTTCGGCCCGCAGCCGCGCGTAGGTCGGATAGGGATCCTCGTGGATGGCGTAGTCGTACGGGCTGTACCGGAGAGATGGCTGGGGGTCGCTTTGCGGCATCGGCGGCGGCGCGGTGCGGGGGGTCGTCATGGCGTGCCCTCGAGGAGCGCCCGGGCCACGTCGCCCAACGCCCTGGGTAGGTCGGCGAACGCGATGTGGCCCAAGCCCGACCAGAGCATGGCGCCCGAATAGGCCAGGTCGAGGGCGGCGAGCACCGCCGGGTCGCACCCGTCACCGAGCGCTCCGCCCAGCCGGCGGTGGACCTCGGCGCCGAAACGCACGCGCAGCGCGCGCACCTCGGGCCCGCTCCCGAGCAGAGCCGAGGTGCAGGCCGCGGCGAGCTGGCTGTCGTCGGACACGAACAGCGACAGCGCACGCAGCTCCGCAGCCACGCGGTCGAGCGAGTTCGCCCCGGGAGCGTGCGTGACCTCCGGCAGATCGGCCATCTTCCGCCACAGGACCTCGGCCAACAAGTGGTCCTTCGAGGCGAAGTACGTATACGCCGTGGCGGGGGCGACACCGGCGCAGCGGGCCGCGCCCCGCACCGTCGTCGCGTCGTATCCGCCGCGGCGCGCCTCGTCTTCAGCCGCGTCCACGATGCGGTCGACGATGGCTGCTTGCTTCGGGGTGAGGCGGCGGCGCGTCGCCTCAGCTGCACGCGCCGCGGGAGTGCCCTCGGCCTGGCCGTCGTCGCCGGGCCAGTCGCTCACTGCCCGGACGGTCAAGGCGCGTCCGGTTCGGGCACTGGCTGGTCGGGGACGTGTGGCGTGCCGTCGCGCATGGGTGGGAACGCAAAGGTGGCTGCCGTGGTGCCCGCGGTGATGCGCGTGATGTCCGCCTCCTCGAGGGTCTCGGTGTCGGCGTCGATCACGACCTCCCAGCGACAGTGAGGGACGCGGTCCGAAGGCACGCGAGGAGGACGGTGCACGGGCCGGATGCGCGCTTTGGGGTTCACCGCCTGGGCGGTGACGTCGAACGTCCCGTCCTCGATGTGGTGGCACATGCCCGTGACCATGCGCTCGCCCCACGGCTCGGCATCCATGAGCGCACCGCAGTGCGCCAGCTCGAAGTAACCGTGTCGATCGTCGACGACCTCGTACCGCACGTCCATGTAGTGATGAGGGAAGCCGGGGTCGAGCTGGAGCACCTTGAAGATGGCGGCGACGTCGTCCCCCTTCACGCGCATGACGTCGCGAAGGCGCCTGCCGTAGACCGGGCTCGCGCCGCGCCATTCCTCGATGGCCAGCTCGTTGACGGCATCGCCGCCGTAGCGCATGCCGATCGCGGCGCACATGGACCGGTCGAGCAAGTGGACGATCAGAGCGAACTCGCGAACCAGGCGGACGAGGGCCTCTTTCGAGAGGTCCTCGTACCGAAAGTCAGGGTCGAAGGGCCCCGAGTAATCAGGACGCCCACCACCGTCGTCGGCCCGATCGGCCCCCACGGCCTCGCCCGGGCCGCGGTCCTCGCCGTTGCCTGCCACCACAACCCCAGACTACAGTCCAGACACCTGTCTGGCTAGAGGGGTTTCTTGCTATGGGGCCGACATCTGCACTGACGGCCGGGGTCATCGGCCTGGGGGACATCGGGCGCGGGGTCGCCGACTGTGCGGTCCGGGCCGGGCTCGACGTGGTGGTCTGCGACGTCCGACCCGAGGCAACCGAGCCGTTCGCCCAGACCGCCCACGTCGCTGTCGATCCCGCCGACCTGGGCGGGCGGTGCGATGTGCTCCTCGTCGCCGTCGTCAACGACGCTCAGGTGCTGAAGGTGGTCGACCCCGATGAGGGCGCGTTGGCCACGGCGAGGCCGGCGTCGACGGTCGTGGTGCTGTCGACGGTGGCGCCCGAGACCGTCGAGCGGGTCGGAGCGTGGGCCGCACCGCGACAGGTGGGTGTGCTCGACTGCGGCGTCAGTGGTGGCCCGGAGGCGGCGGCGACAGGCTCACTCGTCGCCATGGTGGGAGGAGACGTCACCGTCGTCGACCGCGCTCGACCGGTGCTCGACGCGTTCAGCGGCTCGGTCGTGCACGTGGGGCCGCTCGGAGCCGGTCTGCGGGCCAAGCTGGCGCGCAACCTCGTGCAATACGGGTCATGGTTGGCGGCCTACGAGGCTCAGGTTCTCGCTGAAGCCGCCGGGATCGAGCTGGCCAAGCTGGCCGAGGTCATCCGGGAGAGCGACAAGAAGATCGGCGGCGCGTCGAGACTCATGTTCCGGACCACGGTGGCACCGTTCACCGACGAGGACCATCCCGCCATCGTGAACGCCATGCAGGCGGGCGCCGCTCTGGCCCACAAGGATCTGCGCGCCGCGCTCGACCTGGGGCGCCGCCTGGGGGTTCCGCTGCCCCTCGCCACGATGGTGGAGCGGCGCGCCGACGCGGTATTCGGTCTCGAGCCGGACCCGTGGTCGAGCGGTGATGCATCATGACGCCCGTGACGGGCGAGGAACGGATGCTGATCGACGGCAAGCTCGTCGCCTCGTCGAGTGGATCGGTGTTCGAGACGCTCGACCCCGCGACCGAAGAGGTCCTCGGTGTCGCCGCCGACGCCACGCCGGAAGATCTCGATCGGGCCATGGACGCCGCCCGGCGGGCATTCGACACCACCTCGTGGGCGGAGGACCTGGCGCTCCGGGTGCGCTGCGTGCGCCAGCTCCAACAGGCGATGACGGCGCACGCCGACGAATTGCGGACGATGACGATCGCCGAGACCGGCTCGCCGGTGTTCCTCACTCGTTCGGCCCAGCTGGACGACCCCATCGCCGGCCTCGGTTGGATGGCCGACCTCGCCGAAACCTACGAGTGGGTGAGCGACCTCGGTCGCGCCGAGCCGCTCGGGATGCCCGCCCGGCGGTGGGTGCGACGCGAGCCGGTGGGGGTCGTGGCGGCCATCACGCCCTGGAACGTCCCGCACCAGATCAATCTGGCCAAGCTCGGGCCGGCCCTCGCCGCCGGCAACACGGTCGTGCTGAAGCCGGCGCCGGACACGCCGTGGTGCGCAACCGTCCTCGGTCGGTTGATCCACGACGAAACGGACATTCCTCCGGGCGTCGTCAACGTGGTCACGTCGTCTGACCCCGCCTTCGGCGCGCCGCTCACCACCGACGAGCGGGTCGACCAGGTGAGCTTCACGGGGTCCACGGCGACCGGGCGCCGGATCATGGCTGCCGCCGCCGGCACGCTGAAGCGCGTCTTCCTCGAACTGGGCGGCAAGTCGGCGTTCGTCGTCCTCGACGACGCCGACCTGGCCGCTGCATGCGGGGTGGCCGCGTTCACGGTGTGCACGCATGCCGGTCAGGGCTGCGCGATCACCACGCGCCTCGTCGTACCTCGGGCTCGCTTCGACGATGCCGCTGCGATCACGTCCTCCGCACTGGGCAAGCTCGCACCGGGCGACCCGCATGACCCCGGGACCATCTGCGGTCCGCTCATCAGCGCACGGCAGCGGGACCGCGTCGAGAGTTACCTACGCCTGGCGGCCCAAGAAGGAGGCACCATCGTGGTTGGGGGTGGCCGTCCCGTTGACCGGCCGAGGGGTTTCTTCGTCGACCCGACCTTGATCGTGGGCGTCGACAACCAGGCCCGCGTGGCCCGCGAGGAGATCTTCGGCCCTGTCCTCGTGCTCCTCCCCCACGACGGGGACGACGATGCCGTGGGGATCGCCAACGACTCGCCCTTCGGGTTGTCGGGCTCGGTGTGGTCGGCCGACCGCGACCGGGCCATGGGCGTGGCGGCCCGGATGCGCACCGGCACAGTGGGGGTGAACGGCGGCATCTGGTACAGCCCCGACGTCCCCTTCGGCGGTTACAAGCAGTCGGGCATCGGGCGGGAGATGGGACGCGCCGGCTTCGAGGAGTACCTCGAGACCAAGGCCGTCGCCGAGCCCGCATGACGGCCGAGCACCGACCTCCTCGGCCCGACCGCGCCGCCGGCATCGAGAAGATGCAGGCCGTCTACAACTTCTCGGTCGATCCGGCAGACATCGAAGGCGACTTCGTGTCCTACACCGTCGACCACCTCTTCGGCGACGTCTGGACGAGGCCCGCCCTCGACGTGGAGCAGCGGCGTCTGGTCACCATCGGGGTGTTGGCCGCGTTGGGCCAGAGCGCCTTGCTGGAGGTGCAGTTCACAAGCGCCCTCGACAACGGCGAGCTGACAGAGGACCAGGTGCGTGAGTTGGTGGTCCACCTCGCGCACTACGTCGGGTGGCCGCTCGCCACGGGCGCCAACGAGGCGGCGGAGCGGGTCATCGCCCGTCGCCGCAAGGCCACCTGAGCGACGCGGGAACTGATTCGTTGGGCGCCTACGACTTCACCGGCAAGGTCGCTGTGGTCACCGGAGCGGGACGCGGCATCGGCCGCGCGTACGCGCGGGGACTCGCCGCCTCGGGAGCCTCGGTGGTGGTGGCCGACATCGACCAGGAAGGAGCGGCCGACACCGCCGGGGCGATCGTGGCCGAGGGTGGCAGCGCGGTGCCCGCGTGGGTGGACGTTTCGGACCCGGATGCCGCGGCGGCGATGGCCGAGCAGGCGGTCGAGCACTTCGGTGGCATCGACTACCTGGTCAACAACGCGGCGATTTTCGGCGGCATGCGCCTGGACCTCCTCCTCACCGTCGACTGGGACTACCTCGAGCGCTTCCTGTCGGTGAACCTCACGGGACCGCTCGTGTGCACGCGGGCGTGCTACCGGGCGATGACGGAGCGCGGCGGTGGCGCCGTCGTCAACCAGTCGTCGACGGCGGCCTACCTCTACGCCGGCTACTACGGGTGGGCCAAGGCGGGCGTCAACTCGCTCACCCAGCAGCTCGCCCATGAGCTCGGCGGGATGAACATTCGCGTGAACGCCATCGCGCCCGGCCCCACCAACACCGAGGCCGCGCAGTCGGTCGTCCCCGAGCAGTACATGAGCCAACTGGTCAGTTCGTTGGCCCTGAAGCGTCAGGGTGAACCGGAGGACCTCGTCGGGATGTGCCTCTTCCTGCTGTCCGACGACGCCCGGTGGATCACGGGCCATGTGTTCAACGTCGACGGGGGCCAGGTCTTCCGGCCCTGAGGCTCCGGCGGCTATGCGCCCCGGCTGGCGCGGAATCTGAGCGGCAGGCGTGCCGGGCCCCAGATGCCGAAGGTGGCCGGCTTCCACTCGATGGCGCCGTCGAGCTCCAGGTCCCGCATGCGTGGCGCCAGGACCCCCAACGCCTCCTGCAGCTCGGCACGGGCGAGCGCGGCGCCGAGGCAGTGATGGATCCCCGACCCGAACGTCATCTGCTTCGTGCCCGCCTGCCGGGTGATGTCGAACGTGTCGGGCTCGTCGAAGGCGGCCGGGTCACGATTGGCCCCGGCGAGCAACACCGCCACCAGGGTGCCCCGGGGGAACACCACGCCCCGGTATTCGATGTCCTCCGCCGCGACGCGCGCGGTGCCCCGCACCGCGCCCAGGTAGCGCATCGACTCCTCGACCGCCCGCGGTGCGAGCTCCGGGTCCGCCGCCAGGGCGGCCCACTGGTCGGGATGGGAGGCGAAGAGCGCCAGGCAACAGGCCAGCTGGTTGCGGGTCGTGTCCGTGCCGGCCATCAAGATGGCTTCGGTCATCATGACGAGCTCGTCGGTGGACAGCCGGTCGCCCGACTCCTCGATGGCGATGAGCGCGCTCAAGAGATCGTCACGGGGGTGACTCCGGCGTTCGTCGACCATGGCGCGCACGTACACCTCGAGCTCGCCCGACGCCCGCTGGATGATCGGCAGGTCGGACGCGAGATCCTGGTTGAAGAGGCGGAAGATGTCCGTTGCCCAGTCGGAGAAGCGTTTCCAGTCTTCCTTCGGGGCGCCGAGGAGCTCGCAGATGATCGGGATCGGGTAGGGCTCGCACACGTCGGCCACGAAATCGGCACGCCCCTCCGACGCGATGGCGTCGAACAGCCTGTCGACGACGTCGCGCATGAACGGCCGCAGCCGGTCGATGGCCGACGGGGTGAACGCCGGTGCCACGAGCCGCCGCAGGCGGGTGTGGCTCTCGCCCTCCATGGACAGGATGGAAGGCCGCCTGGTCTCGAGGAACTCATCCGGTTCCACGCCGGCCAGCTGGGGCAAGAGCGACAGCGCCGAATGGAAGCGCCGCTCGCGCAGGACGGCCACCGCGTCGTCGTGTGTCGTCACGGCGAAGCCCAGGGGCGTCCGGACGAGCCACGAGCGGGACCGCGCGTCGGCCACGGCGGTCAGCTCCTCGAGGCGCTCGAAACCGGCGGTGTCGAGCTCGGGAATGTCCAGGTCGAAGGCGGAAGTCACCACGTTTTGCTTCCTCTCCGGGCGGCGACTGCCCGTTCGAGGCTATCCCACCGCGCTCGAAGGACCGCCCCTCCAATGCACCCCGACGGTGGACGGTCGTTGCCTCGAGCGCGGGTTCGCTCGCACCCACGGCGAGGACGCCGGCACGCTGCGTTACGAATCGTCACATTCCGGGAATATGCCCACGGTCGAGCGGGTGGAGAGGGATGTGAGTGCGTTGGGAACGCTGTACCACCAGCCGGGGTGCGACGACTACTGCGTTCTCTGCGACATGCTCGGGTTCCTGCGGGCCCTGACCAGGTTCGTGAGAGCGTTCGCGTCCGGTGACGTCCTGGCCGACGCCACGAGCGCAGCGATGGGCGCGACCGAACCCCCGGGGCGTGCGGTGCGACAGCGTCCGGCGGCGTAGCCCTCGTCCCGGGAAGGTCCGGGCACACGGACCCTCGACGGCGAGCCGCACGTCGCGACGGCGTACGCGACGTTCGAGCGTGTCGTGTCGCGCCCTACGCGGCCTCGACGATCACGCGCACGACGAACCCGTTGACGTTGCGAAGGACCGACGCCTTGCCCCGCTCTGCCGCCACCGACGCCAAGGCGAGGACGTCCTCACCCAGGTCCTCGGCGACGTTGTCCCCCTCGACCCACGGTGCGGGTCGGTACCCCTTCTCCATGCCTGCCCCCCCAATCCGAGTTGCCGGCACAAGCGTAGGGGCCGCCGCCCCGGACAACGTCGTCACGAATGAGGAATTTCTCCGGCTGCGCAGGCGTCAGGGCACCGAGGTCGCCGTCGCAGGAGCTCTCCGCCTGGCCGTCCCGGGCTCCTGCGAGGGCATCTGGAGGTTGGCCGGCACCGGATACGGGGGACCGTTCAGGCTGCCCCCGACCAGGTCCGCGGGCGAGCACCCCCGCTGCACGGCGGGATCGCCCGCGCCGGGGGTCGCGGGCAGCGACGGGATCGAGACGTCGGGCGACCCGACCTGCAAGGTGGACGTGAGGTCGCCGGTGACCGAGCGGCGCCACGCCGAGATGTTCGGGGCCCGCACGTCGAAGAGCGTCTCCAGGAAACGGAGCTGTGACGTGTGGTCGAAGACATCCGAGCAGACGTAGCCGCCGCGCGAGAACGGCGACACGACGAGCAGAGGGACGCGGAAACCCAGGCCCACCGGACCGAAGATCCCACCGATGGCGCTAGCGCGGGTGGACGGAGCCAGGTACTCCCCGGGCGTCCCGGGGGGAGGTGTCGGGGGCGGCACGTGGTCGAAGAAACCATCGTTCTCGTCGTGCATCACGAACAGGACGGTCTTTGCCCACACCTTGGGGTTCGACGTCAGGATGGAAAGCACCTGGTGCGAGTACATCATCCCGATCGCCGGGGGTGCCGGGGGATGCTCGTCGTGCCCGTTTGGCGGCGTCAGCCAGGAGACCTGGGGCAAGGTGTCGGTGGCCACGTCGTGGGAGAAGTCCCTCGGAAAGAGCGGCAGGAAGGCCTGGCGGTAGAGCGCGGACGACGGGTTCGCGTAGCGCTGGAAGGCGAGCAGCACGTTGTCGGACACCGTCGACGCATAGGGATTGGTGGGCTGGTACTTGGAGCCGGGAGGGTTGTAGACCCTCCAGCTGATCCCCGCGGCCTGAAGGCGTTCGGGCATCGTCGTCCAGGCCAGATCGAACTGGGACGCGGAGTTGCTGTAGATCGGACCGCCTGCGTGCCCCTCGGCGTCGATCGTTCCCGACAGGGCATGCAAGCGGTTGGGCTGCGTGGGGCCCATGACCGAACAGTGATACCCGTCACAGATCGTGAACGCGTCGGCGAGGGCATAGTAGAAGCCCAAGTCGGCCCGCGTGTAGTAGCCCATCGTCAGCACGCCGTTGGCCGGGCCCTCGACGTTCGGGTCGACATGGGTGGCAACGAAACGGTCCATCTGTCCGCCGTTCCAGCATTTGTGCTGCACGTCCCATTCGTGGGACAGGTCGTTCGTGCACTCACCATTGGCGGCGGTGGTGTCGAGGTGGAACGGCAGGAGCGTCGGCGAGGATCCGCCCGGCCACGACTGCGCGAATGCGCCCAGGGAGCCGCTGGGGTGGTCGTCGAAGCCGCGCACTCCGGGGTAGGTGCCGAAGTAGTGGTCGAAGGACCGGTTCTCGTGCATCAGGAACACGACGTGCTCGATCGCTCCGAGGTCGGATCCGGCGGGTCGAACGTTGGCGGCCTTCTTGGCGAGCTGACCGCCGCACCCGGACAGGACGGCTGACGCGCCGGCGGCGACGCCGGCCGCCAGGACTTGTCGGCGCGTGAAACAGCCAGTGGTCATCGGCACACCCGCGAGTTCACCATGGCGGTCTTCCCCGCGGCGGAGGCTACCCGGGGGCTGCGGCCGGGCGTAGGTTTCCTGCGATGACCGCCGAACAGACGGGGCGGACGAGCGACGCTCCGCCCGCCCCGCTCGTGCGCTTCGGCCGCCACCCGCTCAGGTGGGTCGCGGTGCACGTCGAGCTCCTCGTCTTCGCCGTGGTCCTGGCGCACCTCGGCATGCTCGTGGTCGTGGCGCTCTACTACATGGCCTTCGAGCTCAACGGATCGGCCACGGCCTGGTGGCACCACACGGTGAGCAATGCCAACCTCCGCCACGACATCCGCGACGTGATCGAGGGCCTGTTCGGTGGGTTCCTCGCCCAGCAGGTGATCTACAACCACTACCGGAAGCGCCGACGCCGGACACGCATCGACGACATCGAGATCGCCCTCCACATCCCGAACGTCAAGGACGACAAGCCTGTCAACGTGAGCCAGGTGCTCGTCGGGCCCCCGCTCGCTCTCGTCTACGCGCTGCCCGGATTCTGGGTGGCATTCGGCGTGCTCGGCGCGCTGCACGTGCACGCGTTGCACGCCGCCAGCGGCAGCGTGTGGGCGCGGACACAGACCATCTGGACGTCCAACTGGGACAAGAAGCTGATGGGCTATGCCGCCGCGTTCTTCTTCGGGCGCCGTCCGATGAAGCAGGTGTTCAACGGAGTCCAGCTTTGGTTCGCGCAGCGGACGACCAAGGAGCACCGGTGGCTCCCCCCGACGTTCCGCGCCCGCTACAACGACGTGCATCGCCTGGAATCCGGGGGCACGCGGCCCACCCGGCGGTTCCGGCCTCTCGACGTCTTCATGTCCCTACTCATCGTCCTGGGCCTGTCGCTCGCGGGATACGGCTACTACGTCCTCACCTTTGTCGCCAAGGGAGGTTGAGCGTGGCAGGCTCCTCACATGGCTGACGCCTCCATCGGGCTGGTCCTGGACGCCACCGACCCGGACGCGATCGCGCCCTTCTGGGCCGCCGCGCTCGGCATGACCCGACAGGGCGCCGTGGAGAACTACGTGCTCTTGACGTCGGAGGACGGCCCGGTGCGCCAGCTGCTGCTCCAGCGGGTGGCCGAGCCGAAGACGACGAAGAACCGGATGCACCTGGACATCGAGACCGCAGACGTCGACGGTGAGGTGGCGCGGCTGGAGGCGCTCGGAGCGCGGCGGCTCGAACCCGAGGCACGCCGCGAGCACGGGAGCCGCTGGGTGATCATGGCCGACCCGGAGGGCAACGAGCTCTGCGTCTGCGACGGCGGCCAGGGCCCCTCGGGTTGAGCGGGCGCCTGCTCAGGCCCAGACGGTCCTAGTCCCCGTAGGCCTCGGCGGGCGACAGCGTCTTTTCGTACAGCGAGGTCGTACGAGCCATCGCGATCTCGGGGAAGTCCTTGTCGGCCACGTGATGGAACCCGGCTGACTCGTACAACGCACGCAGTCGCCGGTTGCTGGTCGCGCAGTCGAGGCGGACGAGGGTGCGACCGGACGACACCACACGGTCTTCGGCCCACTGGAGCAACCGCCGGCCGAGCCCCTGCCCGGCGAGCGACCGGTCGACGATGAGGTTGTGCACATAACCGGCGGGGCCGACCTCCGCGCCCCAGACGAGCAGGTCCTCCCACCGCAGCGTCACCGTGCCGACCGGTGTCGCGCCCCGCCGGAGCACGAAGACCTCGTGGTCAGCGACCTGCTGCCGGATGCAGCACGACGGGATCTCTCCCGCGCTCCACTGGTCGAGGCCTCTCGCGGTGAGCCACCGGGCCGCGGCGTCCCGGAGGGCGACGATGGCCTCGACGTCCTCGGCCGTCGCCTCGCCGAATCCGAACTCACCCCACACGGTCACCACCCACCAGTGTGGACCCGTCGGCCCCCGGTCTGGGGCATCCGCTCCACCGAATCTCACATACCCGGGGGTACCGTACGAATGGACCTGTTCCCGTCTGATGGTCGAGGTCTCAGATGAATGAAGTCGCAGCTGGCGTGGACCTCGGGGGGACCAAGATCCAAGCCGTGGTGGTGTCGGACGGCAAAGTCGTGGGCCGCGCCCGGCGTGCCACCCCTCGCACCGGACCCGATGCCGTCGTCGAGCAACTCGCCGCCAGCGTCCGCGAGGCGCTCGACGATGGTGGAGTCTGCCTGTCAGAGCTCGCCGCCGTAGGCGTGGGCTCTCCTGGATCCGTGACGAGGGAAACCGGGAGCGTGTCCAAGGCGCCGAACGTCTTCGGGTCTCCCGACGAAGTTCCCCTCGGTCCGGCCATCAGCGCTGCGCTCGAGGGCGTCGCCGTGGCTGTCGACAACGACGTCCGGGTCGCGGTGATGGGAGAGTTCCGCCGGGGGGCGGGCCGACCGTACCGAGATCTGCTCGGCGTGTTCGTGGGGTCGGGAGTAGGTGGCGGCCTCGTGATGCACGGCGAGCTCCGCCACGGACGCGGGAATGCCGGGGAGATCGGGCACACGACGGTAAAGCCGGACGGACGGCGATGCAGTTGTCAACGGGACGGTTGCCTCGAGGCCTATGCCGGACGCATGTCCATCGAGTCGACGGCTCGGAGCCGTCAGAACAAGGGCCACAAGACCAAGCTGTTCGACATCATGGAGCGCAAGGGTCGCGACCGCGTCACCAGCTCAGTGATC
Organism: Acidimicrobiales bacterium; assembly: GCA_035294855.1. Classification (GTDB taxonomy): domain Bacteria; phylum Actinomycetota; class Acidimicrobiia; order Acidimicrobiales; family UBA8190; genus DATGKD01. The sequence continues at coordinate 16,475 of DATGKD010000083.1, forward strand.
GCCGATGCGCTCGATCAGGGCGACCGTATTACCACCGAGCTCATCGACGAAGCGGTGGAGGCGCTCGGTATCGCTCTGGCCAATGCGCAGAACCTCCTCGACCTCCAGGCGATCATCGTGGGGGGCGGCCTCGCTGACCGCCTCGGCGAGCCCTTCGTGCGCCGCGTGGAGGTGGCGATGGTGAAGAACCTGCGACTGCCCGACCAGCCGCCGGCCGTGCTGCCTACGGAGCTCGGGGACCTGTCGGGGGCCGTCGGCGCGACCGTCATGCTGGAGTACTGAGCGGAAGGCTCCTGCGGGCCGACGACTGCGCGCCCGAGAAACCGGCTCAGCCCCGAGCCACGTCCTCGATGGCCGCCAGCACCACGTGCGGAGGCGACGGTTTCCGGATGAACGTCGAGACCTTGCCGGCCAAACGCCGGCACACGTCGTCCTCGTCGTAAGTGGCAAAAGCTGAGAGGACGATCACGGGAGGAGGGTCGTCGAGACCCGCCAACAGTCCGGGGCCGTCGACGCCGGGAAGTCGCAGGTCCAAGAGGACGACGTCAACGGGCTGATCGTGGAGGATGTCGCGCGCGGCGAGCCCGTTGGCCGCTTCGACCGGGACGTGGCCCTCGTGGCGGAGGATCTCCACGAGCGAAGCGCGTACGTCAGCGTCGTCCTCGACGACGAGGACAGAGAGATTCACCGTCGCGCCGGGTCTCGGGACGTCAGCGGACAGGTCGAGATACCGGTGCGCTCCTTGTGGATCCGACTTCGAATCCCGACACTCCGGACGCCCCAGATCGCCGACATCCCGAGAGCGAGCCAAGCCACGGGCAATTCCTACCCCCGCGCGGATCAGTCCAACGGGTGCCTCCGGTTCGCAACCGGCAAACCGGGTAGAAGATGAGACGGACCCCGCGTCCTTTCGTGTCCTGGCGCTCGAGAGCTTGGGAAGCTTCGGAGTTGGTGACGAACCTCATCCTGATCCCCGGTTTTTGGCTCGACGGTCCCTCGTGGAGCGAGGTCATCTCGCCACTCGAGGCCGCCGGGCACCGGGTGCGAGCCCTGACCCTCCCCGGTCGAGAGTGGCATGACGCCGACCGTTCCGGCATCGGTCTCCGCGATCACGTCGACGCCGTGATCAACGCCGTCGACGCCGTCGAGGAGCCACCCGTCCTGGTCGGCCACTCCGGTGGCGGGGCCGTCGCCCATGCCGCCGCTGACGCGCGGCCGGACCGCGTCGCGCGCGTCGTCTACGTCGACGGCGTGCCGCTGGGCCCCGGACAGTCGATCAACGACGAGCTCCCCGTGGTGGACGACGAGATCCCGCTGCCGGACTGGTCCCTGTTCGACGAGACGAGCCTGCGGGACCTCGACGACCGGCTCCGGTCGGCGTTCCGGTTGCGGGCGGTACCCGAGCCCCGCGGCGTTGCCTACGACGCCCAGGTGCTCTCCGACGACCGTCGGTACGACGTTCCGGCCACGGTCATCGCCTGTGAATACCCGAGCACCCAGCTACGCGCGTGGATCGAGGAAGGCGACGCCTATGTGAGTGAGCTGGCGGCACTGCGCGACCTCGAGTACATCGACGTGCCCACTGGCCATTGGCCGCAGTTCACGAAACCCGCTGAGCTCGCCGAGGCGATCCTGGAAGCTGTCGACAGGCACTGAACTCCCCGGATCAGGCCTTCCGGTACGACCGCACCGCCAACGGCACGAAGACGGCGACGATTCCCGCCAGCCACACCGCGCTCTGCCAGGCGTGCATCGTGAGCGGCCCGCCCAGAGCCAGCGAACGCATCTCGTCGATGACGATCGTCACCGGCTGGTTCTTGGCGAATGCCTGCAGCCATCCGGGCATCGAGTGCACCGGGACGAAGGCGGCGCTCACGAACGTGAGGGGGAACAGCCACACGAGACCGAAGGAACCGACCGATTCCTCGTCCTTGATGGCGAGACCGACGAAGGCGCTCACCGTGCAGATGACGACACCGAAGACCACGCCGAGGATCACCATCAGCACGGCCGGCACGACGCCGTTGTGAAACCGGAAGCCGACGGCATACCCCACCGCGAGGATGATGAGGACCGTCAACACCAGGCGCACCGTGTCGGACACGAGGCGACCCAGAAGGACCGCTGACCGCGCCATCGGCATCGCTCGGAAACGGTCGATCACGCCCTTCTGGAGCTGACGGGCCAGCGCGATCGCCGTGCCGAACGATGCAAAGGCGGCGGACTGGGCGATGATCCCCGGCATCAGGAAGTTCACGTAGCCGCCGGGGACGTGCACCGGGATGGCCCCGCCGAACACGTAGCGGAACAACAACACGAACATCACCGGCTGGATGAAGGTGAAGAAGATGAACGCCGGGTTGCGGAGCCATATGAGCAGGTCCCGCCGGGTGAGTGTCAGTGTGTCCATGACGCCGAGCCGGATTCGCTCCGACACGGGAGGGTTGGGCGCGTCGAGCGCGACCAATGACGAGAGCACGGCGGTAGTCATCGCGAATCCTTTCAGTGGCGCCGGCCGCCGGCGCGACGGCCGGCGGGGCTCTGCGGGGGAACCTCGTCCTCGGCCCCGTGCCCGGTGAGCGCCAGGAAAACATCGTCGAGCGAGGGACGCCGGAGCCCCAGTCCCTCGGTGTTCACGCCCAAGGCGTCGAGTCGTCGCACGCTGTCGACGAGGGCTTGCGAGCCACGCTCCCCCACTCGGAGGCTCACGCGCGCGGTTTCGAGGTCGACGTTGGCTTCGCCTTCTGACAAGTGCTGCACGGCTTCGACGGCTTCGCCGACCCGCTCGCGCTCGACGACCACGAACTCCACGACGTCCCCACCGATGCGGTTCTTCAACTCCGACGTCGTCCCGGCCGCGATCACCTTGCCGTGGTCGATGACCACGATCTCGTCGGCGAGGGCGTCGGCCTCATCCAGGTACTGCGTGGTGAGCAGCAGCGTCGTACCCGCCGAGACCAATTCCCGGATCACGTCCCACATCCCCAAACGGCTGCGGGGGTCGAGGCCCGTCGTCGGCTCGTCGAGGAAGAGCACCGACGGCAGGGCGACCAAGCTGAGGGCAAGGTCGAGCCTCCGCTGCATCCCGCCGGAGTAACCGCGGGTGGGCCGGTCGGCGGCGTCGACCAAGTCGAAGCGCTCGAGGAGCTCGGTCGCCCGGCGCTGACGGACGTCGGGGGCGAGATGGTAGAGGCGACCCATGATCTCGAGGTTCTCCCGACCGGTGAGCTCCTCCTGGATCGCCGTCGACTGTCCCGCCAGTCCGATCAACTCGCGGACGGCAGACGGAGCGCGCACCACGTCGCGGCCTTCGACGAGGGCACGCCCGCGGTCGGGGGTGAGCAGTGTGGTGAGGATCTTCACGGCGGTGGTCTTGCCCGCGCCGTTGGGGCCCAGCAGTCCCAGCACCTTGCCCCGCTCGACGACGAAGTCGATCCCCCCGAGGGCTTGGACGTCGCCGAACGACTTGTGGACGTCCTCGACGAAGATCGACGGTCCGTCCCAATCCCGAACTCGGTTGGCGCGCGTCATCGATCCCTCCACATCGAGCAGGTGCGCAGCGCCCAGCACTGCGGTCGCCGACGAAGCGTGCGTGTCAGTCTCATGCCGACGGGTGTCCCCTTTCAGATCCACGGTCGTTGGGACGACGCCCGCCGTCCGAACTCATCGCGAGGTGTGGGCTTTCTTCGGACGGTGGCGTCCGACCAAGGTCAACGGCTTCCGGGCTTTGCTTTCACCCTCCGCTTGACCTCGTTGCGGAACTCCAGCATCTCTTGGCGGTGTCGATCCCGTAGAGCGTGGAGATCGGACTTCACCTGTCGCTTGAACTCCGCCACATCGAGATGGAAGCGCTCCCACGCAGCTTGCCGGCTCACCCCCACCGAGCTGCCGATGGCCTCCCACGTGGCACCGGCCGCAGCTGCCTCAGCGGCCAGCTTCGCCTCCCATGTCGACAGGAGCCCGGTGAGCGCCCGAGTCGCACCGAGAGCGTTGAGCGGATCCGGGTCGGTCGTCGCGCTCTTCCAGGCTTCCGCCATGAGCGGAGGCAGCGGACGAACATGATCCTCGTGCCGACCGTCCACGCGTCAAGCATACCTTGACACCGGGAGCTTCGTCAAGCTCAGCTTGACAGTCTCGCATGCCTCACATGATCGCGACGCTGTTGGCCGGGTCGATCGTGGCGGTCGACACCGTCTGTCCCGAGGAACAGCCACTGAGCAACGCCGCCGAATCGGTGGCGTCGACGAACAGCGTGATCTGATTCAGCGCCTTCTCCGCATAGGACCCCTGGACCTCCTTGCCCGCGAAGTTGAGCCCGATCTCGGAGTCGACGTTGAGCGCACGCGTCACCGCCTTGGTCGAAAAGACCGAGCTCCCGGCGGCCCCCGCTGTCCAGGTCACGCCGAAGACCACGTTGCGGAGCGGCTTCAACTCGGGCCCGGTGGCGAACGAAAAGGCCGGGCAGTAACCCGTGGCGAAGGTCTTCACACCGTTCACCCGGCCGATGTTCGTGGCCGGCACGTTCACCGACATCGTGGGGAGGTCGCCATGACTGGGAGCGGTGGCCGGTGCTGCCGACAGGCAACCGGTCAGCTTCCCGCCCGTGAGCGTCACGGTCGTGAGCGCGGATCGGCTCGTCGTGTCAGTGCCGCTCTGCGTAAGGGGCGGATTGAACGTGAGCGTCCCGTTGACCTTGCAGATCACCGGGAATTCCGGGGCCGTCGCTCCAGCGAAGAGCGATGTCGTCGAGACCGCCAACCCTGTCGCCAGCAGCGTCGCCGCGCCGCCGACTCCGAACACGATCTTGGCGCGTGTCCTCATTGTCCTCCTCACGAGTCGTGCTGGCGGGTACGCGGTCGAGCCGTCGCACCCTTGACGGCGCTGGCCGAAAACGAATGAGGGATCGTCGAAGTCACCGCTTTTGTTACGACATCTGCGATCCCGGCACCGCGGCTCACACCTCGACAGACGGAGCCGCAGAGAACGGAACCCTTGAGGGCGGGCCGACACCAACGACGACCCGCCCCCAAGCAGTCCCGATGTGCGTCACCCGGTCTTGCGTCGGTCAAGATCGGGTGACCACGTCGTGCGGGGCCCGAGCACACGACGCCGGCTTTCTCCGGATCACCCGCGCCGCCCACTCACCCCAACACGTGAAGATCGCCCGACGCACGCAGTTCGTTACGACGTTCTGGCTCCCACCTGCGGTGGTGGAAGGCTCACGAGAACGAGCTTCGCCGCCGGGACCCTCGGCGGCGGTCGTACCGGCCGGGCGGCCGCCACGATCCGCCGGTGCCATGGAGGCGGGTCTCAAGAGATGGCCAGGCCATGCCGATAGGCCCTTGGTGAGCGACTCTCCTCAACGCGAGCGCAGTTCGGTGCTTGCTCCCGACGTCTTTCTGCGGGAGTCGAAGGCACCCGAGAACGTGGATTCTCCGATACCGGCGGGTCACGAGATCGCCGCGCTCGTGCTCGTTCGCGAAGACGGCACCTGCACGGTTGCGTGGGGCCGCGGCTGGGGTGTGTACGACCGCATGCCGGGCGTGTGGCCGAACACGCAAGAGGCGATGAAGACGGTGGAGCGGATCGCCGGAGACAAGGTCACCTGGTACAAGACGGGCGTCGACATCTGGGAAGGCCGGTTGTAAGCCGCACGCGACACATGTGCTCGGCGACGAGGGTCTCCGCGAGAGAGTTTGAGGTAAGCGTCCGCGGGGAAGATCCTCTCGCACCAGAGCGTCAAACTCTGGCGTCAGTCACAATGCAAGGAAGGTCGAGGATCAGCCCTCGACCTTCCTTCGCGTTACCAATGGGCTCACACAGGACTGTGCGTGTTCGGCAGGGTCTTTGACGTCCAGGCGAGACCAAGGCACATCTCGTCGGAGGAACCGTCGCCCCAGGTGACGTAGTGAGCAGGCGCCTTGCGCAAGATGGGCAACTTCTGCGCGAGCGTGGGGTCGTAGGAGCACGTGATCTGGATGGTGTCACCGGCCTTGACGGGGATCGGTGTGGCGAGGTTGTAGGCCTTCTGGTAGTCGAAGTTGTAGTTGGGGACGTTGAGCACGGTCCGCGCCTGCGCAGTACCGGGATCCAGGATCATCGAGAAACTGCGGCCCAGAAGATGCATGTGAGCTTGGGCCCGCACGATGTAGCCACTGTGGTCGACCGGCCAGAGGCACGACGTGGTGTCGCCCGACGGCGGGCTCGAAGGGTCGTGCCCGCAGAAGTGCTCGATGAAATCGACGGTCAGCACCTGGCCTGCACCGAAGCGTTGGCCCTGGTCGGCAAGAGAGGCAGCCCGGTCGCACAACGGTCCGGTGACGCCGCTCGGGCACGGCAGGTCCGGCGGGGCGACGGTCAGGTCGAGATGGAGCGGAACAACCGCCGCCGAGGTGGGCACGGTGTCCAGCACGAGCTGGTTCCTCACGGGCTTGTCGCCTACGAGCAGGTTGTAGTGGACCTGCATGATGACCAGGCTGCCTGCCGGCAGCGAGATGCCGGACCCCTTGGGCACGGCGTCTGCTCCGTGTCCCGGCGCCCAGACGCTCAGCCATGGTGTCGTGAACAGCGCCGCGAGCGACGCGCCGGGGAGCGCCGGAGCGCCGAAACACGTCCATCCGTTGCCACCGGAGGCGGCATTTGCCTGGAGCGCCGTGGCGGCCATCGACGGGGGCACGAGCCCGAGGATGGCGTGATGGTCCTCGGCACTACCGGGTTTGAACTGGCTCGAGATGACGTAGGAGTCCTTGGTCACATGGGGGTTGATCAAGGTGCAGTGATAGTCGTCGGTCGTCCCGACCGCGGCCTTCGGCGTGTACGACGGTGATACCAGTGTCACCGTCTTGAACGGTTGGGCGACGTGACTCGGTGAGGACGACGCTCCGACCGCGATGAGCACAGCTGCGATGACCGCCAGGACGAGCACCAGGACGACCACCTCGGTGCTCCGTAGGAGCCGGCGGATCCCGCGCTTCGGCGGCTGCGATGTGAGCCTTGCGGACTCACGGTCGGCTTGGTCAACGCCGGGCCGTTCGGCGATCTCCGTCATCGTTCCCCCGTTCCCGCCCAAGCCACTCGCCCCCGGCCCGCGTTGGCGCGGCGCCCGGATTGTTTGGCCTGGTGAAGGGTAACCGAATCCTGGGTGCCCCGGCGCTGGAGTGCGGACAGAGGCCGCGCCCTTCTGCCCCGCTGAAAAGCGGGCCGTCCGGCGAGTAAGAAGGGCCGCGTGGAGTTCGAGCGGGTGGGCTCATTCGCATTGGGCTGGGGCGAAAGCCTCGTCTGGGACGAGCAACGTCATCGGCTCTACTTCGTCGACTGCCTCCGCTCGACTGTGCACTGGCTCGAGTACGGATCCGACGAGTTGCACACGACCACCACACCCTCGATGCCAACCGGCCTCGTGCCGACCGACGACGGGCGACTCCTCGTGGCACTCGAGGACGGGATGTACGTCCTCGATCCTGATGGTGCTCACTGTGAGCTACTCAGCCCCTACCCCGACGAGCTCGACGGCCGAGCGAACGATGCGTGTGCAGATCTGGACGGCAATCTCATCACGGGAAGGCTGAACCTCGCTCCTGCCGGAGGATCCGCATGGTGGTTTTCGCCGCACCACGGTTGGCGTCTGCTCGATCCGGACATCTCGAACACGAACGGACCGCAAGCTGCCGTGCTCGACGGGGTCGACACGCTCATCATCGGTGACACCGCTGCGCAGTACTACGCCTACCCCTACAGCGCCTCGACGGGCACTGTCGGCGAACGCCGGGTCTTCGGCGACGTCTCCTCCGTCGACGGCCATCCCGACGGGTCCACATTGGATAGCGAAGGAGGATTGTGGTGCGCGCTGTTCGACGGCGGCCACCTCGTCCGCTTCACCACCACCGGGCTGGATGAAGCTGTTGAACTGCCCATGCGAAACCCGACCGATGCCACCTTCGGCGGCCCTGCCCTCGACCAGCTCTACGTCGTGTCCACCGATGGGCCGGAGGAACTCGCCGGTGCCCTTATCGAGGTCAAAGGGATCCATCGGAATGGAGACCCGAGCCGCGGTTCCGTATGCCCAGGTAGAGATCCTCAACGACACCGAGCTGCGGGCGGCCACCCCCTGATCCTTGGCTGCACCTCCCGGTTCAAAGACGAGGCTGGCACCGTGATGCTGGAGACTGTTCGCGCCCGACAGAAGAATCTCGGTCATCAGGTTGAAGTTCCCAGACCCGGTGCCGCCGCGGCAGGGTAGAGGTTCCTGAAGCGCGAAGGGGACTGCGGGGCGGAACCGCTTGGACGCCGAGATTGCCGTGGAGAACACGAAGCGGTGTCCCGTCCGGCCCCACGATTGCATGGCAAGAGTCGGGTATTCCTGAAGCAACGCGAGTACAGAAGCCTGCCGCCGGGCCGGAGGTAGCGTGACGCTATGGAACCAGCGCCGGAACTTGTTTCGCTGGTCGAGCGTGTCTATCGGGCTTACTCCGCCTTCGACGGCGATGCCATTGACGATGTCATCGCCCGACATGCTGGCACCATCGGCATCGGCACAGCACACGACGAGTGGCATGTGGGCTACGAAGCGTTCGCAGCCGTCATGCGCGTTCAGTTCCAGGAGATGCCGCCACTCCACTTCGACATCGAGGAAATCGCGGGTTGGAAGGAAGGTACGGTCGGGTGGGTCTCCTGCCGGGCGATGCTGGACATTGAGGGAATGCCCTCGGTGCAAACCCGGTCGACGTTCACTCTCCATGAGGAGGGGGCCTTCTGGCGCATCGTCCAATGGCACATATCCCTCCCTGTTGCCAACGAGGAAGCGCTCGGGGTCGGCTTGACCTCAGCCGTTGATGAACTGCTGGCTGTGCTCCAAGACGAGCGCCCCCCCGTCGACGGGATGGGTGCAGACGGCTCGGTCGCCATGGTGTTCACCGACATCGAAGGCTCCACCGCGTTGATGGAGACCCTAGGAGAGGCTAAATGGTTGGAACTGGTCAAATGGCACGACGATGCCGTCAAGCAGCAGACGGCGCTATTCGGTGGAAGCGTGGTGAAGGGTCAGGGAGACGGGTTCATGCTGGCCTTCCCCGCTTCTGGTTCGGCCGCAGCATTCGCCGTCGCAATCCAGCGGGCTTTGAGTACTGGCTGGACGGGAGTCCCGGTAGCCGTGCGCGTGGGCATGCACCGAGGCAACGCCAAGGCTGAGGCTGGAGACTTCTTCGGGCGAACTGTCGTTGTCGCCGCGCGCATTGCCAGTGCCGCCAACGGCGGCGAGATACTGGTTTCACAAGAGGTCCAAGACGACCTCGGCGGGGCATTCTCGTTGGGCGATGCTCGCTCTCTCGCGTTGAAGGGAGTGACCGGGCACCAGACCGTCTTTCCGCTGTTGTGGAATCCGTGATGCCGCCTACGACTGCTGAATGGGTTCGGCGAGGGACGTGCAGGACGCCACAGGCATGCCGACCCGGGACGGCCAATCCGAACCGAGGGTTGCGCACAGTGATGGCCGCGCCCACGTCCTATGACGCGCAGAAGGGGCCGACGACACGGGAGTACGCGCCCGTCGCCGACCCCTTCTACTTCTGTCCGCCTCTCCAGACCGAGGAGGGAGCAACTCACATCGTCAGGTACGCCAGCGTGGCGACAGCGTCCAGAGCGTGATGGCAACGGCTTGACGCAGCTTCTCAATGAAACGGGGGGAATCGTTCATTGCCAAACTCCTTCCCTCGTGCGACTCCTACGGTACGGGAAGGGTATGAACGGCAGGGGTCGCCATGATGACGAGAACGTGAACTCAGGAGTGACTTGAGTAAGCGTGCGAGCATTCCTGTTGCCTCAGCCGCCGCCTAGGTGCTTCTTCCACGCCAGGCGCATGGGGGTGCCGTAGACGGGGAGATCGACGTAGTGCACCATCGGGCGCTCTTTCACCTGGGCTCGGCCACCGCAGTTCGGACAGCGGACGTCGTCGATGATCTGCTCGATCATGAGCTCCACGTCGGGCCCGTCGCGCTTGTAGTGGACGACCTGAACGCCTTTGAGACCGACCAGGGCTTCCAGGATCTCGCTATGGTGCGTGAGGACGAAGGTGCTTCGACTTTGTTGGCTCACACCTCAAGCTTGAGGTGCCTTCGTCTCTCAATCGGTGATTCTGGCGGGCCAGGCTCCTCGCTGAAATCCGAAGAGCCCGTATAACGCTGGCTCGGCCTAAGGGTCTAGGCCA
>DATGKD010000084.1:0-17013 GCA_035294855.1 Acidimicrobiales bacterium
CGCCGCATCGTGGGCATCGAGGACGAGCGCTTCGGGGTGAACGGGGCCGGCCTGTCGGCCGGCGAGGCCGGGTCGACCGTCGGGGACGCCCATGGGGCGCGCATCGGCGACCGTGACATCGAGCTGGGCGGCCCCGGGGCGCTGCTCGCCGCCCTGGAGGGGGCCCGCACCGGCTTCATGCGCGACATCGTCGGCACGATCCAGCGCGAGCAGGACGAGATCATCCGCTCCGCGCTACCCGGCGTCCTCGTCGTGCAGGGCGGCCCGGGCACGGGCAAGACAGCCGTGGCGCTGCACCGGGCGGCATACCTTCTCTATACGCACCGGTTCCCGCTCGAGCGCCAGGGCGTGCTCGTGATCGGGCCCAACCCCCTCTTCCTGCGCTACATCGAGCACGTGCTGCCCTCTCTCGGGGAGAGCGGCGTGACCCTCACCACCATCTCGGGGCTCGTGCACGGCACTCAGGTACGCGGTGAGGACGCTCCCGACGTCGCCCGTCTGAAGGGCGAGGCGAGGATGGCGCCCCTCGTGGCGCGCGCCGTGCGCAGCCGCCAGCGCGCCCTGCGGCGCGACGTCGAGATCCCGTTCGGGGCCACCATCCTGCGGCTCACCGCCGCCACGACGGCCACCGTGGTGTCGGCCGCCCGCCGTCGCCCCGGGACGCACAACGCCCGGCGCCGATTCGTGGAGCAGCTCACCGTCCGCCATCTGGCCGACGAGTACACCCGGACGCTGGGCGTGCACGGTGTCGTACCGGGGGAGACGGCGCGCCCGCCGGGTCGATCATCAGGCCAGCCGGACGGGGCGGGTCCCGCTCCGGCCACCGGGCCCGTCGGCGGCAACGGGAACCGGGCGGCCGCCGAGGAGGAGCCCGGGCTCGACATCGCCGAGTTCTCCCGGCAGGTGCGGCGCAGCCCGCAGCTGGCCGAGGCCCTCGACCGGATGTGGCCCCGCCTGAGTGCCGAGGAGCTCCTTCATGACCTGTACGGGTCGCCGCCGCTGCTGGCCCTGGCCGGCAAGGGTGTCCTCACCCTGTCCGAGCAGGCCTCCCTCCGGCGGGCCCGAGCAGGGTCACCGGCGGAGATCCCCTGGACCGTGGCGGACCTGGCGCTCATCGACGAAGCGCGCGTCCTGCTCGGCCCCCGCCGGCCGCGCGGCGCGAACGGCGCCGAGCACCAGGACGGGCCCCGCACCTACGGCCACATCGTCGTGGACGAGGCCCAGGACCTGTCCCCGATGCAGCTGCGGTCGGTGGGCCGGCGGTCGCTGTCGGGTTCGATCACCGTGGTGGGCGACATCGGACAGGCGACGGGCCCGTGGGCCCCGGCTTCATGGGAGGAGGTCACCGCACACCTCCCGAGCCAGCGTCCCGCCCGCAAGGTCGAGCTGACCGTCAGCTACCGCACCCCGGCCGAGGTCATGGAGGTGGCCGGGCGGGTGCTGGCCGAGTCGGTGCCGGGCATGGTCCCACCCCGGGCCGTCCGTCGGACCGGGTCTGCGCCGCGCTTCGTGCGGGCGGAGGCGGGAGGCCTGGCGGAAGCAGTGGCGGCGGCCGCCGCGGAGGCGGTCCGCGAGGTGGCGCCGGGCACCGCCGCCGTCCTCGCCCCGGCGTCACTGGTGGCCGACCTCGCGGTCGCTCTCGACCGAGCCGGTGTCGCGGCAACCGATCCCCGTCAGGACGGTCTCGGGGCACCGCTCAGCTTGCTTCCCGTGGACATGGCGAACGGCCTGGAGTTCGACGCGGTCATCGTGGTCGAACCCCCCTCGATCGTCGAGGAATCCCCCCAGGGTCTGCGGGCGCTCTATGTCGCGCTGACGCGGCCGACGCGCCGCTTGGTCGTCGCCCACGCGCGGGAGCTGCCCCGCTCGCTGCACGCCTGACCGATCGCCCCGATCGGGCTTCCGACCTGGGCCGCAGACCGGGTCCGACGGGGCCCGTCCGGGACGCGACGGTGTTGGCGCGGCGGGGTCTGCGTCCACTAGGAAAGGCGGCGTGACGCAGGCACTGTCCGTGGACCGCCCTGCGCGTCCGCCTCGCCACGTCCCCGAGCGGCCGCCGTTGCTCGCCGTCGGCGTCATGATCTGGCTCGGCTCGGAGATCATGTTCTTCAGCGGGCTGTTCGCCGCGTACTTCACGATCCGCTCGGGCAACGCGACGCACTGGCCCCTGCTCGGGGGGGCGAAGCTCGACTACATCCAGGCGGGGATCTTCAGCGTCTTGCTCCTGGTGTCGAGCCCCACGTTCCAGATCGGGGTGTGGGCCGTGGAGCGCGGCGAACGAGCCAAGGCGCGCACCTGGATCATCATCAGCTTCCTCCTGGGCGCGGCGTTCGTGGCCAACACGCTCTACGAGTGGCACGACTTCGCGTCGTCGCACCACGGGCCGGCGCTCAACGCGTACTGGTCGCTCTTCTACATCATGACGGGCATCCACGGATTGCACGTGGCGCTCGGTCTCCTCGCCATGATCTTCCTCCTGGGCCGCATGACCGGCCCGAAGGGCGACCCCGGGGAGACGAACGTGTACCAGGCGGTGGGGTACTACTGGCACTTCGTCGACTTCATGTGGGTCGGCATCTTCAGCTGCCTGTTCCTCTTGAAGTCCGGGTGACGATGCGACGCAAGCTCCGTGGGCGCGTCCTGTTGCTACCGGGACTGGTCGTGGTGGGGGTGACCGTCGCCGGCCTGCTCACCTCGGGCGCGTCCGCGTCGGGGAACGGGTCGGACTCCGCCACGGCGAGCATCGGCTCCGCGGACGCGCCGCGCAGTCCCATCAGCTACGTCCCGCCGCCGGCGTCGTACGCAGCCGCCGGACGCCCGCTGTTCGAGGCCAACTGCGCCAGCTGCCACGCCGCCGACGCGAGCGGCAACACATCGATCGGCGCGCCCAACCTCCAGGGGCTGGGGCCCGCCACGGTGGACTTCTGGGTGGCGACGGGCCGCATGCCACTCGCCGACGCCTCGGCGCAACCGGTCCGCCACCCCAATCGATTCTCCGACCAACAAACGCTCGAGATCGTGGCCTTCGTGAGCTCGCTCGCGCCGACCTCGCCCGACTACCCCTCCGGCATCCCGTACGTACACACCGCCTCCGGTGACGTCGTCGAGGGCAACTCGCTGTTCGTCCTCAACTGCGCGGGATGCCACACGATCACCGGCGCGGGGGACGCGCTGTCGGGCGGCTTCTACGCGCCTTCGCTGCACAAGGCGACGTCGACACAGGTGGCCGAGGCCATCCGCACGGGGCCCACGGAGATGCCGCACTTCGGCCCGGGCACGCTGTCGGACAAGCAGGTCACCGACATCGTGTCGTATGTCACCGGCCCCATCCAGCACCCTTCGAACCAGGGCGGCGCCGGGCTGGGCGGCATCGGGCCGGTGGCGGAGGGGTTCATCGGGCTCCTGTTCGGCGTGGGAGGCTTGATGCTGGTGGCGTTCTGGCTGGGGGACCGGTCATGACCGACGACATCGCAAGCTCGGGCACCCAGGTGGACACGCCCGTCGAGGGCCCAGCCGAGGCAACAGGGGCCGCGGCCGGGGCCGAAGGCGACGGCGCGGCTGCGGGCGTGACGATCACCTCGTTCGACGACCCCATCCTGCGGCCGTACGCCAAGAACCCCAAGCGCGCGGAGGCCGTGGTGGCGGCCTTCTTGCTGCTCGGGCTGGCGGGCTTCGCCTTCTACGGCGGGCTGTACTGGGTGGGGGGCCAGCCCCAGTGGGAGGGCATCTTCATGGGGGTGGGCCTCTTCGCGTTCGGCTTCGGCCTGTCCGCGTGGGGCAAATACCTGTTGCCCCAGGGGCCGTTCGTCGAGGAGCGCCACCCGCTCGTGGGCTCGCCCGCCGAGCAGGCGGGGCTGCGCGACGCGGTGGTCGACCGCGGGGTGATGGTCATGCGGCGGCGGGGCCTGCTGGGCCTGCTGCTCGGAGCGGGCGCGGCCGTCATGGGAGTGGTGCTCGGGTTCCCGTTGCTGCGCTCGCTGGGCCCGCCGCCCAAGAAGACCTTCGACGTCACCAACTGGAAGGCCGATGCGCGTCTGGTGGACCTCGACGGGCGGCCGATCCACGTCACCGACCTCGAGGTGGGCGGGGCGCTCACCGTGTTCCCCGAGGGCTTCGCGGGGTCGCCCGTCGACCAGACGATGCTCGTCCGGGCCGAGCCCGCCGGTGTGGGGTTCACCACGCTGCCCGGGCGCGAGGGATGGACGCCCGACGGGTACGTGGCGTACTCGAAGCTGTGCACGCACGCCGGGTGCCCGGTCGGCCTGTACGAGGAACTGTCCCAGCAGCTGTTGTGCCCCTGCCACCAGTCGCTGTTCGAGGTGAAGACGGGCGCGAACCCCGTCTTCGGCCCCGCGCCGCGCCCCTTGCCCCAGCTCGCCCTGAAGGTCGACAGCAAGGGCTTCTTGCGCGCGCAGCACGGCTACACCGAGCCCGTCGGCCCCGGGTTCTGGGAGCGCTGATGCGTCACACCGTCATGAGGGGCGTGTCATGAGCGACACCGTCACCACGAGCTCAGGCGGCGCGGCCACCCGGCCGAGCATGAAGAAGGACCCGGTCGGCGAGTCGGTGCGGTGGCTCGACGAGCGCCTCGGCATCGCCAAGGGCGGGCGCATCCTGCTCGACAAGATCTTCCCCGACCACTGGTCGTTCCTCCTGGGCGAGATCGCCTTGTACTCGTTCGTGGTGCTCATCGCCACGGGCGTGTTCCTCACCTTGTACTTCGTGCCGTCGGCGAACGACGTCATCTACCACGGCGTGTACCGGCCCTTGCGGGGGGCCAAGGTGTCCGCCGCGTTTGCCTCCACCGTGGACCTGTCGTTCAAGGTGCGCAGCGGGCTCGTGATCCGCCAGATGCACCACTGGGCGGCGGACGTGTTCGTGGGCGCCATCGCGGTGCACATGAGCCGCATCTTCTTCACCGGCGCGTTCAGAAAGCCCCGCGAGCTCAACTGGATCATCGGCGTCACCCTGCTCACGATGGCGCTCGCCAACGGGTTCATCGGCTACTCGCTCCCCGACGACCTCGTGTCGGGAACCGGGCTGCGCATCATGTTCTCGATCGTGCTGTCGATGCCCATCGTGGGGTCGTACCTGGCCACGTTCCTGTTCGGCGGCAACTTCCCGGGCGACGGCTCGATCATCCCCCGGCTGTTCATCGTCCACGTGCTCATCCTGCCCGTGGTCATCGGCGGCCTCATCGCCGCGCACCTCGGGTTGCTCGTGCGCAACAAGCACACACAGTTCGCCGGCCACGGCCGCACCGAACAGAACGTCGTGGGTTCGCCCTTGTGGCCGACGTTCACGTTCAAGACCACGGGCTTCCTGTTCATGATCTCCGGCGTGCTGTGGGCGCTCGGCGGCCTGGCCCAGATCAACCCCATCTGGCAGTTCGGGCAGTACGAGCCGTACAAGATCAGCTATGCGGTGCAGCCCGACTGGTACATGGGCTGGCTCGACGGGGCGCTGCGGATCATGCCGCCCTGGGAGTTCGCCGGCTTCGGGCACACGATCCCGTTCGTGGTGTTCCTGCCGGCGGTGCTCTTCCCCGGGCTCACGTTCCTGTTGTTCTACGCGTGGCCGTTCGTCGAAGCGTGGGTGACGGGGGACCACGGGGAGCACCACCTTCTCGACCGGCCGCGGATGCGGCCCAAGCGCACCGCCCTCGGCGCCGCCGGCCTCGCCTTCTACTTCACGCTGTTCGGGGCGAGCTCGACCGACGTCCTCGCCAACTTCTTCCACATCTCGCTCAACGAAGTGCTGTGGTTCTTCCGCGTCGTGGTGTTCGTCATCCCCGTCATCGTCGGGCTGTTCACCTACCGCATCTGCCAGGAGATGATCGGGGTGGCGGGCATCGGCAAGCGCAAGCGCTCGGTCGTGGTCGTGCGGTCGGCCGCCGGGGAGTACGCCACGCATGCCAGCGATCCCCGGCCGGGCGACGGCCATGTGGAGCTCCCCCCCGAGCCGGTCCCCGACCGCATCGAGCTCAACGGCGACCTCGAGCCCGTGGCGGTGGGGCCGCCCGGCGTGCGGCGCATCCCCCGCAGGCCCTAGGTCTCCGGACCGGAGCGGGCGGAGTGCCGGCCGCCCGCGCCCCGTCTGGTGGGGGCAGCTCGTCCGGCGGTTCGAGCCCGTCGGGGAACTCGGGTTCCTCGGGCACCCCGCTCGCCCGCAAGCTCGGCATCCACGCCGGCGACGTCGTGGCGTTGGTGGGCGCGCCGCGGGATTTCGACCTCCCCGACCTGCCCGACGGCGTGCGCGTCCGCCGGAGCCTGGCGTCGGGCGTGGACGTCGTCATCGCGTTCGTGCGCCGCGCGTCCCAACTCCCCGACGTGGTGGCCCGGGTGGCGGGGGGCCTCGATCCCGGGAGCGCGCTCTGGCTGTGCTGGCCCCGGCGGGCGGCGGGTCACAACAGCGACATCACCGACGACGTGCTTCGCCACGTGGCGCTTCCCACCGGGCTCGTGGACGTCAAGGTGGCGGCCGTCGGGGAGGACTGGTCGGGCCTGCGATTCGTCTGGCGCACGACACGGCGCGTGTGACGGTCAGGGCGTCGTTCGCCCTTCGGCGAGGAAGCGGGCGACGACGCGGGCCACGTCGTCGCCGTGGGTGAACACCCCGAGATGGCTGGCCCCCCCGATCTCCACGAACCGGGCGTTCGGGATCAGGTCCGCGGCCTCGCGGGCCCGCCTGGGCGGGGAGTCGACGTCGTGCTCGAAAGCCAGGACGAGGCACGGCACGGTCATGCGAGGCCAGCGGCGGGTCCTCTCGAGGTCGAGCGACCACTCGAGCGCGGCCTCGTACTGGCCGAGGCGTCCCGGATTGGGCCACGGTTCGAGGTCGCCGATGAGCGCCAGCCACGTATCGACGACGCTGTCGTCCTGCAGCTCGGTGTTGGGCAGGTACCGCATGGTCTCCACCGCGCTGAACCACTGGGGGAGCTCGGGGTCGATGCGCGCCAGGTCGCGCTCGACCGTGGTGATCGCCTTCTCCCACGAGGTCCCCACGTTGCAGCTGCCGATCAGCACCGCGGAGCGCACACGCTCGGCATGGCGCCACGCCAGTGTCTCGGCGATCCACCCACCCATCGAGTAGCCGACGACGTGCACCGACGGCAGGCCGAGGTGGTCGACGAGACCGAGCGTGTCGTCCACCATGTCGTCGATGGAGTACGGCGCCGGCGGCGCGGACGAGGGCGCCACGCCCCGGTTGTCGAAACTCACCACGCGGTACCCCGCGGCGGTGAGCGTGGGCACCATGCTGAGGTGCCACCCCGCGGACGGTTGGCCGAGGCCGCACACGAGCACGACGGGGTCGCCGTCGTCGGGCCCCGACACGTCGTAGGCGAGGGTCACCTCGCCGAGATCGACGACGGGCACGGGTCGCTCGGGCTCGCTCGGACGCGCTCGGGCTCGGTCGGCGCCCGGCTCAGACGGGGGCTTCGACGGCGAGCCTGTCCGCCCGCCCCGCCGGCAGGTGGTCGTACAGGTCGGTGACGAGCTCGTCGCGCGTCGACCGGTAGCCGGGGTCGTCCCACAGGTTGTGCCACTGCCGGGGGTCCTCGTCCATGTGGTACAGCTCGCCTTCGCTGCCGTCGTAGCCCCCGCCGGGCTCGCAGGCGGTGACCAGCCACCCGTCGCGGAACATCGAGCGCAGGTGCAGGTTCTCGGTCTCGAACTGGCTGTCCCACTCGGTGATGACGCGCTCGCGTCCGGGTGCGGCGCCCGTGGGCAGCGGCGCGCCCTCGACCCAATCGGGGACCGGCAGCCCGGCGACCGCGGCGAACGTGGGCGCCAGGTCGAGCTGGCCCACGGGGTCGTGCACGACGGCGGGCGCGACCCCCGCCGACGGCGCCGGGCGCCAGACGAGCGGCAGGTGCATGAGCGCCTCGCAGTGGTAGGGACCCTTGAAGAGCATTCCGAAGTCGCCCTGGAGCTCGCCGTGGTCGGTGGTAAAGAAGATGTCGGTGTCCGGCGTCCAGCCCCGGGCGTCGACGCACGCCAGGACGCGGCCGACGGCCTCGTCGATGAGCTCGTTCTCGATGTGGGTGAGGGCGTTGACCTCGCGAACCTGGTCGTGGGTCATGTGCGCGGGCACGAAGTCGGTGGGCCCCCCTTCGAGGTTCGCGTGCGCGCCGTCGAAGTACGCCAGCCAGTGGCGAGGCTTCTGGGCGAGCACCTGCCGACAGGCCTCGACGCTGCCGGGGTGTCCCTCGGGGAGGTCGAGGTCGCGCCAGTCGACGCGCGTGGACTCCGACGCGGGCGGGTCCCAGGGGTGGTGCGGGTCGGGGAAGCTCACCCAGCAGAACCAGTGGTCGTCGCCGTCGAGCGAGTTCAGCCACGCGATGGCGCGCTCGGCGGTCCAGTCGGTGTGGTACAGCTCGCGCGGCACGGGGTTGATCGCCACGTGCGGGGCGCCGGTCTCGCCGCCGGTCTCGCCGTTCATGCGCCCGTCCTTGAACAGCTGGTAGAAGCCGCGCTCGTGGTGGCCCGGCTGCTCGAGGAGCCACTTGCCGTAGTGCCACAGGGGCAGGGGACCGTGCATGGCGAGCTCCATGTGCTCGAAGCCGCGGTGCGGGCCCGTGTTCCCCTCGCGGGCCATGCGGTTCTCGGGCCAGCGTCCCTCGATGTCGAACGCCGGCTCGAAGTGCGCCTTGCCGAGGAGCGCCGTGCGGTACCCGTGCTCGTTCAAGTAGGACGCGATGCTCGGCGCGTCGGCCGGCAAGGGCACGCCATTCGCGTATACGCCGTGGGTGCGCACGTACTGACCGGTGACCATGGTGGAGCGCGCCGGCATGCACACCACGTTCTGGTTCATGGCGCGCGAGTAGTTGATGCCGTCGGCCGCCAAGCGGTCGACCACGGGCGTGCGGGCGACCGTTCCCCCGTTGCAGCCGAGGCTGTCGTAGCGCTGCTGGTCGGTCGTGACGAAGAGGATGTTGCGGCCCATGCTTCCCCCGGCTCGGTGTGCGATCCCGCGCCGCCCTCTGCATTCTGACCGCGCCGCAGCGCTGACGGTCGACGCGCCCACCGACGGGTGAAGTGCCGGACGCCCGCCCGCGCATTCCCGCCGTCGCCCCGGGCACAGAGGGGTGCTTCCCCGGTCAGGGGTGCCCGGGCGTCCGGTAGCCCTTCCCGGGTCTCGGGAGCCGGGGTCCGAGAGCGGGTGGGGCGCCACGACGGGTCCGGGGCGGCGCCCGGCGGCGGTCCCGGGGCCCCCGGGGGCCGCGCCCTGCGGTCGCCGGGCCGGCGCACAAATCCGGTAGGTCGGGCGGCTCAAATGGCGGGGCGGCTCTTGCCCAGGACAAGGGGTCCACGTACTGTCATTTAGCGTGTCACTCTCGCTACGGAGCGTGGTGACCCTGGCGGCGATCGGCGTGCTCGCATGGGGGATCCGAGCCGTGTCCTCGTCCAACCCCTCGCTGGCGGCGGCCATGGTGGCGGGCCTGATCGTGGCCGTCTTCGCGTACGGCCTGGCGTCCACGCCGCCCTACCAGGCCCGTGTCCGCCGCGTGGCGTGGGAGGGCGTCGGCCTGGGGTTCGTGGCCGTCTCCGGGGCGAACGTGCTCCACCTGATGCACGCCGGTGGCCCCCCCACCGTCCTCGGGCTCCCGTTCGGCCTCTCCACCGCGGGCAAGCTCGTGGCCGCCGGAGCGCTCGTGTGGCTGATCCACCACCGGGACCCCGCCCGGGTGGCCGAGTCGGTCGTCGAGTCCCTCGTGGCCGCGTGCGCCCTCGGGTTCGTGGTCCTGGCGCTCGTCATCGTCCCCACCCGGGGTTGGCGGCCCGGCCAGGACGTCCCCGCCCTCATGGGGCCGCTCCTCGACCTCGTGCTGTTGTGGTTGGTGGCCAGCCTGGTGTCGTTGACCGAGCGGCGGCCCCCGGGCTTCCGCTACCTCGTGGCCGCCTTCACCTTGCTGTTCGCGGGCAACTCGTTGTCCGCCGCCCTGGCGTTCACCGGGGGCGCGCACACCGCCTCGGTGGTCGCCGACGGCCTGGCCCTGGCCGGCCTGGGCGCCTGGGGGGCGGCGTTCATCCATCCCGGCCGGCGCGTGCCCTTCGACCCCGTCCCTCCGTCGATCGCCCGGCCCAACCCGGCCAAGGTGGCGCTGCTCGTGGCGGTGGCGGTCGTGGTCCCCGGGGTGCTGAGCGTGCAGTCGGCGCTCGGCATCACGAGCCGGGAGCCGGTGCTGATCGTGGGCTCGACGCTGCTCCCCCTGGTGATGCTGCTCTATCTGCTGTACCAGGTGTTCGCCCACTCGAACGCGGAGTACCGCGCCCAGCACGACCCGCTCACCGGGGCCTGCAACCGGCTCCTGTTCGAGGATCGCATCCGGCTGGCGGTGGGCCAGGCCGAGCGCACGGGCACGTCGCTGGCCGTCATGTTCCTCGACCTCGACCGCTTCAAGGACATCAACGACAGCCTGGGCCACGCGGTGGGCAACGACCTCTTGAAGGCGGTCGTGCGGCGGCTGCAGGGGGCGCTTCGCGAGCAGGACACCCTGGCGCGTTTCGGCGGCGACGAGTTCACGTTCCTCGTCGTCGACAGCGGCGACAAGGACGAGCGCACGTCGCGCATGGCCGAGCGCGTCCTGGAGCGGTTCGCCGACCCGTTCCACGTCGGCGGGCGGCAGCTGACCGTCAAGGCCAGCATCGGGGTGGCCGTGTACCCGCACGACGGCGAGGACGCCGAGACCCTGCTCAAGCACGCCGACACCGCCATGTACCAGGCCAAGGCGGCGGGCAGGAACACCTACGAGATCTTCGACAGCGCCATGAGCGCTCGTGCCCGGCTCCGCTTCGCGCTGGAAGACAGCCTCCGCTCGGCGGTCGAGTCGGCGCGCCTCGCCGTGCACTACCAGCCGAAGCTCGACATGGCGAGCGGGACGATCGTGGGCGTGGAGGCGCTCGCTCGCTGGCAGCACCCGCGTCTCGGGTTCATCCCGCCCTGGGCGTTCATCCCCTTGGCGGAGGAGACGAGCTTGGTGGCCACGCTCGGCGAGTGGGTGCTCGAAATGGCGTGCCGCCAGGTGCGGCGGTGGCAGGACCAGGGCCTGCCGGCCATGCCGATGGCGGTCAACCTCTCACCTCGTCAGTTCACCCACGCGTCTGTGGTCGACGTGGTGGCGAGAGTCCTGCGGCGCACGGGGATCGACGCCGAGCTGCTCGAGCTCGAGGTCACCGAGAACGTCCTCATGGACCACGTCGGCTCGGCGGCCGCCAGCCTGGCGGAGCTGCGCGCCATGGGAGTGCGCTGCGCCATCGACGACTTCGGCACGGGCTACAACGCGCTGACGTACCTGGCCGAGATGCCCGTCGACGTCATCAAGATCGACCGCTCCTTCGTCCACCGGATCGACGCCGGGTCGAGCGGCGGGCCCATCGTGGGGGCGGTCATCGCGCTGGCGCACGGCCTCGGCATCACCGTCGTCGCCGAGGGCGTGGAGACCGACGCCCAGCTCCAGTTCCTCGACGCCCACCACTGCGACCAGGTGCAGGGCTTCCGCTTCAGCGCGCCCCTCCCCCCCGACGAGTTCGCCGACCTGTTGCGGAACCCCGAGCGCATGTTCACCGGATGGCGCGAGGAGCAGGTGGCGGTGGACGTCGGGGCGGTGATCCCGGCGGCGCGCTTGGAGGCCCTGCTCGACTCGGTCCTCCGGGACTCGCGCTGGCCGAGCGAGATCGACACCGAGGCGATCGAGGCCGTGCTGGCCGCCCTGGCGAGCGATCAGCGGATCCGCTCGACGCGTCGGTCGCTCGTCCCCCGCCCGGCCCGGGTGCAGGTGCACCGCGCGCCCGAGCTGGTGGCGGTGCCGGCGGCCCTCGCCGACGGGACGCCGACCGAGCGGCTCGCCGCCCGGGTGCTCCAGGCCGCCGCGGCCGGGACGATGGGGGACGCCGTGGAGGCGCAGCAGATCAACGCCGGCTGAGTCGCTCCCCCCGGGCGCATCCGGGTGTGCGCGCTCGGTGTGGCCGAGCGAACGCCAATTGGCGCAATGTTGGGAGCGCCGTGGAACCGGGTTGATCCGCGTGGGAGAGGCTGCCCAGGTCGTCCGTGGGGGGCCTTTGTGTCGGACGACGACCCGAGATCACGGGCTCGGGCTCGGCACCGGGGACTGCGACCCGGTGCCGAGCCAGCTCGGGTCCCTGTCCGCTCGCCGGCGGCCTGCGGGGCGCGCTCGGGGAATCAGACGGTGCCGCCCCGCCGGCTCTCGACCGTGACGCCCACCAGCGCGGAGAGCACGAGCGAGAAGCCCGGGGCGATCAGCCAGAAGCCGAACACCGCCGACAGCGCGATGAGGAAGAAGCCCATGCCGAGCACGAAGGGCCACACGCTCGAGTTGGGGAACGACCCGATCGTCCCGGCCCCTTCTTCGATGGCGCCGTCGGTGCGGTCCTCGGGGCGCGGGCGCATGCGCCGCGACCACCACAGGTAGTAGCTGCCGGGGAGGAAGCCGAGCAGCGTGGTGCCGACGAGCATCATCGTGCCGGCCGTCTCGTAGCCCCAGAACCAGTACATGACACCCACGAGGCCGAAGAAGACGGCCACGCCCATCAAGAAGAGTGCCTCGACCCGCACGGCCGCCCCCTACTCCCGGCCGCCGTCGTCGGTCGCCTTGGCCGGCGTTCCCGCGGCGACCGCGCCGGGGCGCTGGCCGTTCCCGTGGCCGTTGCCGTTCCGGCCGTTGCCGTGGGCGATGGCGCGCGCGTCGGGGTGGAAGTAGTCCCACACGGGCCGCTCGGAGCGGATGGGGGGCAGCTTCTCGAAGTTGTGGTGGCTCGGCGGCGACGCCGCGAACCACTCCAGGGTGTGCGCGTCCCAGGGGTTCGAATCGGCGGGGACCGGGTGGCGCCACGACACCCACAGGTTCGCCAGGAAGAAGACGAACGACACCCCGATGATCGCCGCGCCCACGGTCGACAGCTGGTTCATGAGGGTCCACCCGACGTCGGTGGGATAGGTGGCCACCCGACGCGGCATCCCGCGCAGGCCGAGGTCGTACTGCGTCATGAAGGTCAGCCAGAAGCCCACGGTGAGCAGCCAGAAATGCCACTTGCCCAAGGACTCCCGGTACATGCGGCCGAAGAACTTCGGATACCAGTAATAGAAGCCGGCGAAGCCCGCGTACACGGCGGTGCCGAAGAGCACCTGGTGGAAGTGCGCGACCACGAAGTACGTGTCGTGGGTGGCGAAGTCGATGGGCGGTGACGCCAGCATGACGCCGGTGATCCCGCCCATGAGGAAGGCGAAGAGGAACCCGATGCAGAACAGCATCGACGTCGAGAAGATGAGCTGTCCCCGCCACATCGTCCCGATCCAGTTGAAGAATTTGATGCCGGTGGGGACGGCGATGAGCAACGACAGCAGTGAGAAGAAGGGCAGCAGCACCAGACCCGTGGTGAACATGTGGTGCGCCCACACGCCGGTGGACAGCGCGGCGATGGCCATCGTGGCGAAGACCATGCTCTTGTACCCGAACAGCGGCTTGCGCGAGAAGACCGGGATGATGTCGCTGACGATGCCGAAATAGGGCAAGGCGAGGATGTACACCTCGGGATGGCCGAAGAACCAGAACAGGTGCTGATAGAGGATCGGCGACCCGCCGTGGGTGGCGTCGTAGATGTGGGTGCCGAAGTGCCGGTCCGCGAACAACAGCACCATCGCCGCGGTGAGGATCGGAAAGGCGATGAGGATGAGCACCGCGGTGACCACCATGTTCCACGTGAAGATGGGCAGGCGGAACATCGTCATCCCCGGGGCGCGCAGATAGAACGTGGTGGTGATGAGGTTCACGCCGGTGAAGATGGCCGAGAACCCCGTCAGCGCGATGCCCATGATCCACAGGTCGGGCCCCGACCCCGGCGAGTACTGGGCGGTCGACAGGGGCGCGTAGCCCACCCAACCGAATGCGGCCGCGCCCCCGGCCACCAGGAACCCGAGGAGCATGGTGATCGACCCGCTCAGGTACAGCCAGTAGGACAGCGCGTTCAGGCGGGGGAACGCCATGTCGGGCGCGCCCACTTGCAGCGGCAGGATGAAGTTGGCCAGCCCTCCGAACGCGAACGGCCCCGCGAACAGGTACAGCATGAGGCTGCCGTGCATCGTGAACAACGCGTTGTACTGCTGGTCGGAGAGGATCGTGCCGTGCGGCGTGGCCAGCTGGGCCCGCAGGACGAGCGCCATGATCCCCGCCAGGAAAAACATGATCATGGACGTGACGATGTAGTTCATGCCGATGAGCTTGTGGTCCGTGCTCGTCAGCCACTTGAGGATGCCGGTGGGGCCCTCGTGGTGCTCGGGGTGCTCCTCGACGAGCTCGTGACGTTCGGCGAGCGTGGTCATGCGGCCGCCTCCCGGTGCGAAGCCGACACGGACGCGTTCGGCGCGGACAAGTGCGACGACGGCGAGCCCGACGACGGCGAGCCCGACGTCGCCTTGGTGAGCTGCGCCTGGTTCGACAGCCACTGCTGGAACTGGTCAGGCGGCAGCACCACGACGTGGAAGAACATGAGCGAGTGGTACAGCCCGCACAGCTGGGTGCACTGAGCCCGGAAGATGCCCGTGTGGAGGGGCGTCAGGTCGAACCTCTGGCCGTCGTAGCCGGGCTGCGCGTACCGGCTGAAGTTGAAGGCCGGGACGTAGAAGCCGTGGATGGTGTCCAATGACACCAGGTTGATCGTCGTCTCCTGGCCCGCCGGCAGGACGAGACCGGGGCCGAGGCAGTCGACGGCCGGTGCGCACTGGTTGCCGTTCAGCCCCACCGGATCGGGGTCGGTGGTCGTCTCGCCGGTCACCGTGACCCCGTGGCCGGCATACGACGTCGAGCAGCTCTCCTTGGGCGGGCAGTACTCGAACCGCCAGCCCCACTGGAAGGCGCTCACCTTGACGGTGAGCGGAGGGGTGGAGGCGACCGCGTCGATGCGGTTCTCGGCCACCACCGTGAAGCCGAAGATCACGAGCACGATGATGACCGGCACCACGGTGTAGATGATCTCCAGGGGGATGTGGTACTGGAACTGGCGGGGGATGGTGTCGGTGTCCGGGCGCTTGCGGTAGCGGAACACCGACCACAGGATCAGGCCGCCCACGATGACCGCCAGCACGATGCCGGCGATGACCGTGCCCGCGTACAGGCTGAACTCGTCGCGCGCCTGTTTCGTGGAGCCCCGGTAGCCGTCGAACGTCGGCACCTGGCACCCGGCGAGCACCACCGCGCCACCGGCGGCCACGAGGACGCCGAGGGCGCGTCGCCGGAGGCGCGACGCGGCCGATCGGCTCGTGTCCGCGGCGGGGGGGCTCACAGCGGGTGACACTACCCAACCTCCCCTGCCGGGAAGTAGTTGGGAGGGAGGTCAGTGAGAAGCCGGCCCGGGGGTGTCGGCGAGCCCCTCGGACTCCCGGACGGCCCAGGTGAACACCCCTTTGGCCATGGTCGATGTGGCCTGCTCGGCGAGCCGGGCGAACACCGTCGCCCGGGCCCGGTGCACGCCCGGGTCCCGGGGCGCGGCGAGCGCGGCCAGCTCGGCGAGATGGCCCGCCAGACGGAGCTTCTGGTCCGCGTCGGCGTCCACCACGGGCGCGTCGGCGAGCGCGAGCGCGCGGTCGGCGAGGACCGACGCCCCTCCCGCCAGCTCGGCCAGCTCGGACGCGAGGGCCGCCTCGGACGCGGGCTTGAGGGCGGCGGGGTTGCCGTCCCACCACCCGCCGTACTGCCGCCACAGGTTGCGCACCACGAACTCCGGCTCGTCGTACACCGGTCGCAGATAGGGACGGTCGAGCAGGTGCGCGGGGGCGCGGACCTCGTGCACCACCTGGTCGAGGCGCGCGCCCTCGTTCATGAGGGCGACGGTCTGCGACACGAGCGATTCGAGGAGCTCGGCGGTCTCGGTGAGCGCCTGGGCGACACGCGGCGCGCCCACCACGGGCACACCGTGGCCGGGGAGCAGAGCCTCCGCCCCGAGATCGGCCATGCGCCGCAGGGCGGCGGCCCATTCGGCGGGGTAGCGCTGCACCTTCTGGGGGTTGCCCGCATTGGGCGACGCCCAGATGAAGAAGTCGCCGGCACAGAGCACCTTGGCGTCCGGCACCCAGGTCCAGGTGTGGTCGTCGGTCTCGCCACGCGCGTGGTGCAGGTCGAACCGGCGGCCGCCGACGTCGAGGGTGAGGTCGTCGGTGTAGGTGCGGTCCGGATAGCGGAACTCCGTCGGCCACCGGAAGCCGGGGACGCCGAACTGGCGCTGGTTGATGACCTCGTTGTAACCCGCGGTGAAGAGATAGCGGTCGAAACGGGCGGGCAACGCCTCGTGGGCGACGACGACGGGGCGGGGCCATCCCTGCTCCTCGGCCTCGGTCTCCCAGACCGGCACGCCGAAGACGTGGTCGATGTGCCCGTGGGAGTACACCGCGGTGTTGAGCCGCGCGGGTGACCAAGCCCGAAGCGTCTCGTGCACGGCGCTCGCCACGAAGCTCGATCCCGTGTCGACCAGCACGAGCCCGTCGTCGGTGGCCACCGCCGAGACGTTGGCGAAGGAGGCCACGAACGCCACGCCCGCGTCGAGCTCGGCCAGTCCGCCGAGGTAGCCGCCCACGGGGTGCACCTCGGTGATGTCGACCACGCCGCGCCAGAGGCGGTCGGCCAGGTCGAGGACGTCGCCGGTCACGACCGCGTCACGCGGGTACGAGTCCCGCCCGCGTCATGGGCGACTGCGCGTGCGCAGCGCCCGGTGCACACGAGCGGCGCGCCGGCCCGCCTCGCGGGCCTGGTCGGCGAGCTCACCGGAGTCCCGCGGCATGCGCCGCGCGGCGCGGCCGGCGAACAGGCCCAGCGTCCGAGCCATGTCGCCCGCCCGCCCCGGGTCACCGGCGCTCGGCGTCATCGTCCCCGTGGTGGCGGCCTTCACCTTGGCGACGCCGTCGTGCGCGGCTCGACCGTCGGTCCTCGCCGCTGCCGACGCGCCCCGACCCGCGCCGCGACGTTCGCGGCGCCCGGGCGCATCGCTGTCGGGCGGCGGCGGG